>DASUFH010000095.1:0-12712 GCA_036274645.1 Terriglobia bacterium
TTGCCGAATTTACGCTTGACTGTTTCCATATTTCCATTATCTTGGAAATATCGAATATGCGCCGGCTGGAGGAACCACGGTGGCTCGAACAAAAAAACAGATCGATTCCGAAACAATCCCCAAATACGCGGACATGCTGGCGGCAATGGGCACAGAACCCAGACTCCGGATCATGCGCCTTCTGTTATCGGCCCATCCTGACGGCATGACCGTCGGCGACATCGGCGTCGAACTGGAGATCCCCAGTTCGACGCTGTCTCACCATCTCGACAAGCTGAGAAACGAAAAACTGGTTCAGGTCCGGCGGGACGGAACGTTTCTCTGGTATTCGGCCAATACCGGCGCGCTGGAAGAATTGCTCGGGTTTCTGTTTGCGGAGTGCTGCACCCGAAACAGGGCCATCGAGCCCCAGCGGATCGTGTGCTGCTCTTAAGGAGGAAAATCATGCCTGGAACCGAAATCAACGATATTGTCCGAGAGAAGTACGGCGAAATCGCCCTGAAGATTCTCGACGAAGGCGGCGCATCCTGCTGCGCAACGTCTTCCTGCTGCGGCGGACGTCATGACCCGATCACCGCCGATCTCTACGATTCGGCGGAAGCCGCCGCCGTTCCCGAATCCGCTCTGAAGGCATCTCTCGGATGCGGCAATCCGACGGCGCTGGTGGAACTCCACGCTGGAGAAACCGTCCTCGATCTCGGCTCCGGCGGCGGCATCGATGTGTTGTTGTCGGCGCGGCGGGTCGGTCCATCTGGAAAGGCCTACGGCCTCGATATGACCGACGAAATGCTGGCTCTGGCCCGCGAGAATCAGCGGAAGGCCGGGGCGACGAACGTGGAGTTTCTGAAAGGCGTCATCGAACGGATTCCCCTTCCGGACAATTCCGTGGACGTCATCATTTCAAATTGCGTCATCAACCTCTCCGCCGACAAGGACCAGGTTTTCCGGGAAGCGTTCCGCGTGCTCAAGCCGGGCGGACGATTCGCAGTCTCCGATGTCGTCACGCGCGGCGCGGTCCCGCCGGAGATTCGTGAGCGTGTTCTGCTCTGGGTGGGTTGCGTCGCCGGCGCGCTGGAAGAAAGCGCGTATCGCGCCAGACTCGCAGCCGCCGGATTCGAGAACATCCATGTCGAGCCGACCAGGATCTACAACATCGAGGACGCCCGATCGTTTCTGAGCGATCAGGGCCTCGACGTGGACGCCGTGGCCCGCCAGGTGGAGGGCCGATTCATGAGCGCGTTCGTTCGGGCCACAAAACCCAGGTCGTGCTGCGGGCCGGATTGTTGCGCGTCATGAGCGATCGTGAGGCCACACCTTTAAGGAAACTGACCGCCGAAGCGGTGGGGACCGCGATGCTGCTCATCGCGGTGGTCGGATCCGGAATCATGGGTGAGCGCCTGGCCGCCGGGAACACCGCCGTCGCGTTGCTTGCCAACTCCCTGGCGACGGGCGCGGCCCTCGCCGTCCTGATTCTCATTTTCGGGCCGGTTTCCGGAGCGCACTTCAACCCGGTGGTCACGCTTTCCGAAGGCTTCGAGCGGGGACGATGGCGTCACATCCCCACGACCATCGCGGCGCAGATCGTGGGCGCTCTGGCCGGCGTGGCGCTGGCGAACCTGATGTTCGATCTCCCGCCATTCTTCGCCTCGACCCATGTCCGGACCGGGACTCCCCTGCTGCTCGGCGAAGCGCTGGCAACGTTCGGGCTTCTCGCCACGATTCACGGATGCTCGCGATTTCGGCCCAACGCTGTTTTCCTGGCGGTCGCCGCTTACATTACCGGCGCGTACTGGTTCACGTCGTCAACGTCTTTCGCCAATCCGGCGGTCACGCTGGCCCGGGCGGCCACCGATACGTTTTCGGGCATCCGTCCCATCGACGCTCCCGGATTCATTGCGGCGCAGCTGGTCGGGGCGGTCCTCGCAACTGTCCTGTGCCGCTGGCTGTTTTCCAGCGGGGAGTCCTCCATCACGACCGCAGTTCCCTACACTTTTCGGGCAAGGATCACGAAAAACCATGAGCAGTAAGAAACGAGTGCTTTTTCTTTGTACGGGAAACTCGGCCAGAAGCCAGATGGCTGAAGCGTTGTTACGGCATTTCGCCGGCGATCAATTCGACGTCTTCAGCGCGGGAACCGCGCCGAAGGGACTCCACCCGGAAACCGCGGCAGCCATGAGCGACATGGGCATTGACGTCAGCCGCCAACGCTCGAAGGACGTCAGCGAGTTCGCCGGCCAGAGCTTCGATTACGTCGTCACGGTCTGCGATCGGGCGAAACAGCAGTGTCCGGTATTTCCCGGCACAGAGAACATCCACTGGAGCTTTGACGACCCCGCCGAGGCGCCGCCCGACCGCCAGGCCCAGACATTTCTGCGCGTGCGCGATGAGATTGCGCGGCGGCTCCGGCTGTTTCTGGCGGCGCGGAAGTAGGCAGAAGCGCCGGATCGTCTGCCCTCTCCTGTCACAGCGGGAATGTTTTGGGTCCCGTCTCCTTGTAGGACCGGTCTATGACCGCCCCTACAAGGCGGGAGAGGCGGGAACGAGCGACAGACGCAATCAGGCGAGCCGCCCACTACGGCGCCGGCTTTTCCGCTTCCTCCAGCATGGACCGCATCGACTCCCGCATGGCCGGATCCGAGCGCATCGCATCGATCATGGCCTTGCGGTAATCCGGATTCGCCATCATGGACTGCATGTGTCCGCGCATCCGGTCCATGTGGCCCATCATGTATGTCGACATGGATTCCATCGCCTTGGGATCGGACATCATCTGATCCATCATCCGGTTCATCGCTTCCGGATTACTCATGACCTGCCGCGTCATCTGGTTCATCATCTCCGGATTGTTCATCATCTGCCCCACGTCCGGCGGCTGTTCCTCGGTCTTGCCGCAGGCGGCGAAGAACAGCGCAAACGTCAGAAGGATACCCGCGCCCAAACGCATCATGATCTTCATTTCACGCCTCCCTTCATTCGACTCGTATTTCCGGCGACCTATTTCTTCAGCAGAGCAAACATCTTCAGCGCTTCTTCATATCGCCGGTTGCACTCCTGCCAGTTGACGTTCTGCATGAACGCGTCCACGTACTTTGCGGCGGCCGAACCGTAGTCCATGTGATAGGCGTGCTCGAACATGTCGTTGATCAGGATCGGCCGGCCAAAAGCCAGATTGTCCGTATGATCGAACGCGATCATGTTGTGAAGCTTTCCGTCACGCAGGTTCAGCGTCAGGATGGCCCAACCGCTGCCACCGCCAAGAGCAGTCGATGTGGCCCGAAAATCCTGCTCCCATTTGGCGAGAGCGCCGAAATCCCGAGCCAGCGCCTGTTGGAGCGATCCGGTCGCCTTACCGTCTCCGCCCAGATTCCCGAAATATTCTTCGTGGAGGATGGCCGAATTCGTCGCGATGAGTTCCTCCATCTTCAGCCCCTTCAGCTGGAATCCCGGCGCGTTCTGGGGCAGGTCCGCCAGCACCTGGCGGATCTGGCCGATGCGCCGCGCGGCGCCGGCGTAGTTATTGTCGTGGTGTGAAACCAGGAGTTTCTCCGACAGTCCCTTCAGGCTGGCGGGATTGAATGGCAGCGGTTTGATTGGCCACGCGTCCGCGGCCGCCTGCGCGGAGGCGGGCGCCGGGACTCCGGGAATGACCGCAGCAAGACCAGCGGCGGTCAGAGTCTGAATTGCTTCACGCCGTTGCATACACAACTCCTTCTCGGAAAATAATGCTTCTCAGCCGGGAATCGTACCACTGTTGGACGTCCGCTCCCTATGCAGGGGCGGTTTAATGAAGCTGTGAATGAATTGGGGACAGCCTCCGAATTCGGTGAAGGTGGCGTTGATAACGCGGCATTTGTCAGCCGAATTCAAAGGCTGTCCCCAATTCATTCACAGCTTCATCCGATCGCCCCTGCAAATCACGGCTTACCTCTCGGACGCTGCCGCAAGCCTTTCGCAATCTGTTTCCATCGCCGCCGCTGCTCCGCCTGCGCGGCCACATCGCGGCGGCGATCGAGATGGTCCAGTTCCCGTTGAAGCTTCTTCAGGCTCTCCAGGCGTCCCTCGTCGAGCGCGCCAATGGCGATGGCCTCCTGAACCGCACAGCCCGGTTCTCCGTCATGCCGGCAATCGCGGAAGCGGCAACCTCCGGCCAGCGTTGTTATGTCTTCGAACGCTTCATCCACATGGTCCGCATCCCACAACTGCAGTTCGCGGAGGCCCGGCGTATCAATCAAGACCCCGCCCGCCGGCATCAGGTATAGACGACGGAAGGTCGTCGCGTGCCGTCCCCGATCGTCTCCATCGCGGATCGGCGCGGTTTTCTGAGCGCCCGATTGCAACATCGCGTTCATGATCGTGGACTTTCCGACGCCCGATGACCCCACCAGCACGGCGGTGGCGCCTCTGGCGACATACGCGTTCAAGGCGCCCAACCCGGTTCCCGTCAAAGCGCTGACGACGTGAACATCCGCCGTCATTGCCAGCGCCGAGATACTCACGGCCGCCGCATTCGCGTCCGAGCAGAGATCGGCTTTGTTCAGCAGGATCACCGGCTGAGCCCCGCTTTCGAAAACCATCGTGAGATAGCGCTCAAGGCGCCGGGGATTCAGGTCGGCGTTCAGCGACGTCACGATGAACACGGTGTCGACATTGGCGACGAGGATCTGCTCCTCCGAACGCTCTCCGGCGATTTTGCGCGAGAGTCTGGTCCGGCGCGGCAGCAGCGCCTGAATGAAGGCCTTCCGTTCGCCGGCGACGGTCTCGACCGCCACCCAATCCCCCACCGAGGGAAACGACGAGCGATCCGGCGCGCCGTGGCGAAAGCGCCCGGTGACTTCGGCAGTCCATTCGCCATCTTCCAGGGCGACGTGATATGCCCCGCGCTGTTCTTCCGCCACACGGGCCGGTCTTAAGTGGGAGCGGTCCAGAGAGTCCCACTGCTCTTGAAAATAGGAATTCCATCCCAACGCGTGTACGTACACGTAGTTTCTCCTGCGATGATTTCTGGTGATCAGTGAAAAAGGAAGGCGCTGGGAAGGAGACGGAGCCCGGGCAGGACACTCGAACCCGCAGATCGGGCCCGACGGCTACTTTCCGCGATCTTCCTTGGTGACGCTCACGATGACGGCAAGATCCGAGGCTGAATTGGTTTTCATGAAACACCTCCGGGTGAACAGCCGCATCGTAGCACGGAAAACTGCAGTAGGTCCTGAATCCTGCCGAATAGCCTGCGGAATCCGCCGCAGCCCATCCCCCCGGATTTCGCAACGACAATCGCCCGATCATCGCTTCCCGGCGCCGGCGGGGACGATTGCATCACGCCATCGATGACTGCATAATGCTGGCATGCCGGTTCAAATTA
Source organism: Terriglobia bacterium (assembly GCA_036274645.1). GTDB lineage: Bacteria > Acidobacteriota > Terriglobia > 20CM-2-55-15 > 20CM-2-55-15 > DASUFH01. The sequence goes on from DASUFH010000095.1 coordinate 5,360, forward strand.
CAATTCGCGATGTGCCGGAGAGCGTGCGCGACGAAATCGCCAGCCGGGCGGCGCTCGAAGGCAAGTCCATGCAGGAGTATTTGAAGTCGCAACTGGAGCGCCTGACCGCCCGTCCCTCGGTGGACGCATGGCTGGCGCAGGTGCGCCGGCGAAAGCGCGCCTCGGGAACGCGGATTTCGACGCGGAGGATCCTGAAGCACCGCGGCGCGGACCGGCATTGAGCCTCGTCCTTGATTCATCCGTGCTCGTCGCCGCTCTGGTCGACACCGGCATTGCAGGCGCCTGGGCGGAAGAAGTCATGGCCAGTGGCCCGTTGAGCGCGCCGGAGCTGGTCTACGTTGAAGCGACCAACATACTGCGCCGTCTGGAACGCGCCCGGCTGCTCACGACGCACGAAGCAAACGCGGCTCAGGATGACCTCATGCTCCTCAACCTGGAGTTGTTTCCGTTCGAACCGTTTTCGGAAAGGGTCTGGCAGTTACGTCATGGCCTCACGAGTTATGACGCATGGTCTGTGGCCGTCGCGGAGGCGCTCGACCTGCCGCTGGCGACACTCGATCGCCGGCTCTCCAGGGCAAAAGGACCAACCTGCGATTTCCTGACGCCGGCCCGCAGGTAGAATGGGGTTTGGCTGCGGCCTTCGAATGGACGTGTGCGCGAATTCCCGCTAAAGTTGAAACGTTTATGGATGAGATCAAGCACCGGGAACAGGTCGACCTGATCCGGGAAGTTTTTTATTACCAGAATCGGTTCGACGGCAAGACGATCGTGTTGAAGATCGACTATCCGATTCTCAATGCCCCGCACTTTGCGCAATTGCTCAAAGACATGGCCATGCTGCGGGCCACGGGTATCGAGATCATTCTGGTCCCCGGATCGCGCGAGTGGATCGACGAGGTGCTGAAGGAATACGACATCGAAAGCGATTACGTGGACGGTGTCCGGGTGGCGACGGAGGACTCGATCCCATTCATTCGCATGGCGGCCTTCGACGTGGCCAATCGGGTGATGACCCTGCTGACCGCGTTTCAGGCCAACGCCATCATTGGAAATTTCACCCGCGCCAGGGGCATCGGCGTGGTTGACGGCGTCGACTTCGAACACTCCGGCCGCGTCGAAAAGATTCTCAAAGAGCCGCTGCAGCAGATCCTCAACCAGGGAATGATCCCCATCTTCCCCTGCATCGGCTGGAACGCGGCGGGCAAGCCCTACAACCTGTCCAGCGACGAGATTGCGCTGGCGGTGGCCGAAGCGCTGCAGGCGGAAAAGCTGTTCTTCGTCACCGACAGCGACGGCTTCATGGACACCCGGTTCAAACTGCCACCGGGACTCGTGAAAAACAGCGATGGCCGCGTCGCGCGGCTGAGTCTCGAAGAAGCCGAGGAAGTCCTGACCCTGAACGCCGACAATCCGGATCCCGACCTGAAGTATCTCAAGTACGCGCTCGAGGCCTGCCGCAAAGGGACGGCGCGCGCGCATGTGGTGGATGGCCGGATGGAAGGAGCGATCCTTCGGGAGATCTTCTCGAACCTCGGCATCGGAACCATGGTGTACGGCAACGACTACGAGTCGATTCGTCCCATGAAGGCCGACGACATCGGCGACGTGCTGCGGCTGATGCAGCCGCTCGTCAGCGACGGGGTCCTGATCAATCGGACCGAGGACGATCTGATGGCGCAGCAGGCCGACTTCGTCGTGTATTCGATCGACGAAGTCGTCCACGCCTGTGGCGCCCTGCACGACTTTGGCGACGGCCAGGCGGAGATCGCGGCCATCGCCACCAATCCCGTCTACGGCCACCTGAGCATGGGCCGGAAGATTCTTTCCTACCTCGTCGAGAAAGCGGCCAAAGCCGGCCTCACGCGCGTCTTTGCCCTGACGACACGGACCGTCGACTGGTTCGAGCAGATGGGCTTCACCGAAACGGAGCTCGAGACGCTGCCGGCCAGAAAACGCGCAACGTACAACCAGGCCCGGAAGAGCCGGATTTTCGCGCTCGAGTTGAAAGACCTGAAATCGATCAAGAGCTGAACGGCGCTCGCGAGTCTTTTCAAGGCGCCGGCCTTATTGCCCTGTGCGCTTCGGAAAGCTTGTTCACGTACGCGGCCGGGATTCTCGAACTCCGGAACTGGAGATGGAGCGGGATGGCCCGCTCCGGACCGCAAGATTAATCGACTTCCACCAGGACACTCGGATCCTTGATGAGCCGTACGGATTCGACGGTCATGGTCCCTTTGCCCACAGTGGCCAGCGCCGACCACGAACCGTTCTGGGCGGAGCCGGTGGTATCGATTCGCGCCTGCACGCTGACGGTGTGAACGCCCTGGGATACATCGACCGCCACGAAGGAGAACGAGTTGGCGTTCATGGAGTCGAGAATCAATTCGATCGTTTCCGGAGTGACGCAGTTGGGATCCAGCACGATACTGATCGTGCCGTCGGGATTGGCGACGCCGGAAAAACAACCCGCAATCGCTCCTTCCAGGGTTGCGGACAGCGTCTGGGTCCGGCGTCCAAAAACAACCGCTCCCGGTTGGACGACATTGCCATCCAGCAGCACGCGCGCCTGCACAGTGGCTTCCGCCGTGGATGTGTCCTTCTGACTGCCTCTGCTGCTGCTCAGTGTTTGCGTAAAAAGGCCCACCTCCAGGGACGCGGTAATGAAGAGATCCTTCTGATTGGGGGTCTTGATCGTGTTGGCGAGTACCGTTTGCCAGTCACCGGTTCCGGTAGTCTTCGGAAGCAGCGTCACGTTCGAGGTCTTGGCCGTGACTTTGGCCGATGGCTGATTCTGCGGATACGCGTTGCCGGCCATTAACGACACCGCAATACCAAGCGCGGCAACCCCGCAAAATCGATTGCCCATTTCTGGAATCATCATGTTTTCCTTCTTTTCTGATCGTCGAACCTCCCGACATGGACGCAGCCGCGCCGCGAAGTTCCGACCTGGTCAAACGTCACTCGGCCGGGGACAGACCCATTCGCGGATGGTCCGCCATGGAGGGGCGCTGCCCGCAGCAGAGGTCCTGGACAAGTCGTTCCGGTCTCCTACGGACCGACCTGTCGCTCCAGTGAAGCCCCGAAGGGCGCCGCTTCAGCCGAGCCTGGACGTGAAGAAACTGCGTGAGCGCGGACGAGCAGAAAACCCGAGCATGAGTTGTGAACGAGAAGCGGGCGGACTATAGCAACAGGGCTTTTAAGGAGTCAAGCCCGGGCGCCGATCCGGCGCCGATCCACGGCGGGCTGATCGACGACCTCAATGAGTTCCGCCTTGTAACCGCGCCGCGAAAGGTCCTCCTGCTGGGCGCGGTAATGCTGGCAGAAAACCCGTAACCGCAATTCCATAGGGTTGCCGCGGAATTCGCATCTTCCGATCACAACGCTGACCGACTGAGACGCGGGCGGCATTGTGGTAAAAGAGTAGCCTATGAATCTCCACAACCCCGGTCGCGCGCGCCATTCCCTCATCGCGCGCCTGCTGATTGGTCTCGCGGTTGTCCCAGCGGGACCATCCGCAGCCCAGAGGCTGCCGCCGACTATCAATACGATTAGCCGTGGATGCGATGACGCGACCGCCCCACCCAGGGCAATTGCAGCGGACGACTTTGTTGAGTTGACGCGTGGCGCCACACAGCTGATCGACAGGTTTGAACGGCGACCGAATTACATCAGAATCGACGGGAGCGGGAAAGTGACATGGCGCCTTTCCATCTGGGACTGGGCTGGCGCCGGCGCGATTCCTACAGCGCAGGCTCGAGCCCTGATCCAGAAGGCGCGGGAGAACGGTTTCTGGGGTCTATGCGCACGATATGACATTGACGGCGAACTCTCCCACAACACAGCAGACATCATTAGTGTTCGAATTGACGCTCAAGTAAAGGAGGTTTACGACGGCGAACATCAGGCGCCACGGTGGCTCCAGGATCTTAAGACCGAAATCTACACGCTGGTCGCGCAATACGTCTGGATTTCCGGCGATCCACTGAAAGAAACCTTTTCAGCGACCGGGGCCGCATTTCCGCCGACCGATTTTTTCAATCTCCGGACAGACACCTCCTCGCCAAAACCCGGAGTTACCGACCTGATGCGCGCAAGCGCGAAAGGTGATGCGGCGGAGGTCCAGCGGCTGCTGTCTGCCGGCGCCGATCTTAACGCGCAGGACGCAAGTGGATGGACGGCGCTGATGTACGCCGCTCGTAACGACAAGACGTCCGGAGCTGTCGCGGCGCTGTTGAAGGCTGGGGCCGACCCGAACGCGCGTTCAATGATGGGCCAGACCGCATTGATGGCTGCAGCCGCCGGCCCCGATGACACGCTGCGTCTCCTGATTGCCGCCGGCGCAAACATCAACGCTCAGGATAGATTTGGCCAGTCCGCGCTGATGTTTGCCGCGGTTCCGCCGGATCCCCCGGGGCCCGTGCCGCTGGAGTTCCAGAGCCGGCCGGCCGCTGGCCGAATCACCCTGTTGCGCGCAGCAGGAGCGGTGGACCGGCAGGACGCCGCGGGTTTTTCGGCGCGCGACTACATCGAGCAGGCCGCAAGAGCGCCAAGGGGTGGCTTCCGGACGATGCCGGAAGGATGGAGTGGCGACGCGCTGGAAACGATCCTGGACGCGCTTCGATAGCCGGATTCTCCAGACGGCAGGAAAGCGTCAGCGCGCGGCGCGGAGGCGCCCCCGACTGCTAAAGAATTTTCGGGGAGGAGTATACTCCCCTCGACCCTTGAAACTCTTACCAACCGCGGACAGTTCCAATCCCTTCGGAGGCGCGCCATGATTCGTTTTGGCAGGTTCATTCGTTTCGGAGCGTTCGTGATCGTCGTTGCGGGAGCGCTCATGGGGGCGCCACAAACGGGCCGGGCGCCGCTCGATCGGGCGCGCGCGCTCAAGGCCGCGGGCGATCTGCAGGGCGCCACGGAAGGCTTCGAAAAGGTTGCCTCGGAATTCGCAGCTTCGGATCGCAACGCCGCCGCGCGCGCCTTGCTGGAATTGGGCGAAATCTTCGAATCCCTCGGCCAGGACGGGCGAGCCCGCGCCTTCTACGAGCGGGTCCGCAATGACTTCCGGGACCAGACAACCGAAGTCCGCATCGCCACGGAACGGCTTGCGCAGACCGCAACGCGCGCGCAGGCGACCGGCAGCCTCGACTCGGACGCAAACCGGGGACCATCGAAGATCACCATCCGAACGCCATACGCGGACGACATCTACGGCTTCGCCTTGTCTCCGGACGGCAAGACCCTGGTGTTCCAGGGCTCTTCGCCTGAGGGAAAGAAGCTGCTGTGGCGCCAGGCCGTCGACGCGTCGCAGAAACCCGAGCCCATCGCGGGCACGGAAGGAACGGGCGCGAACGCGTATCCGTTCTTCTCGCCCGACGGCAAGACGGTTGCGTTTTTCGCGAACGGAAAGCTCTGGCAGATCGATCTTGCAGGTGGGACGCCGAAACAGCTGGCGGACGCGCCCACCGTGTGGGGCGCGTCGTGGAACGGCAATTCCATCATCATGAGCGTCCACGTGCGTGGCCAGATCGAAGCGCTCGAAGACGGCCAAATCCGCGCGGTGACGAACCAGTCGAATCTGTTGCTGTCCCCAAAGTTCATCGACGATCAGCGGTTCGTCTATTTCGTCAGAGACGGTGGCGGAGGAGGAAGACTTGAGGTCGGATCGCTCGACGCGTCGACGGTTTCGGCCAGCGGCCTCCCTGCCGCTCACGCAGCGGCATTCACCCAGGGACACCTTCTGTACGTGACGCGCGATGGCGTATTGAACGCCGTACAGTTCGATCCGGCGCGCCTGGCCGTCATCGGCGCTCCGGCCGTTCTGGCGAATCGGGTGGGGCGGGAGAATCGTCTGGCCGGCGTGGCCGCGTTCGCGGTTTCAACTGCCGGGCCGATCGCGTATCGCGAAACGGCGATCGCGAAGAAACAGATGCTCTGGATGGATCGTTCCGGCGCTCTGATTGGAACGTTGGGATCGGTCGATGACTCGTCGATGGAAAATCCCCGCGTTTCGCCCGACGGCCGGGTCGTGCTTTTTTTCCGGCAGGAGGGCTCACCGATGGGCAGCATATGGGCGATCGATGCGGAGGTTGGAAGCCAACGCATGCTCCAGAATTCCGCCACGAACGCCATCTGGTCCCCGTCAGCCGACCGGATCATCCTGTCGACGCTGCGCAACGGCGCGCCCACCCTCATTGATCGCCCGGTCAGCGCGCCGGACAGCGCCGGACAGGTTCTCGCCACGAGCAGCGCCGCGTTTCCCGAAGACCTGGCGCAGAATGGCTCGCTGTTGTACCGCGCCGGAAACGGCCCTGGAATCGGCGCGACTCTCGGCGGCGATCTCCTGGTGATGCTCCCCAACCAGACTTCGCCCGTTCCCGTCGCACAAACGCCCGCCAACGAACGTAACGGGCGCTTTTCTCCGGATGGCGCCTGGATCGCGTATCAGTCCGACGAGAGCGGCCGGAACGAGGTCTACGTTCAATCGTTTCCCGGAACCATGGCGCGACGTCAGCGCCTGTCGCTCAACGGCGGCGTGAGTCCGCAGTGGGGCCGCAAAGGCCGCGAACTCTATTTCATTTCGGCCGACAACCACCTGATGGTTGCCACGGCTGAAGTGACCGTCAGCGGAGACCGCCAGAGCATCGAATTCAGCACCCCGAAACCTCTTTTCAACGCACCGCTGCCTCCGGGCGCACAGTACGACACTGTCCGCGACGGAGACCGATTCCTCGTCATCGCCCCGGTCGAGGAAACGCCTCCGATCATCGTACTCTCGAACTGGCAGCCGACCAGGTAGACGGGATTTCGCAGGCTTTGTGTTATTTTCTTCCCCCGAAACCGTTCCCAGTTCTACCGCCGTCGATAAACCGGCTTCGCCCGCAAGGAGATCGCATGCGACTGAAAAGCATCCTGGCCATCCTGGCGCTCATGACAGTGTTCGTTGCGGCATTCACGGCCGCTCCACAGAACCCGGGCGCGGCTCTTCTGGAGCAGGCGCGCGCGAAAAAAGCGGCAGGGGATCTGCAGGGCGCCGCGGAGGGCTTTGAAAAGCTGCTGACGGACTTCGCCGCGGAACGCAAACCGGCCGCGAACGCGCTGTTGGAGTTGGGCGCCATTGCGGAATCTCTCGACCAGAAGACTCGCGCCCGCAACTACTACGAGCGGCTCCGAAGGGAATATTCGGATCAGGGCGCCGAGGTGACCGCGGCAACCAACCGGCTGGCGGAACTGGAAGGACGTAGCGCTCCAGGCAACGCGGCGGCCGGCGTCGGGGGCGGGGCAACCGGGGTGGGAAGAATCGTTATCAAAACCCCCTACACTGAAGACCCCTATGCGTTTGCGCTCTCTCCGGAT
>DASUFH010000096.1:0-7483 GCA_036274645.1 Terriglobia bacterium
GCGGCCCGTGGCGGAGCGCCGGGCGGCGCTGGGCCGGGAGCGGCCCGTGGCGGAGCGCCCGGTGGCGCTGGGCCGGGAGCGGCCCGTGGCGGAGCGCCCGGTGGCGCCCCGCGCGGTCAGCAGGCGGCGGCAGCGCCCAGCGGTGGACCGGGCCCGGTGATTCTTGCCGTGCGTCTCAAGGTCGACAACGGCAAAGTCAGCGAAATCGAAACCATCGTGAACCGTCAGGGCGAACTCTTCTTCAGTCCCGACGGGGTGCTCGAAACGAAGGACCAGGATTGGGAAAGCCCCCTGCCCGCCTCGGAACGCTCGACCCGCGAATACATGAACGACGCCGCAAACAAGTATTTCAGCGGGTTCAGCCAGAATCCCGAGGTTGAAGCGCCATTTGCGAAGCCGTGTGACCGCTGGGAAGGCGGCGTTTCGACAACCACCACGACGCACGACTGCTCGCCCAAAGGCTTCGTGATGACCCATACGCATCGCCGTTTCCCCGTGACGGATCTCGAAGCGGGAATCACCGCCGGCTTCGTCAACTTCAACGGGGGCCTGCCCGACGTGCATATTTTCAAAATCAAGGGCGGAAAGATCGTGTGGATTCAGGCTGTTTTTGGCGGCAACGCGCAGGGCGCCATCTGGCCGGACGAAACGAAGTAGTCAAAAGAGAACCGGACAGGGGCTTCCCCCGGTTTTCCATTATCCATTGCCTGTTATCGATTGTTACTTGTCTTCATTGTTCCTTGATCGGTTTAACGAACATTGAAACAGGAACAATTAATAATCGATAACAGGAAATGGATAATGGGAAACCGGGGGAAGCCGCTTTCCAGAGTTCTTAGAACCGGGGGCCGCGCCCGCCGCGGCCAAAGCCTCCACCGCCCATGCCGCCACGTCCTCCGCGTTCAGGCGCGCCAAGCCCGCCGCGAATCCCGCCATCGTCCACTTCAACGGCAGTACTGCCCAGGACGATATCGAAATTGGCGGTAAGTTCGCCGATTTTGGATCCGGGTAGAGGCACAAAATCGGACATCACGGTTTCGCGCAACGCGGGGTCACGCACGCCTTGAAGAACACTGTCGCGCGCATTGTCCTGATGCCCACGAATGTGGGTCTGGGTCGTGAGAATGCGCCGGCCATTCCGGCTCAGAGCGAAATGGATATGCGGGGTACGGAAAGCGCCGTTCAGCGTGTATGGAACCGGCTTGACCGTCCGGAAATAGTACTGGCCGCGCGAATCGGTCAGGAATCGTCCGTATCCCTGGAAATTCTGGTCGGGACCGGCGGGACCGCGGCCGTTGGTATGGAGGTAGGACGCTTTGGCGTCCACCTGCCAGATCTCCACGAACACGTTACGCATGGGCTCGCCGGCTGTCGTCAGAAGGCGTCCGGTGAGATGCGTAATCTCGCCGATGGCCGGCGTGATCGCGTCGTTGATGATCAACAGGTCGTTGTCCGTATCCAGCGGCATCTTGTCCGGATAAAACGGCCCTTCAGTGAGCGACGGGGTTGCCGTCAACGTCTCGGCGAAGAGACCCCGTGTCGTGAAAAGCGTCGTGAAAAGCGGCGCGCCAAAGGCCGCTCCGCGCAGAAATGTCCTGCGGCTATGCATTAGCTTTGTCCTCTGGGGGGTCATTCTATATGCCCGACCAGGGAAGGCGATTGTTAATTCTTGTCAAACGGGGACGGGCGGGCGGAGCGGTATTCGAAGAAGTTTCCCCCAAAAAAGGTTCGGGGACAGACTCTGAACTCGATCAGAGTCTGTCCCCGATCAACGGATCTGGCGATCTCGCGACTATCTGGCCACAGCGGCCCAGAACTCCTCGCCGGTCTGCGGATTCGCGGAAGCGTGGACGTTGATATAACGGGTAAAGTCCAGCTTCAGCGACTTGAGAATCGGCGCCAGAGCTTTGACGTGGTCGTTAACCGGCTCGGTTCCGGTGGGCAGTGAGAAGTCGCCCTGAAAAATGATCTTCTCCTTCGGGATGTACGCGATCATGAGACCGTTCGAATGCGGAACCGGCCAGGTGTGGTACATCTCGACGGTGCGGGTTCCATCCGTATAGACCTTTTTCTCCGAAACCGGCTCCACTTTCGCCTTCCTGGGATTCCTGGCCAGCACATCGGTGGCCGGATCCAGCAGCGTCCGTGGGGTGTTGAGCGCGCGCTCAAAGAACTCCTGATTGTTCTTCGACGTGATGATCGTGGCGCCTTCCGCCACCAGGGCCGGCAGGCCGCCGGTATGATCCGAGTGCGGATGCGTGTTCATCACGTAGCGGATGGGCTTGTTGGGGATCAACTTCTTGGTCTCCGCGATGTAGGCCACAGCGCGCGCCTGGCTCTGCCCGGCTTCGAGCATCATGATGTAGTCCTTGAACTCGACGATCACGGAGTCGTAGCTGTTGGCGCCCGTGGTCAACCGGTAGAGACCTTCGCCCAGTTTCTCGGAAGTGACGTTCATCTGGCCGCCACCACCCGGAGCGCCGCCAGGAGCGCCGCCGCGGGCGCCGCCGGCCGCCGGAGCGGGACCACGACCACCCTGAGCGATTGCTCCGCCGGGAGCGCCGCCACCGGGGCCACCAGGACCGCCGCGACCCGCGCCGGCTCCACCGGGACCGCCACGACCGGCTGCGGCGCCGCCAGGACCACCAGGACCGCCGCGACCCGCGCCCGCGCCGCCAGGACCGCCACGGCCCGCGCCAGCGCCAGCGCCAGGGCCACCAGGACCGCCGCGACCCGCGCCCGCGCCGCCAGGACCACCGGGACCACCAGCCCCGCCACGACCCGCGCCAGCGCCAGCGCCAGGAGCGCCGGGACCACCGCGACCACCGCCGCCACCGCCGCCGGCCGGCTGCGCGAGCGTGGCCAGATCGGCAGGGTTCGCCCGGGCGGCCGTCACATTGACTTCAAAGAAGGGCCATCCACCGCGCGTCTGCACGATCTTTGCGGGCGCCATGACGCCACCGAAGTCCTTCCATCCGGAATAGGTGGCCAGGATGTGCATATCGCCCATGATGTTGTCGCCCAGCCAGGTCTCGACACGATCCACCATGTTCTTGTCATCAACATAACCCTTGATGACATAGCTGGGGCCGGAGGGGAAGGGTTTGACCTTGGGATTCCAGGTCAGCACAGTGTAGTTCTTGCCGTCAGCCTTGCCACGGCTGGCCGTCGCATTGTTTTCCGCCGCGCCCTTCAGGAAGCCCCACGGCGTGATGTAAAACTCCAGCGATCCGTTCCACGCCTGCGAGACATCCGCCTGCTGCGCCGAAACCTGCTGGTTGAACGCTCCCTGGGATACCGTGGTTGAACCGCCGGCCCCGATATTGTTGGTCACGCCCGTGGCCCGCGACAGCGGAGCGGTGAGATCGATGACGCGAACGTAATTGTCGATCGGACGCATCGGGTCGTGCGCTCCACGGCATTGCATATCGGCCTTGTTGGCCCCGCACTGCTGGAAGGCCACGTCTTTGGCCGTCCCGGAATAGGTGATCGATTTCAAATCGCCCAGCGTCTTCTGCGCGTTGGCGATCACGGTCTTTGCATCCTGCGCCACGGCGTTCGCTGACAGAAACGCCAGCGAGACAGCAACGACAGCAAATTTTCTCAACACAGTGTTTTGCTCCTTAGGCAAGGTTGGAACGGCCTGGCCGTTCACGTCCCCGAATTGGTCGCTCGAAAAAACGGCAAGGATTATACCTCGTCTTGTACCCGCCGTAACCAGGCCTGGACAGGACGCCATTAACTGATTTGCAAAGTCTCTACGAGAAGACCGGGGGATATGCCGGGACGCCTTCAAGGCCAGACTGGCGCTGGCCTGGCAGGCATTTGATATCCCATCGGTGTTGAACAGGAACCTGGAATGCGACCGGGACAAACTTCAAAGTCAACGCAGACGAAATCCCGGGCAGTAGGTTCGATTCCTTCCGTTCCCGCCTTCTGTCGGGGCGCGATATGAAGGCGGTTTTGCATAAGGGAGCATTCTGGGTCGCCAATGCCTCTGTTGTGTAAAGCTGACCAGGGCGAGTGACCGCTGACAATAAAGTTTCACCTGTGAAGGCAGACGGGAACGGGCGGCGGCGTCAGCTTTCCCGTTTTTCGTGCAGGAGCATGTGCAGCGCGTGCTCCATCGAACCGGCGGGGATGATCTCTCCCGAGTTGATGAAGAAGATCTCGTCGGCGTTCGCGATGGTGTTGAGTCGATGCGCGATGATGACTCTCGTTGTGGTCGCGGGCAGTTGGCGGAGGATTTCTTCGAGCAGCTGTTCGGTCACCGTATCGATATTGGCGGTCGCTTCGTCGAGAATCAGGATTTCCGGATCCTTCAACACGGCGCGCATGAACGCGACCAGTTGCTTCTGTCCGAGACTGATGCTGTCGCCGACCGACCGGACCGGCGTCGCGAGTCCCATTTCGAAGCGCGAGAGCAGCGTATCGAGGTTCTTTCGCGCCAGCATCCCGGCCAGTTCTTCGTCAGACCAATTCCGCGCTTCGTCGTTGCCATAAAGAATGTTGTCGCGAATCGTGCCGGAAAAAAGAAACGGCTCCTGCAGGATGAACCCGATCCTGCGGGTCCGCTCCTCGGGCGCATAGGAACGGATGTCCCGCCCCCCCAGAAGCACGCGCCCTTCGACCGGATCGTAGAGTCTCGCCATCAGGGATGCGGCAGTCGTCTTGCCGCCGCCGGTCGGCCCAACCAGCGCGTAAGTCTTCCCTGGCTCGAGCGCGAATGTCGCGTCCTTCAGTACGCGCTTGCCTCCCGGATAGGCAAATGACACGTGATCGAACGCCAGCGCGGGACCGGGTTCGACCGGGCCGGCCGGCAGGACGGGCATGTTCGACTCGAGGGCCAGAACTTCGGAGATCCGGTCGATCGCGGCGAGGGAAAGCTGGAACGACGACCACAGCGCGGCCAGATGCCGGAGCGGCATGTAGAAGCTGTTCGTATAGAGCAGGAACCCGATCAGAACACCCACGGAAGCCTGCTGTGAAGCAATGAGCGTCACGCCGTACGCCAGCACGATCACCTGCGCGGCACTGTGCGCCAGGGTGTACACCGGCATGAAGATGCTGCTCGCCAGTCCCGCCGAGACCGAAGCCTTGAAGTTTCGTTCGTTCGCCTCGTCAAATTTCCGGCGGAAGTAGTCGATGCGGTTGAACGCGACAATCACCCGGAAGTTGCTGAGGCTTTCCTGGATCTCCGCGCTCAGCCCGCCAAGCGACTGCAGACTTCGCACGCTCCGGCGGCGAACCCACGGAGAGAGTATCCGGGTAAGAACCAGCACGCCGGCCGCCGGCGCCAGCGTGGCGAGACCGAGCCGGGGATTCATGACAAGAAGCGAAATGGCCGCGCCCGCCATCAGGAACAGGTTGCTGGCGAACTGCACGAGCGCCTGCGAGAAAAACTGATTCAGCTTGTCGGTATCGTTGTTGATGCGGGAGATGAGATCGCCCGCCTTGTTCTGGTTGAAGAACAGAAGGGGCAGCTGCTGGAGCCTGGTAAAGATGGCGTTCCGCAGATTGAACAGGACGCGGCGGCCGACCGTTCCCATGCGCTGGGTCTGAAAGTAGCTCGCAAACAGGTTGCACACATAGATGCCGAGCAGGATGGCCGCAGACCGCAGGACCCCGTTGAAGTCCCCGTTCTTGATATCGACGTCCACCGTGTGGGCAATCATGGCCGGGCCGAGCAACGAGGTCGCAGACGTCACGACCACGGCGACAAACGCCAGCCAGACGCTGCGTTTCTCGTCCGCCATGAGAGGCGCGAGGCGGCGCAGAGCGTCAGCGACAGTGGTCTGCTCCTTGAGCGGATCCGACTGCTTACTGAGCTGGTAGGAGTTCGAGATGGCTGACGCTTCGCTGTGACTCATAAATCTGCGCGTATTCCGGCGAGGTTTCGAGCAGGTCGTCGTGCCGGCCGATCGCCAGCGCCTCCCCTTCCATGAGGAGCACGATCTGGTCGTAGGATTCGACGGACGCGATCTTCTGGGTGACCGACAGGACGGTGATTCCCGGATAGTTTCTCTGCACGTTTTCCAGAATCCGGCGCTCCGTCTGCGTGTCGACCCGCGCCGTGAAATCGTCGAGCAGCAGTACTCTGGGATTCAGGGCCAGCGCCCGGGCGAGCATGATTCGCTGCTTCTGACCTCCGGAAAGATTCGAGCCGCGTTCGGAAACGACCGTATCGAGCTTCTGGGGCAGGCTTTCGATAAAGTCCTTCAACTCGGCCGTCTCAATGGCTCTGGCCAGATCTTCCCCGCTGGCGTTCGGGCTGAAGGCAATGTTCTCCCGCAGGGTCAGGTTGAAGACGATCGTGTCCTGAAAGACGAAGCCGATCTGGCGGTACAGAGACTGCTTGTCGTGCGCGTCGATCTCCACGCCGTCGTACTTCACGCTTCCCGCCGAAGGTTTCTGCAGACCGGTCAGCAGATACAACAACTGCGTCTTGCCGGCGGCCGTCGGCCCGATCACGGCCGTCCGCGTCCCGGGCTTCACGGTGAATGACACATCCTTCAATGCGGTCTTTTCACCAAATACGACTGACACATCCGCAACTTCGATTTCACCGCGGAGATCGATGGCCAGCCCGCCGGCCGGCGGCGCATCCGGCGCGTCCAGCACGGTTTGAATGCGCCCATAGGAGGCGCCGGCCTGCGCCATGACGTTGCTCATGAAGCCGATCACGATCACCGGAAAGATCAGAATCGCCAGGTAGCTGTTGAAAGCCGTGAAATCACCGATGGTCATGTCCCCCAGAATGACGAACCGGCCGCCCATCGTCAGAATGGTGAGGGTCGCCAGATTGGTGGAGAACATGATCAAGGGCACGAGACTGACGAACAGCTTCAGGATGCTCAGGCTGATGTCCCTCGCCTCGGCGTTGGCGACGAGGAACTTTTCGTATTCGTAGTGCTGGGAATTGACCAGGCGGATCAGCGCCGAGCCCAGGATGCTTTCGTTGATGACCTTGTTCAACCGGTCGACAGCCTCCTGCGACTTCTTGAACAGCTTCCGGACCCGCCGCATCACGAAGGCGAACGACCCGGCAATGATCGGAAGGACCGCCAGAACCGCAAGCGCGAGTTCCCAGTCGATGGAGATCAGAAGGGCCGTGGCGCCGACAATCAGGAACAAGGACGAGATGATCGCGGCCATCGCCTGCGAAACGAACATCTTGACGTTGTCGACGTCCGACGTGAGGTTCGTCAACAGGCGCGCCGGAGTCTGATCCTGGACGAAGGCGTTGTCCTGCAGCGAAACCTTCGCGACGAGCGTGCGCCGGAGATCCTTCGCCACCCGCTCGGAGGTGTACGTCTGAACCGCGCCCTGGAGATAAGCGAAAATGAAAACGCCCAGCGCAATCACCGCCATCTCAAAAACCGTGGAGGTAAGAACCAACTGCTGCGCAGTGTTGCGGTCGATGGCGGCGGCAATGATGCGCGGAATGAGGAGGTTCAACCCATTCCCCAGGATCGTCATCGCG
>DASUFH010000097.1:0-16819 GCA_036274645.1 Terriglobia bacterium
TGACGAGGGCCAGATCGTAGCGTTCGCGGGACAGACGCTCGAGAGTCATCAGGGTGACCTTCTGCGCGCCACCCAGTTCCAGCTTGGTAATAACGTGGCAAACCTTCGCCTTCAACGCTGAGTCCTTCCGCCGGGAATGGCCGCGCAATGGGAACACGGGCCGGCCGGCATCAAAGCGCAATAATGCAACAGGGTCAAAAGGAAAGGAAAAAAAGTCGCGGCGCCCGGACCATAATGAGGCCATGCGAAGGCTGTATGCGAGTCACGCCGGTCCGCTGGCCGCGGTGGCCTGAGGAAGGTTTGCCGATGTCTCGGCGCGTCTCCATTCCAGATACGACTCATCGTCCCTGGCCCGCCCCGCCGCATCCATGGCTCATGCGAATGAGCTGGCATAACCTGCTCTTCATGCACTGGCCCGTTTCCCCCGATCTGCTTCGACCGCTGATTCCGCCGGCGCTGGAACTGGACACGTTCGACAACCAGGCCTGGCTCGGCATCGTGCCTTTCACCATGACCAATGTAAGGCCCCGATGGTTTCCTGAGTTTCTCGGGTCGGCGTTTCCGGAGATCAATCTTCGGACCTACGCGCGGCGCGGCCACCGTTCCGGAGTATGGTTTTTCAGCCTCGACGCGGCGGACTGGCTGGCGGTATGGGCGGCCCGGCGCGCTTATCACCTTCCTTACTGGCTGGCGGAAATGTCCGCTGAGCAGGTCAGCGGATGGACTCATTTCAAGAGCCGGCGCGCGGCCGATCCCGGCGTGAAGATTTCGTGCCGTTACCGACCCACGGGGCCGCCCTTCCGGTCTCTGCCGGGGTCACTCGAATACTGGCTGACGGAACGCTACTGCCTGTTCAGCGCGAACCGGCGTGGAGGAGTGTTCGTCGGGGAAATTCATCACCGGCCATGGCCATTGCAGCCGGCGGAGGTGGAATTGACGGAGAACACGATGGCGGGGCCGATCGGCGCGACTCTGCCCGCATCGCAACCACTTTTGCATTACGCCGAGCGGCTCGACGTGGTGGCGTGGGGACTGGAAAGAGCGGAGCTCTTCGTTCCAGCGTCTGCTGGACGCGGGGCAAATCGCTCGACCTGAGGCCCGCCAGCGCTACTTTTTTTCGAGCTCCGCCACGATTCCGCGAGCCTTCTCGACCATGTCCCTGGCTTCCGGCGCGTCACCAACCGCGGCGATGAACTCGCGGAATTCACGCGCCGCGCCGGCGCGGTCTCCCTTCAACTGCAGGGATTCGGCCAGGTTGAACCTGGCGCGCAGATACCCCTTGTCGACCTGAATCGCTTCGCGATAGGACTCAATCGCGGAATCGAGTTTGCCCTGAGCGCGCAACGCCGTTCCCAGGTCCGAGTGGTACTTGGCGACAGTCGGGCCATAACGCACAGCGTCGCCAAGTGAAGCGACCGCCGCGTCCACCTTCCCCTGAACCAGCAGGGCCACGCCGAGTTGATCGTACGCCACGGCATATCGGGAATTCAGTTCCAGCGCCTCGCGGTACGCGGCGATGGCGTCGTCAAGCTTGCCCTGATCGCGAAACGCAGTCCCAAGGTTGTAGTGGGCCTGCGCCATTCCCGGCGACAAACGGATGGCTTCCCGATACTCCACAACCGCTTCATCGACTTTGCGCTGATCCTGCAACACCATTCCGAGACTGTTATGGGTGGCGGCCAGACCGGGATCCAGACGGATAGCGGCGCGAAACTCCTGCGCCGCATCCTCAAATCGATTCAACCGGGCCAGCAGGGAGCCCAGGTTATGGCGCCCCTCGGCGTCGTCCGGGTTGACGCGGATGGCTTCGCGGTATTCCTTCACCGCTTCCTCGCTCATCCCTTTTCCAATCAATGTGATCGCCAGGTTGTAGCGGGCCGATGAATACTTCGGGTCCAACCGGATCGCCTCCCGGAACTCGGCGATCGCCTTGTCCGACTCCCCCTGCTGGCTGAGCAGAGCTCCAAGCCCCGCGTGCGCAACGCTGTCGCTGGGATTGAGCCGGATCGATTCTTCCAACTCGGAAACCGCCTCTTTGCCTTTGCCCTGCCCGAGGAGTTCATTCGCCCGGATGTAGTGACGCTCCGCCTCAGACACGCGCTGGAACAGCGCATAGCCTTCGTCGACCTTGATGACCGCGCTCAACTGCCCCGGCTGAAGCCCAGACAAACCGGCCCGATATTCCTCGCTGAGGTCCACAACGTTTACAACGCCGATGTAACCACCCGTCAGGGCCGACGGGTCCACGGAATATTGGGTCGCAAGGTCCTTAAACGGTTCGCCGGACTGAATCCGGGCCCGGAGATCCGCCGCTTCCTTCTCAGTGGCCACCCGAATCATCCGCGCCGCTACGCTGGCAGGCTGCTGGGCCAATAGCGGGACGCCAACACCAAAAGCGAGGCACAGACCAAGGACACAAAGGGCCGGTTTCAAGGATTTCTGCATGGCTGAAAATTCTACCAGTCACGGGCGGCGCGCGCCACCAGCGCGGTTTGCAGTGGGAAATTCTATTTCCAGTACTCGTTCCAGCGGCGATCGACCAGCCGGATCACCGACTCATCCATGACCAGCGGCTCCGGATAACCGGGCTTCCAGGTCGCGTCGATAGCGGCTGCGCCGCGATAAACCGGACGCGCGCCCATGAACACCTGCTCGGTAAAGATCATGTCGCGCGCGGGATCGAAGCGCGTGAAGATGCCCCATTGCAGTTGCTCGTCATCGTCAATGCGCACATCGGGACTCACGGCGGCGATCAGACGCGCCGGCAGATTAGCCCGCGCCAGTCTGGCCAGAACGTCCCGTGGCGATTCGCGAACCGTGACGGCAAGCAATCCGCCTGCAAGAAGCCGCCACCGTTCGATGCGGCCATCAATACCGGCCAGGTCGATACCGGCCGGCGCCGGGGCCGGTTCGCGAATTTCCCCGCACGCGTTGAGAACGAGCTTGCTGCCGGTGTGCATCGTGAACGACGTGAAATCGAGTGTATCGAGCGGCGCCACGGGCAGAAGCCAGAGGTGGTCCTCGGGCTCGAACCGGCTCCAGAGGTCACTCATGACACCGTGGAAATCGGCCGGATCGCGATCGGGTCCAACCAGCGCCAGGACCTTGGTCAGCGACAGCTGTCCGGTCCCGAGCAGCGCCATGGCCGTTTTCCAGGCCTCCTTCGGATGGCGCTCTTTCACGGACACCACGAGCAGATTGTGAAATCCCGCTCCCGCATACGCGCACATATCGACGACGTTGGGATGCAGCAGGCGTATCAGCGGACCCACCATGGCGCCGGCGGCATTGCCCAGGAACTTGTCCTCCTGGGGCGGCCGGCCCACTACGGTGGCGGCGTAAAGCGCGTCCCGCCGGCGAGTCACACGTTGGATGTGAAACACCGGAAAATCCGCCGCGTCCGAGTAATGGCCGAAATGGTCGCCGAATGGGCCTTCCCTTCGCCGTTCGCCCGGAGGAACGACCCCTTCGAGCACGATCTCGGCGCTCGCCGGAATCGGCATATCGAATGATTTCGCCCGGACCATCGGAACGCGGCGGCCGCGGAGAAAACCGGCGAAGGCGATTTCGTCCACGTCCTCGGGCAGCGGCAAGATGGACGAAATCATCACGATCGGATCCGCGCCAATCACCACCGCAACGGGAAGCGGCTCGCCGGCGCGCTCCGCTTCCCAGTAATGGCCGCGGCCACCCTTCATGCTCTGCCAGTGCATCCCGGTATGGCTTTCGTCGAACACCTGAAGCCGGTAGAGCCCGAGATTCCGGCGGCGCGTCACCGGATGCCGCGTCATGACCATGCCGAACGTGATGAAACGGCCGGCGTCCCCCGGCCAGCATTGAAGAATGGGCAACCGACCCAGATCAGGCGCCTCGACGACTTCCTGACATGGCGCCCGGCCGACCGAGCGCGGAAGCATACCCATTGCCCGGCGCGCCACGGCGCGCTTTTCCCAGAGCGCCCCCAGCGACGGCGGATTCAAACGCTCGACGAAGCCAAGAATTTCCGCGCCGATCTCCGCCGGCTCACGCCCCAGGGCCTCCCGAATCCGGTCCATCGAACCAAACAGGTTCATGACCAACGGCGTCGACGCGCCTTTCGGACGTTCAAAGAGGAGCGCGGGTCCATTTTCCTGCACAACCCGCTGGGCGATCTCGGACGCCTCCAGCACAGGATCGACTTCGGCGCGAACTCTGCGAAGCATGCCCCGACGTTCCAGGTGGGCCACAAACTGGCGCAAATCATCAAACGGCATCGGCCGGACACGATAGCACGCCGCGCGCAAAACCGATTCCCTGCGCGTCCTGTTACCATTGAAGGGATACTCAAAGACACGCTGAAGCTCCAGAACACCGGAGGCATTTCCAATGATCAAGCGACCGCAGCAGCTGGAAACAAAACTCATCCACGCCGGCGATCCGCTCCCACGTATCAAGGGCGCAGTCAACCTGCCCATCTTTCAGTCGGCAAACTTCGAATACAGCGCGGAAACCGAATACCACGATGTCCGCTACATCCGGCTGAACAACACCCCCAATCACGAGGCTCTGCACATCAAGCTGGCGGCTTTGGAAAACGCAGAGGCGGCGCTCGTCGCGGCCAGCGGCATGGCGGCGATATCCACGACATTGCTGACGCTGCTTTCGGCGGGAGACCACATGTTGATCCAGGACTGCGTTTATGGGGGCACCCATCAGTTCGTGACACAGGATCTGGGCGCCTTCGGCATCAGTTACGACTTCATTGACGCCAACCAGCCATCCACCTGGGCGAAGCTGGTGCGGCCATCAACGCGAGTCCTCTATGTCGAGACCATGAGTAATCCGCTCCTGCAAACGCCCGATCTCGAAGCGGCGGTCCGGTTTGCCTCCAGGCACAAGCTCGCGTCGGTCGTCGACAACACGTTTGCCAGTCCGGTGAACTTCCGGCCCGCCGAATGGGGATTCGACCTCTCGCTGCACAGCGGCACGAAATATCTCAACGGCCACTCCGACATCGTCGCGGGCGCAGTGATCGGCCGCGCGAATCTGGTCACGCGCATCAAACGCCGGCTGGACCATCTGGGCGGCTCGCTCGATCCGCACGCGGCGTTTCTGCTGTATCGCGGCATGAAGACTCTGGCGGTCCGGATGGCCTACCAGAACGCGAGCGCCGCGACGATCGCGCGATTTCTGGAAAAGCGTCCGGAAGTCGAGCGTGTCTACTACCCCGGCGGGGCGCAGGACAGCGGACGAAAGCGCGCCCGAAAGCTGTTCAACGGTTTCGGCGGCGTCCTGAGCTTCGAACTTCGCGGAGGAATGCGAGCGGCGCGCCGTTTCATCGGCCGGGTCACGCTGCCCATCGTGGCGCCGAGTCTGGGCGGCGTGGAGTCTCTGATCACGCGCCCATGCACGACGTCTCACGCCGGAATGAGCCCGCAGGACCGAAAACGCGCGGGTATCTCCGACAGTCTGATCCGTCTCTCGGTCGGCGTGGAAGCCACGTCGGACCTGATCGAGGATCTGGAAAGCGCCCTTTCCGCCGTCTGACGGCGGCGGCTGCGGGCAACACCGTCAATCCTTCGCGCCGGCTCCGGACAACGGATATTCCGTTCTCAGTCATCGTCAGGAGCGCGCGGTCATGTATTCTTAAAGGCTTATGTCGAAGTCTTTCTACATCACCACCCCGCTCTACTACGTGAACGCGCCGCCCAGCTGGGGCGCCTACACCACCATCGTTGCCGATACGGTTCGCCGGTACAAAAAGATGCTCGGCATTGATGTTCATCTCGTGACTGGAACCGATGAACACGGACAGAAGATCGAGCGCTCCGCCAGGGCGCAGGGCATCTCTCCCAAGGAACTGGCCGACCGGGTCGCCGCTCAATACCGGGACCTCTGGGAGCGATTGGGAATCCAGTACGACACGTTCATCCGCACAACCGACGAACGGCATGTCCCCGCCGTCCACGAGTTGTACCGACGGGCGAAGGCGGCGGGATACATCTACAAAGGCCAGTATTCGGGCTGGTACTGCGTCTCCGACGAAGCCTATGCGCCCGAAAGCGATCCGGCCAAACCGGTCAATTGCCCGGACTGCGGACGTCCGACGGAGTGGTTTTCGGAAGAGAGCTATTTCTTCAAACTGTCCTCGTTCACGGACCGGCTGCTCGAGTACTACGAGCGTCACCCGGACTTCATTCGTCCGGTGACGCGGCGCAATGAAATCGTTTCCTTCGTCAAAGGCGGCCTGCGGGATCTTTCCATCAGCCGGGCGACATTGAAGTGGGGCATTCCGCTGCCCGACGATCCGAAACACGTCTTTTACGTCTGGTTTGACGCGTTGACCGGATATCTGAGCGCGATCGGTTTCGGTACCGACGAGGCGCTCTTTCAGCGTTACTGGCCGGCGGGACTGCATCTGGTGGGCAAGGAGATCGTCCGTTTTCACACCGTCTACTGGCCGGCGTTCCTGATGGCGGCGGACCTGCCGGTTCCGGAGTGTGTGTTCGGGCATGGCTTCTGGCTGGCCAGCGGCGAAAAGATGTCGAAGTCCCGCGGCAACGTGGTGGATCCGTTCGTGCTCAACGACGTGTTCGGATCCGAAGCGCTGCGCTATTTCCTGCTGCGCGAAATGGTGTTCGGCCAGGACTGCAATTTCAGCTTCGAGGCGCTGGTGCAGCGCGCCAACAGCGACCTCGCCAACGGGTTGGGCAATCTGCTCAGCCGCACAACGGCAATGATCTCCAAATATCGCGGCGGGCGGATTCCGCCCCATGGCGCAGCCAAAGGCGACGCCGGCGTGCGGGAGCTGGCGGCCCGTGTCATGGCCGACTATCGCGCCAACCTCGACGACTGCAGTTTTTCCCGCGCCCTGGAAAACGTGTGGGAACTGATTTCCCGCGTCGACAAATACATCGTCGAAAACGAGCCGTGGGTTCTGGCGGCTTCGCCCGGCGCCGCCGGCGCGCTGGACAGCGTGCTGTTTCATTCGGCCGAAGCGTTGCGCCTGATCGCGGCGATGCTCGCGCCGGCGCTGCCCCGCAGCGCGCAGGCAATCTGGGAACAGCTGGGACTCGATGGCGTGGTTGCAGACACGCGACTGAACGATCTCGCCTGGTCAAACACGCTCGAAGGAAAGGCCATCCGACCCGGCGCGGCGTTGTTTCCGCGGCTCGACGCCAAGGAAGTGTTCAAGAAGCTGGACACGGCGGCCGGCGAGGCGCCCGCGGCGGAATCGAGCGCCGCTGCGGCGCCGGCGGAAGCCGCGTCGGCGGTTCCGCCAATCGATGCCACGATCACGATCGACGACTTCGCCAAAATCGATCTGCGCGTCGGGACCGTCCTGGAAGCCGAGCGGGTCAAAGGCGCCGATAAACTTCTGCGCCTGATGGTGGACATCGGGATAGAAAAGCGGCAGATCGTCGCCGGCATCGCGACGGCCTACGCTCCGGAAGCGCTGATCGGCCGGAAGGTGGTCATCGTGGCCAACCTCCAGCCGCGCAAACTGCGTGGGCTGGAATCCAACGGCATGGTCGTGGCCGCGTCTCTGGGCTCGGGCGACAAACCGACGCTCATCGGCCTGCTGGAAGACGTCGCCAACGGCGCTCGCCTGCGCTGAGCGATGCTCATCGACTCGCACGCCCATCTGGACGACAGCCGTTTCACCCCCGATCGGGAAGAAACGCTCGAACGGGCGTGGAACGCCGGAGTCCGGAGCATCATCACGATCGGCAACGGCGCCGGACCGGACGATATGGCCTGCGGCGTTCCGATCGCCGAAGCTCACGACTGGGTCTGGACGAGCGTCGGCATTCATCCTCACGACGCGGCCAGGGCGGAAGAGCGGCACTACGCCGTGATGCGGGACTTCGCCAGACACCCGAAGATCATCGCCATCGGGGAGGCCGGACTCGACTATCACTACGACTACTCCCCGCGGGAAACCCAGCGCGCCGTGTTCCGGCGCCAGCTGGAAATTGCCGGGGAACTGAACCTGCCGATCATCGTGCATACGCGGGAAGCGGACGCCGACACGGAAACCATCCTGCGCGAAACCGGCGTCACACGCGGCGCTCTACACTGCTTCACGTCGAGCGCGCGCCTGGCGGAATTTGCCCTCGGTATCGGATTCCTGATTTCGTTTTCGGGAATCGTCACCTTCCGCAACTCCACCGCCCTCGTTGATATCGCGCGAACAATCCCCGACGACCGCATCCTCGTGGAAACCGACGCGCCTTATCTCGCGCCCCTGCCCTACAGGGGGAAGCGCAACGAACCGGCCATGGTCGTCGAGACCGCGCGGAGACTGGCCGAAGCGCGTGGCGCCGGGATCGAAACGTTTGCCGCCCAGACCTCCGCCAACTGCCGGCGGCTGTTCTCGCTCGTCAAAACAGCGTAGAATTTCCGGCGTTTGCGCTCGCAGCGGGGATTGGCGTAGTTGCAGAAAGGCAGCGCTACCACGGTTGGCCGGCGCCGGAGGAAGTATTGACGCCTCAGGAAATCTATGGATTGATCGCCCCGGAAATGTCCCGGGTCGAGGACGAGTTGCGCGCCTACACGCGCTCCCCGGTCAAACCGATCGCCGATATCGGATCCCATCTGCTCAACGCCGGCGGCAAACGCATCCGGCCGGCGCTGCTTCTGCTGACGGCCAGGATGCTGGGCGCGGTATCCGATGGCGTGATCCGGCTGGCCGCCGTCATGGAGTTCCTGCACAACGCCACGCTCGTGCACGATGACATCATCGATCAGGCCGATACCCGGCGCGGACAACCGACCGCCAACGCCCGCTGGGGAAACGCCATGACCGTGCTGGCCGGAGACTGGCTGTATATGCAGTCGTTTGCCGTGGCCCTGGGCGAACGGAATCTGAGCGTGCTCGACACACTGATTCAGATCACGCAGAAGATGGTTGAAGGCGAACTCCTGCAGCTGACCTTCATCGGCCGCAGCGAAGTCAGCCAGGAACAACTGCTCGACATCGTTGAACGAAAGACGGCCTACCTGTTTTCAGGCTGCACCAAACTGCCCGCCATTGCGGCCGGCTTGAACCACGGAGCCGCGGAGCGACTGGGCGAGGCGGGGAAATGCCTCGGGATGGCGTTTCAGCTCACCGATGACCTGCTGGATCTGACCTCCACCCGGGAAGCGATGGGCAAGCCCGTGGCCAACGATCTCAAGGAAGGCAAGATGACACTTCCCGTGTCATTTGTGGTTCGCAACGGCGGCGCCGAGGATACGGGCAAAGTCCGGACCGTCCTCGAGGAAAGAGACTTTCGCTCGGTGGAACGAAAAGAAATTCTCTCTCTGGTGGAAAAGCACGGCGGCGTGGCCAGAACACGGCAACTGGCGGAAGAATACGCGCGGCAGGCTGAAGAGTTGTTGAAAGGATTTCCGCCGTCAGTCTATCGGGACGCAATCATCAGTATTCCCGCATTTATCCTCAACCGGAATTCGTAGCGGGCTCGACGTAATTACTGCGGAAGGTCGTCAGCGGGAGAAACAACGGCATTCCCGCCGTTGTAACGGACTCACGGGTAATCAGCGAATACCGAGAAGGGTGCGGCCCTCGGGAGAAATCTTCTCCGGCGTCCAGACCGGATCCCATACCACCTGCACATCGGCCTCGCGCACGCCCGGAAGATCGAGCAGCTTGGTCTGAGCGTCGGCGGCAATCGACGCGCCCATGCCACATCCCTGCGCCGTGAGGGTCATTTTAACTTCGACGCGGGAAGCGCCTTCCTCAAGCGGCAGGACCTGCATGTCGTAAATCAGGCCGAGATCCACGATGTTGACGGGAATCTCCGGATCGTAGCAGGTCTTCAGGGTCTGCCAGATTTCATTGCGGAGTTCCTCGCCCGAAAGAGGCGCGCGGGGCCCGGATTCCTCCGCCGGCTTTGTCTGGCCGATCGCGTCGGCGTCCCTGCTGGGAAGACGGAACAGACCACCATAGGTCGGCACCATCAGTGTGAACGACCCCCCGAGCGCCTGGGTGATGCTCACTTCGGTTCCCTTCGGAAGATTGACCGTGTACCCGGCGGGAACCGCAATGACCTCCACATCCCGGCTAAGAAAGATGGGGTCTGCTCCTGTGTAGTTCATGCGAGCCATTATACCGGTTCCGATCAGTCCGAAGTTCGAGCTTTTCCGCGCTTGAAAAACACTCCCGGTGGATTACACTCACGGCAACGGTACCCAACAGAGGAGGAACCATCATGGCGAAATGCGCGATTCACCGCGTGGACTTGGTCAGTTTCTGTCCAGCCTGCCGTGGCGCCGTGCGATCCAAGAGGAAGGCGCTTTCTTCCCGTGAGAACGGCAAACTCGGGGGACGGCCGAAGAAAAAGCCCGGCGCCCGAAAGCGTGGAGCGTCGGCTTCGGTATAGCACGCCCTTTGCACAAGGCCCTTCCACGGGAAACCGGAAAGCGCGTTATGATTCGACGTATGAAACAGCCAATGCTCGCGCTTTGCCTGATCGCTTTCGGAACAGCCGCGCTTCACGCGCAGACGCCGGCCCAGCAGGTTCCCCCCACGCCCGTGCTGGTTGTCAACGGTGAATCGGAAATTCACGTCCCACCGGACCAGGCCACGGTCCGGCTCGGAGTGGTCCGCCAGACACCAACCGCGGACGCCGCCCAGCAGCAGGCCAACCAGATCGCCCAGGACGTTCTCAAGGCGATTGAAAAAACCGGTGTGTCGTCCTCGCAAATCCGTACTTCACGCCTGACGCTTTCGCCCGTCTATGCGCAGCGCCGCGACTCCTTTGAGCCACCGCGAATCGTTGCGTACAACGCCTCGAACGTGGTCACGGTGACGTTGCAGGATCTTTCCAAGGTCGGCCCGGTCATCGACGCCGGCCTGAAAGCGGGCGCCAATGAACTTCAAGGCGTGAACTTCCAGATCAAGAATGACCTCGAGGCGCGGCAGCAGGCGCTGAAGCAGGCGGTGAATGAAGCGCGCAAAAAGGCGCAGACCATGGCGGAAGCCATGGACATCCGCCTGGACGGCGTGCTCGAAGTGGTCGAAGGCGGCGCCTCAATCGTCCCGCAACCGTTCCCGTACGCGGGCGCGGAAATGGCGCTGGCCGCCCGGGCCGACGGCGCGCCAACACCGGTATCCCCGGGAGAAATCGAAGTCCACGCCAGCGTGACCATCCGGTATCACATCGAAAGCAAATAAGAATTCAAGCGGACACCGCCGACATGCTGCGTCTGATCATCAACTGGATTCTGAGCGCCCTGAGCCTGCTCGTCGTGGCGCATGTGATCCGCGGCTTTGAGGTCACCAACTTCCAGGCGGCCCTCATCGCTGCGCTGGCCATTGGGTTGATCAACGCCACACTGGGCATGATTCTGAAGTTGGCCACCCTCCCGCTGACGCTGATCACCTTTGGTGTGTTCTGGTTCGTCATCAATGCCGTGATGCTGAAGCTCGTGGCGGCGATCACGCCGGGCTTCAGCATCGAAGGCTTCCTTCCCGCCTTTTTCGGCGCCATCGTCCTCAGTCTCGTCAATCTCTTCATGAAGATCGTCGCGCGCATCATTTCGCCGCGGCGCAGGGAGCGGCGCGAATACTGATCCGGAAACGGCGCGCGAGTTTCCTTCCGGGCTCGCCTTTTTGTCCCTTTGTTAAGATCGAAATTCCCTGAACGCCGTCCAATGTCAGTGCGCGCTTCAGGGTGTGGTTTTTAACTGTCCCTGTCGGGACCTCCCTGGAGGTCCCAACAGGCAAGAATCAGGAATGTCTGGAAGAAGTTTGAGTCTGGCTTGATCAATGAACAGCGATAACGGCGGCTCCCTCTATCGAGGCGCGTACTCCCGATTCAAAGAATTGCGCTTTGCGTGGCTCGTCTTCCGCGAATTCATTCGCGGATTCCGCGCCCTGCACTTTGTCGGCCCGTGCGTGACCGTTTTTGGCAGCGCGCGATTTGAAGAAGGGCATCCCTACTACGAGCTTGCCTGCGGCGTCGGTGGCGCCATTGCGCGCATGGGGTTCACCGTCATGACCGGTGGCGGACCGGGCCTGATGGAAGCGGCCAATCGGGGAGCGCGAGACGCGGGGGGACGGTCCATCGGATGCAACATCGAACTGCCGTTGGAGCAAAAACCCAACTCGTTCCTGGACCGGTATGTCACCTTGCGACACTTCTTCGTGCGCAAGGTCCTGCTTTTCAAGTACTCCTACGCGTTCATCATTCTTCCGGGCGGCTTCGGCACCATGGACGAGTTCTTTGAGGCGCTGACCCTGATTCAAACGCAGAAGATCAGCAACTTCCCTCTCATCGTCATGGGACAGGACTACTGGGCCAGACTGCAGGAAATGATTGACGAAATGCTGCGCGCCGGAACGATCAGTGAAGAAGATCTCGCCCACATTCACTACACGGATTCCATCGAACAGGCCATGGAAATACTGAGAACATCCATGCTGAAGTTCGG
This sequence comes from Terriglobia bacterium, assembly GCA_036274645.1. Taxonomy (GTDB): domain Bacteria; phylum Acidobacteriota; class Terriglobia; order 20CM-2-55-15; family 20CM-2-55-15; genus DASUFH01. The sequence goes on from DASUFH010000097.1 coordinate 12,418, forward strand.
CTTCTTTCCCCGTCCGGCGCCGTCGCGGATTCTCCGCGAATCGGGCCTGGCCAGCCGCAAAAGCTAGTCCTGTTGGGGGCTTGGCTGTCCCCAATTCATTCACAGCTTCATAGACCGCCCAGTTTCTTTCGGAGTGAATTCCTGTGCAACCAAGGGATACCACTCCGGAACGTCGGGCGGTCATAGACCGCCCCTACAAGCGGGCCGGACCGGCGCCGCCCAGGCGCTTCAGCTTCGCCAGCGCGGTAGACGTCTCAGGGATTCCCAATAACGCAGTCAGAGCCAGAAATGCGACGCCGTACGCGCCCAGGATGGCCGCGCCCGCAATCCATGGACGCGCCTGAGGAAGCGCCATCTTGACTGCCCAGCCCGCCGCCGCCGCGCCCAGCGCAGCCAGCCACAGTTGCAGGAGATAGGCGCCTCCAAAACCCGTGCTGCCGATCCGCGCCGACACCGCGCGGCGCAGGAGCATGGTTTCCACCCACCCCGCCAGACCCGCCGACGCAGTCAGTCCCGCGGCTCCCCAGAGGAGCGGGACATTCAGCCAGACCGGCAGGCGAACGGCAAAGACGTAACCGAGCAGGGTGGTCAATATGAGACGAACGAGCGCATACCGCAAGGGTCGCCGTGTATCGCCCAGCGCGTAGCACGTCGACGCGTAGAGGCGTCCCATCGTGGAGGCGAGCAGGCCGACAGCGGAGCCCGCCAGAATGCCCCAGACATACACCGCGTCGGAGCGATCGAAGCGGCCTGTTTGAAACACGGCCGCGGTCACCACATCACCCAACGCCAGAAACGCCATCGCGGAAGGAACAATGAAGAACGCAATCTGCCGCAACCCCGCATTCAGCCGCAGACGCACCGTTTCCGTAGCGGAAGAATCGGCGCCGATGGCCCCCGCCATCGCGGGCAACTCGGCCGCGGAAACCGACATGCCGAACAGACTCACCGGCAGCGTGTACAACAGCTGCGCGTTGGCCAGTCCAGTCACCGCCCCGGTCGGCAACAGGCTGGCCAGCAGCGTGTCAATGTAGGCGCTCAATTGAACGACGCCCCGGCTGACAAAAACCGGAACGAAGTTCCGGGCAATCAGGCGCACGCTGTCCGATGCGATATCGATGACAAACCGCAGATGGGGCGCCACTCTCCACACAAAGGGAATCTGGACGGCGAACTGCAGCGCGCTGCCGACGACCGATCCCCACGCCAGGAGAACGGCGAGGCGAGGCAGCGGCGCGTTCCCGTAAACGATCAGCGTACCGATCATCGCCGCGTTCCACAGGACCGGCGCGCTGTAGGAAAGCAGAAATTTGGAGTGGCTGTTGAGCACCCCCAGGCACCAGGCCGACATCACAAGCAGGCCGGCTCCCGGAAAAAGGATTCGCGCCAGAGTGACCGTCAGTTCGCGCTTTGCGCCGCTAAAGCCCGGGGCAATCGCGTCCACCAGGACCGGCGCCAGCAGGACGCCCACAAGGACAAGCGCGGCCGTCACCAGCCCGAGCAACGCCGCAACAGCTCCGGCGACGCGGTCCGCATCCTGTCTTGCGCCTCGCGCGTTGAGCCCCGCATATACGGGGATGAACGAGGCCGACAGCGCCGTCTCGCCGAACAGGTTCTGCAGGAGATTCGGAATGCGGAAAGCCGCGTTGAACGCGTCCGCTTCGTCCGCCATGAGACCGAAGTAATGCGCAAAAACGCGCATTCTCACAAAGCCCGCCAGCCGACTGACAAGGATGCCTGCAGCCACAAATGCCGCCGGACGCATGCGGGGCGCGGTCGAAGAGGTCCGATGCACGTTCGGATTCTGCCATGGAATACCGAAAGCCGAACCAGGAACGAGAAGAGATTGAACGCGGACTCAATCCGCCGGGACGCTGGCCTGGTCGAAACGATCAAATGCCCGGGCCAGCAGGGGGATGAGGCCCAGCGCGCAACCGAAAACAATGATCCAGGATGTGGCCAGCGCCGCAGGCCAGGACCACGCCAGAAAGTACACAACTGCGCCGGCGCCAGCCGCCACGCCACCGACGATGCCCACCATCAACACCTTGATGATGGACGTCAGCAGACGCCTGCCGGCGCCGGACAACTCCCCTGCGTGTGGGGCCCGCTGCGGATACCAGAGGAAGATCAGGTTCTCCAGCGCGAAGATCAGGAGGTTCAGGTTGGGAAGGAAGGCGCCAATGGTCAGGGCAAGGATCAGTTGCTGACCGTATAGTCCAATGAGAATGACTACCGGCAGTTCCAGCAGCGACGCGACGGCGACCGGCGCAATCAGCTCACCCGCCGCGATGGCGGCCGATGACATGGGTAGCGTCTTCAGCGCGTCCATATTGTCCAGTTCGCCCCGGAAATCGCACCGCAGCATCTGCGGGAGCATCGTCACCGACATCATGGCCAGCGGCCCCAGGACGATCACTGAAAACGACAACGCCGGAAGCTGGCCGACCACGAGCATGCCAAACACACCCATAATGAGCAGGAAGTACACGATCCCCCGCGCGCCCCGCAGCGCGCCAATCAGCTGACGCCATGCAATCGGTCCGGCGCCCCGCCATCTGCCCGGCATGGGCAGGCGCCATCGGGCGCCCGCGGGCCTGGCCAGGTTCACCCAACCCTGACCGGCGCGAAGACGCTGCAGTTTCAGATAGGCCTGCTGACTGGTGGCCGCGGATCGCTCCAGAAAATTGACGTCCAGGCGGAGAATGAGCGCAGCCAATGTCAGGTTGAGCGCCACGCCCAGACACACCCACCCCAACCAGCCAGATAGAAGCTCCGCCGTTACAGCGTGGGCGAATACCTGAAATGGGGAAAGCAAAAGGCGCCCCGCGGAAGTCGAGGCAAACAGGCGCGTCCATTCAAGCGCCCCCTCTTCCGGCAGATCGCTTCCCGCCTGAATCATGCCCGCCACAACAATGACGGCGATCGCTGTGAGCCCAAACTTCCGGCCACGCGAATATGCGGCCTGTCCGACAATGGATATCGTCAGGCCCAGCGCCATGGAAACCAGCTGAATGAATTGCACCGCCAGCGCAAAACCCAGGAACGCGAATACCCAGTGGGACGCGTAGGCAACGGCCAGCATCGAGAAGAATAATGCGCTGAACATCGCGCCCATACCCAGACCGGCAAGGCGGTAGATCAATAGATCCCGGCGCCCAAACGGCGCTGGAAACAGGAAGTCCACTTCAGCGGGAGAAAACACGACGCCCGTGTCCTGGCCTTGCCCGACTACGGTCAGAATGGTCAGCAGGAACAGTCCCGATGCAATCATCGACCGGACGCTCTCCGGATCGTCGATCGGCTCGCGGATCAACGCAACGAGCGCCATCGGGGCCACACTCATGCCGAAGACGGCCAGGATGGCGACCAGGCCCAGTTTCCCCTTGATTGTGCGCGTTCCACGGATCAGCTTGCGCCAGCGCGCCTTCAGCTGTCTGCGCAATAGCAGTCTCAGGGCCGGATGAAGAATGCTCACCATGGCGCCCGAATCACCCCTCGGCGGCTGCGGATTCCGCGTCGGCAGTCGATTCGGTCGCCCGGAAGAACACCTCTTCCAGGGACGCGTCGGTGGCAAGACCGGCAAACGCCGCCCGCGCCTGCGCCATCGATCCACAGAATCTGGCGCGCCCGCGATCCAGAATGAGCAGATGCGTGCACAGGTCCTCGACCAGCGCCAGCAGATGTGAACTGATGATCACAGCCGCGCCGGCGGCGGCGCGCTCGGCAATGGCCTGCTTCAACGTGCGAATGCCCCGCGGATCCAGACCGGTGAGAGGCTCATCGAAAAGGATTGCCGGCGGATCATGCAGAAATCCGCAACAAATCGCCAGCTTCTGCCGCATGCCGCGCGACAGTTCCTGAGCCAGAACGTCACGCTTTTCGGTCAATTCGAACTGTTCGAGCAGACGGTCCGCCTTGTCCCTGTAATCCTCGACCGCATACGCTGCTGCGGCAAACTCGAGGTGCTCCGCCACCGTGAGCGCTTCGAACAGCCTGGGATCATCCGGAATGTAGGCGAATCGACGTTTCGCCTCGACGGGCTGGGCGGCAATATCGAATCCGGCAACCAGGATGCGACCCGACGTAGGGACGACAATCCCGGCAATCGCGCGTAACGTCGTCGTCTTCCCGGCGCCGTTGGCGCCGACAAGCCCGAGGATCTGGCCGGGACCGACCTCAAACGTAAGACCGGCCACCGCGACGGTATCCCGATAGGTTTTGTGATAGTCGTTAACCGCGATCAATGAAATTCCATCCGCCACCCGCGGTGTTGCTGACGACATATGTATCATGAGTCTCCCTGCCCAATTGTAGGGGCCGCTATGAATGCCCAGCATTTTCCTATCGTGTGGGCGGCCATAGACCGCCCCGACAGCAGACGGAATGCGTCGCGCGAATT
>DASUFH010000098.1:0-9139 GCA_036274645.1 Terriglobia bacterium
CGCGAATTCATTGCCTGAACTGAGCCCCAAATGTCTAAACTCCAGCGGGCGGTCATAGACCGCCCCTACAAGCAGTCCTGGAAGTACGCGCCGCTGGAAGCAATTGGGACCGGTTGTGAGATCCTCTTAGCCTGAAATTGGGCAGGGAAATGTAATGGGTTCGAAGATTCTTCGCGACGCCGTGCACGGCGACATCGAGCTGACCGCGCTGGAAATCGAGATCATCGATACGCCGGAGTTCCAGCGTCTTCGTGGAATCAAGCAGTTGGGTACCGCGTCCCTGGTGTTTCCTTCCGCCCTGCATACGCGCTTCGAGCACTCGATCGGGGCGGCCTGGATGGCCCAGCGCATCCTCGATGCGATCCGCCGAACCCACGAGGTGAGCAGGGAAGAATCGGCGGAGATCCGCATCGCCGCTTTGCTCCACGACATCACGCATATCCCGTACGGTCACACGCTGGAAGACGAGCGGCGGGTCCTGCCGCGTCACGACAAGGACGAGGATCGGCGCAGGCAGTTTCTGCGGGAAGGTTCCATCGGCCGGATTCTCGAGCGCGAGGGCCTCCAGGATCGCATTGTCGATGCGGTCCGCGGCCATGGCGGGCTGGCGGCGGACATCGCCACCGGGCCCATCAGCGCTGATCTTCTCGACTACCTTCGACGGGATACCTACTTTACGGGCCTGTCGCAGTACTACGACGCGCGGATCTTCAGTTCATTCATCGTTCATGAGGGCCGGCTCGCGTTCAACCTGGAGAAAAACGGCCGGCTCCGGCGTGACGCGCTCTCTGAACTCGTGAATCTGCTGCGTATCCGCTACACGCTTTCCGAACGGGTCTACTTCCATCACGCCAAGATCGCCTCCGGCGCCATGATTTCGAAGATCGTGGAGACGGCGCTCGGCGAAGGATTCGCCACGGAATCCCTGCGTACGTTGCGGGACGAGACCCTGTTGTGGGTCATTGGCCGGACCTTTGGCGCCAATCCAGCGGTGGCGCATCTCGAGGCGTGTCTGAACACGCGAAAGCTCTATCGTCCGTGCTACTCGCTCGGGGTCGAGATCCCGGAGGAGGCCCGCCAACGGGTCGTCAACGCGTTCCACGAGGACCGCCAGGGGCGCGAGAGCGCCGAGCAGGCGCTGGCCGCGGCGGCGGGCATCGAACCGTGGCAGGTTATTGTGTATTGCCCGGCGTTCGGCATGTCGCTGCCCGAGGCGGAAGTTCCGGCGCGCATGGACGAAGGGCGGCTGCTGCCTCTTTCCAGCGGAAACAACGAAGAAATCCGTATACTCAAGGACAAGCACAAGGCGCTCTGGAAGCTCTTCGTGCTGATCGATCGCGCAGTCTGGCATCGGCGGGAAATCGTGGCCCGGGCCGCTGCCGATCGGATCAGCGCCGCGTGCGGCATCACAGTATGATTTCTTCAACATTCTTTTTTCTGTTTTCCGAGCTCGGCGTCGGCATGGCGCTGGCTCTGTTGTTCATTTCCCCGCGGGCCATCGGCCCGAGTTTCTTCACGTTTGCGAGCTCCACAGCCGCGGTTCTGATGGGCGTGACGCTGGGATTCGATTTCCTGTTTCCGTCGCAGTTCCGGACAGGAAAGCTCCCGGTGGCGATGCTGCTGGTTTCGGCGCTCCTTCTGGCCGTATACAACCGTGTGGTGACCTCGGAAAAGTATGGCGCGGCCAGGGCGCTGCTCATTGCCGCCACCGTTGCCGGACTGGTTTCGGTGTCCGCCGACGCGTTGTCGTTCACGCAGCTGGAAAGCGCCGGCGGATGGGGACGATGGGGCTTTCTCGCGAACCATCTGGCGGCCACCGCGCTGCTCGGTTCGGTGACCCTGACCATGGTGTTCGGTCACTGGTATCTGGTGATCCCGCGTCTGTCGATCGATCACCTGAAGGTTCTGACGAAGGTGCTGACCGTCACCATCGCGGTGCGCGTGGTAACCGTCGCCGTCACGCTGGCCCTTCCGTTCGGAATCGACCGGGCCCTGCACGAAGGACTGTTCTTCTGGCCAAGAATCCTGTTTGGCGTGGCGGCGCCCATCGTGTTGACGGCGATGATCTGGAACACGGTCAAGATCCAGCACACCCAGGCGGCAACCGGGTTCCTGTATCTGGCGGTCGTGGCGCTGCTGTTTGGCGAGTTCTTCTCGAAGTTCCTGCTCTTCGAAATCCGCCTGCCGTTGTAGGGGCGGCCCGCTCGCGCGCGTGGCGCGGGACTGGAGTTTAGACATTTGGTAGCCGACTGGAGTGGCGCCGCCCTCTCCCGGCTCTGCCGGGAGAGGAGGAGCGAGCCGCAGAGCGCGAGCCCGATAGGGCGAAGCAGAAAGAAAAGGCGAGCGACAGGTGAGGGCAAACAAGCAGGGGATTGTCCCTTGATTGTTTGCCCTCACCTGGCCTTCGCTTCGCTCAGGCCCTCCTTCTCCCAGCTGCGCTGGGAGAGGGCGCTGCCACAATCGCGCTGAGGCTATCGCTTGAGCAGTTCGGCGACGTCCTGTTCGATCTTTTCTGTCTTGTTGGGTACCGAGCCGAGATAGCGTTTGTAGATCTTCCAGTCTTTTCCCACCACGAACGTGGTGGGGAAGCCGACCAGGCCACCGAAGTCCTCTCCAACCTTGTCGTCGCCCATGACGACCGGATAGCGGATCTTCAACTTGGCCACTTCGGGGCGCACTTCATCGAGCTTGCCGGATTCGAGGGTAATTCCGAGAATTTCCAGACCTTTGTCGCCCAGATTTTCCCGCAATTTGTTGTACTTTGGAATTTCCTCGATGCACGGTTTGCACCAGGTTGCCCAGAAGTCGACGATCACGACTTTGCCTGCAAAATCAGAGGATTTCAGCGTTCCGCCACTGACATTGACCAGGCTGAACTCTGGCGCGTCTCCGATTGGACCGGAGCCTGCAAGGCAGCCAAAGAGCAGAAGCGCGGAAAAAGCGCTGATCATGAATGGGAAGGACCTTCGCATGACGATGTGATTGGGACGCTGCAGCACGCCAAAGTATAATCGGCCTGAATGAAGCAGCGCAAAGAATTCCAGAAGCTCCTTTCTGATCGGAAGTTGAAGAAGACTTCCCAGCGGGCGCTGATCTGGGATCTGCTGGCGAAATCGAAAGGGCACCCTTCGGTGGAGGAACTCCGGGCGCAGTTACTGGCCCGCGGTCACCGGGTGGGCCTGGCGACGATTTACCGGACGATCAAGATCATGCTGGATTCCGGGTTGATCCGTCAGTCGAGGATCGCTGGAGTGACGCGCTACGAGCCGCTGGTCAACCAGCCCAATCACCTGCATTTTGTCTGCAATGTGTGTTCGCGCACCACGGAGTTTCCATCGCCTCAGATCGAGGCGCTGATCCACCAGTTGACGCGTGAACAGGACTTTGAACCGCGGTTCAGCCGCTACACGATTTTTGGACTGTGCAAGACGTGCGCGAAAAAACAGGAGAAGGCCGCCGGGGTCAACGAGAAAACCCGTCAGGAAAAGACCGCTGCGCGCGACGCGCTGGAGCTGACGCTGGCCATCGAGCGGCTGGGGTATTCCTTCTACATGAGCGCGTCGAAGAAGACCCAGGACGATCGCGGCCGGATCATGTTTCGGCGGTTGGCGGCGGAGGAGTCGGGGCATCTGCAACGGCTGCGGGAAGCTTACCGGGCGCTGCTCGACGAACACGCCTGGCTCAGACGCGAGCCGGCGCGCCTGCCCGTCAGCCGGAAGATTGCGCGCGATCTGTTTCCGCAGAAGACGCTCCTGCGGCTGCAGGTGACCGACAAGACGTCCGACATCGAAGCGCTGGAGATGGCCATGGAACTGGAGCGACGCTCGCATCAGTTCTTCAAGGATTTTGCCCACCGGATGGACGATTCCACGGGAAGAAAGGCGTTTCTCGAATTTGCCGCCGACGAGAAATCCCATCTGGAGTCCCTCATTACCGAATACGAAAATCTCACGAGCGACCGGCGCAGCGTGTAACGGCAGGCGGGCGCCGGTTTGTGGAACATGCAACAGCAGGCGGACGCCGGTTTGTGGAACATGCAACAGCAGGCGGGCGCCGGTCTGCGGAACGTGTAACGGCAGGCGCGCATCCGTCTGCGGAAAAGGAACAGTCATGGTCCGGATGTTGACGTGTGTTCTGGCGGCCTGTCTGGGTGTGATGCTGGGATCGATCTCGATGCTTGCGGCGCCGCAGGCTTCGGCCGGGGATATCAAGGGCGTGGTGGTGGATTCCACCGGCGCGCGCGTTTCCGGCGCCACGGTGACGGTTGCCGCGATCGATACCGGCATTGAGCGGCAGGTCCTCAGCGACGACCTGGGCGCCTATCACTTCTTTTCGCTGGCGCCCGGCGCGTACTCCGTGCAGGCCCGCAAGACCGGATTCACCACCTATACCCGCCGTCCGCTTCAGTTGACCGTCGGCCAGATTCTCGATATCGAACTCACGCTCGAGCCCATCGGCGCGTCCACCGAGGTCCTCGTGCAGGCCCCGACTCCCGTTCTGGAGCCGGAGAAGACGCAGCAGGGCAGCATGATCACGAGCGAACAGATTGAAAACCTGCCCATCAACCAGCGGACGTTCCTCGAATACACACTCCTGACGCCGGCCGTGACGGAGGCGCCATCCCTGGTCCCATTCGCTCTTCCACAGGCGCCATCGTCCGGGCTGTCGTTTCTGGGGCAGAGTCCACGCTACAACTGCATCACGATCGACGGTGTGGACGCCATCGACGATTCGGTCGGCGCGGTCCGCGCCACAATCAGTCAGGAAGCGGCGCAGGAATTCCAGGTGAACCGTTCGAACTTTTCGGCCGAGTTCGGCCGCTGTTCGGGGGGATTCATCAACATTGTTTCCAAATCCGGAACGAGCCGGTGGGGCGGTGTCGCCTTCGCCTTTTTCCGGAATCAGGCGCTGGACGCGCGCAACGCGTTTGCGTTCGGGCCGGGCGGCTCGGAAATCGACCCGCCGTTTTCGCGCCAGCAGGCCGGGTTTACCGTCGGGGGCCCGCTCATTGGGGACCGCACCTTTGCGTTTCTCTCCTACGAAGGATTGCGGCGTCGCGAATCGCGCTTTGTTTCGTTTCTCGAGAACACCAGTTTCTTTGCGCCGACCAGCGCCCCCGCCGATCATCAGCAGGACGTGATTGCCGCGCTGGCCGCCAGTGGTTCGCCGTCTTTTCAGGCGCTGGCGGGCAGTCTGGCGGGCGCGCTGACCACGTCGGAAACCACGTTTCCTGAAACGATCGATTTGCTCGAATCCAATAGCGGCGTGTTTCCGTTCCGGGACTCCGAAAACATCCTGTCGCTGCGAATCGATCACACGCTGTTTCCAGACAACCAGCTGTTTGCGCGGTTGAACTTTTCCGATACGGACATTTCGGGAGGCGCGTTTGGCGGACTGCAGGGACCGTCGCACGGCGCGAACTATCAGGTCCAGGACTATGGCGGCGCGCTCAGCGACACCTACATGCTGGATTCAACCCGGGCCAACGAGTTCCGGTTCCAGTTTGCGCGCCGGAAGTTCGATGTGTTCCCGGCCGATCCGTCCGGCCCCGAGGTTTCAATCAATGGCGTCGCCGTGCTGGGCCGGGACTACTACCTGCCGTCCACACGAACGGAGACGCGTTTTCAGTGGCTGGATAACTACACGGTTGTCCGCGGATCGGGAAAACATCAGCTGAAGTTTGGCGGCGATCTGAACTACCTGCGGTTCGACACATCGACCGAGGTGTTTCTGGGGGGGCGATTCATTTTTGGCGAGGCCGTGCCGCTGGCGAGAGTAGTCGATTCGATCGGGGGCGCGGGAACCTCTGCGAGTATCGTCGGTTCCGGCGTCGCTCCGGCCGCGTACCTGGACGAGCCGATCCGGTCGATCCAGGCGTTCAACCTCGGACTGCCGATCGTCTATCAGCAGGGTTTTGGCGATCCGCGCGCCCGGTTCTCCAACACTCTCCTTTCCGGGTACGCGCTCGACCTGTTCAATCCGACGGAGAAGCTGAACGTCAATCTGGGGCTGCGTTATGACCTCGAAATCCAACCGCGTCCCATCCACCGCGATACCAACAATCTTGCGCCGCGTCTGGGATTCACCTACGCCCTGACGCCGAGGACGCTGCTTCGCGGTGGTTACGGTATTTACTACGCGCAGGTGTTTGAAGCGGTGGCGTTCATTGCGCGGGTTCTGGACGGGCAGCAGATCGCCCAGGTGTTTACGCCGCTCGATGGACTTCCGTCTTTGGGGATAACAACGACGGCCTCCGATGTCTGGAGTCTCGCGGCGCAGGGTGGCGTCGGCAGCCTGAGAACACTGACGGCCGCCGATCTGACCACATTGGGGCTGGTTCCCGGCGCGACACCTCCGGTGCTGCTGTCTGCCGCGGCCGGCATTGTGAATCCCTACAGCCAGCAGTTCAGTTTCGGTTTCGACCATGATCTCCGGGGCATGAATCTGAGCGTGAACTACCTGGGGAATCACGGCGTCAAGCTGCTGCGGTCTCGCAATGTGAATGAGATTCAGGTGGGCGCGAACGCCTATGGTCCCGTGCTTGGTCCGATCAATCCGGCGATTCTGCAGGACAACCAGGTGGAGTCGTCGGGCAGTTCGATCTACCACGGGCTCACGGTCAGCCTGCTGAAGCGGTATTCGGACTTTTCTCAGTTTCAGATCTCCTACACGCTTTCGAAGACCATCGACGACACAACGGACTTCATCGTCGACCTGCAGCCGGCCAATCCCCTCGATCTTCGGAATGAGCGAGGTCTTTCGGCGTTCGATCAGAGGAATCGTCTTGTCATCAGCGGCGTGTTCGAGAGCCCCTTCGAACGGGGAATGGGCGCCTTCAGCCTGCTGCGCGCCTTCCGGTTCGCGCCGATCTTCACGTGGGCGAGCGGGCGTCCGTTCAACGTGCTCCTCGGCTTTGACGCCAACAACGATACGAACGCCAATACCGACCGTCCCGCGGGGTTCGGACGCAACGTCGGAAAGGGGCCGGATTACGTGTCGTTGAATATGCGGATCGCGCGTGACTTTGAGGTCTCCCGGGGCAGTGAGACACGGCTTGAAGCGATCTTCGAGGTCTTCAACGTGTTCAACCGGGTCAACTATTCCGGGGTGAATACGGTGGTCGGTGTTTCCGATCTGGCCGGGCAACGGATCGTCGGGCGCCCGGACCGGGGACCGGCGGATCCCCTGGGATTTACCTCTGCGTTCGATCCAAGGCAGATTCAACTCGGGCTGAAGCTGTTCTATTGATGATCGCCGCGGCGGCTAATAAAGATTAGAAGCGCGCGTAACCGTAGGGTTGGCGCTTGCGCCCAGCCATGAGGAAGAGCAGCGCGATTCCGGCGATGAACCCGCCGATGTGCGCCCACCAGGCGACGCCGGAGGCTGCGCCACCGTTTGCCTGAAGGAACTGCATCACGAACCAGAATCCCAGCACGATGATCGCGGGGATTTCGACGACCTGAAAGAAAATGATGATCACGACGAACGTCGAGACCCGGGCGAACGGATAGGAGACCACATACGCGCCGAGCACTCCGGCGATGGCGCCACTGGCCCCGACGCTGGGGATTGAACTGTGAAGGTTGAGCACGGTGTGCGTGGCGCCTGCGGCGAGACCGCACAGCAGATAGAAGACGATGAATTTGAAGTGCCCCAGACGGTCTTCAACGTTGTCGCCGAATATCCACAGGTACCACATGTTCCCGATCAGGTGGAACCAGCCGCCGTGCAGGAACATCGAGGTCAGATAGGGAATGGCGACAGAGGAAAGGCCGGTGCGCGCGGACACCAGTTGGGCGGCATGTTCGGGCACTAGACCGAACCGCCGCAGGAATTCGCCCAGCCCGCTGCCCAGGGACAGTTCGTAGAGAAACACTCCCGTATTGATCAGGATCAGGGCGATGGTGACGAATGGGAAGGTTCGCGATGGGATGTTGTCCCGAAACGGAAACACCCCTGGACTTTAACAGGGAATCGCTCTTCCAGGAACGATTTCAGTGGGCGCTCTTGCGGCGGAAAATGAGTCCCGCCAGCATGGCGCACGCCGTCGAAAGAACGAACGGGCCAATCAGGGGCGGCCACCAGGCCGCCGTGACCACTGACAGGACCGCGCCCACCGCGGATCCCGCCGCGCTGGTCAGAATGCCGGAGACAAGCCGGTCCATGGATGGCGTCTGGCCGGTCTGCCCGAGACCGACCAGCGCACCCAGTCCCGTTCCGATCATGAAGGCGGGAAACATCAGGAGGACATCCGCCGCTGAAGGAGGCCACGTCACGACCGCGCATCATAAAGCTGGCCGCCCGCCTTTTCAACAGGTCCAAAACCTGCGACAATAACGGGTCACGTCCGGGCCGTTAGCTCAGTCGGTAGAGCATCTGCCTTTTAAGCAGGGGGTCGCTGGTTCGAATCCAGCACGGCTCATTCCCCACAGGTCAGTCCATAGCAACGTCGGAATAAGCCGCGATCACTCGACCTCTTTTATCGATGTAAACCCGTCGATCTCGTGTACTGATGACGGCGAGTCCGTCGATGAATGACCACTTGGCAAAAAGATCCTTCAAGATCACCTTTCCCGCCCGATCGATGTAGGCACATCTACCCGCGGAGCAAGTCGCAGCGAGTCCGTCGGAAAATCCCCAGGCCACAGTGAATTGCGCGGGTATGGCGAGCTTGCCGTCGTGGTCGATGTAGCCCATGTTGCCACTCGGCCGGATAGTTACAGGCGCCAGGCCTTCCGAGAATCCACCGGGGATGGAATCATACTTGTCGGGAATCTTGAGCACGCCACCTTTGTCGATGAAGCCCCACGCAATGTCGACAACACGATCCCCGACTATTCGTGCGCTGGTCTCGACAGCGGCGAGACCCTCCGAGAAACCCATCGCCTGATTAAAACGGGGTTCGATCACCATACGCCCCGTTCGATCGATGTATCCGTACTTGCTGTCGACAGTTTCTTCCACCGCGGCAAGGCCCTCAGAGAAGTCTTGAGCAACAAAGAATTTCGCGTCGATAACGAATCTTCCGGTCTTGTCGATAAATCCAAACTTTCCTCCTTGAGGAAAACAGCCTGGAAGATCGGATAGATCGTCTTCAAGAAGATGAAACGCCCAAAAGGGAGCGTTGTCACTGGTGAAT
>DASUFH010000099.1:0-3934 GCA_036274645.1 Terriglobia bacterium
TATCCTGCCTGTCACCTGGACGCCGGCGGACTTGAACGTCACAACCAGTTCACGGCCTGTGACTACAGTCGCGCGATGGGTCAAGGCATCGTCGGATCCAAACATGACCGCGCTGACGGAGTAGGCCGAGGGTTCGACGCCGTTTAAAACGATGCGTCCACCGTTGACTCCAGTGATCGTGGCCTGGAACGCGCCACCACTATCCGCAATGATCGGCGTTTCGGTGGACGCCGGCGCAAACGATACCCCGGCAGGCGAGTGTTTCAGGATGACGCTTTTCGGGATGGGACCGCCGCCTTCAACGAGGAAACGACCGCGCACATTCAGCGAGCCGGGAGAAGAAACATCGAGCCTGGCAACATCTGGGTTTATGGAGCGATTGGATAGTCGAAAGTCGCGGCCTTCCTGAAACGAATTGGCCGCAACCATGATCGCCTGCGCTTCAGCCAGCGTTACGACACCCGGAAAGTACGTCAACGCGCGGAGCGGGCCCGCCGCGAGAAAGTGAAGACCTGCAGGGACATCCTCCAGCCGGTAGCGTCCGTTGGCGTCGGTTTCCGTAAGAGCCACGATGGCCATTGCGTCAGAGCTGTCGCCGGCGATGGCCGCCACACGGACGCCCGCAGCAGGCGTGTTGTCCTCATGCAGGATTTGCCCCGCAATAGCGCCGCGCCCCGTGGGTATGGCCCCTTGCGCGAGGAGAAGCGCGACCAATGCAATCGAGGCATGGTTCACGCGCGCGATTTTAGCGCGAAGCGCTGAGAACCCGATATCCAGAACCGCTGCCGGCTGCGCCAGCACGTTCGGTTTTCGACACTCGACTTTGGCGCCATGAATTCCCTTTCGTGCCATTGATTGTAAGGGCCTCTTTACAGATTTCCCCGAACCCGACCGCTAGCCCCGCCAATTAATTCGCATTATCAATCGCTTACATGTTCACCACAGTGGCGACTGGATTGCCCTCCACCTCGTCGCACGATGGTTCTGCGACTCAAGGAGGATTGACAGGATGTTGACCGCAAAGATTTTGACTCTGCGCACGGTATTGCTGGCCTTGACGCTGATGGCCGGCAGTGTTGGATCTGCTTACGCGACCACGATCAGCTGGAACTTGACTGGAGGCACGTGCAATCTCGGATCGGGCAGCGGCCCGCTCGATTGTTCCGGCGACGTCGGAACATTTGGGAATGAGCGTGTCTTCACGACGAACGTCAACGGAATCGATTACGTGCTTCGGGCCCGGGCGTTTTCCACGTTCAACAGTTCCGGAACGAACGGCTTCGAGGTGGCCTATCTAGGCCAGTACTCCGGAGGGCTCGGAGTAACCAACGACACGGAAGACACAGGCTCGCCCAATCATGCCGTGGATAACATCGGCCGGGACGACCTGATTGTTTTTCAATTCGACAGCAACAGCTACATCGCCTCGAGCCTGGTTCTCGGCTGGGTCGATGGCGACAGTGACCTGGATGTCTGGATTGGCGGGAACTCCCTGACATTTGGAAGTTTCAGCGGCCTCACGTTTGCCGGTCTGACCTCGAACGGATTCACCCGATACACCAACGGCTGCGCTCAACTCGAAGTGAATAACGGCAATACCCGGACGGCCAACCTGAACCTCGGCTGCCCCGTGACACCGTTGAACCTGGCTGGGAAATTCCTCGTCGTCGCGGCGAGAAACGAATATTCCGGAAGCGCGCCAAACCTGGTCGATGAAGGAGAAGATGCGTTCAAAATCCAGACGCTGACGGCGGCAACGGTACCCGAACCCGCCAGTCTGACTCTCATCGGCCTGGGGTTGGCCGGCCTGATCGTATCGATACGGCGTTCATCCTGATAGCGCGCGGCGCGCCCGGAGCGGGCGATCGAAGTCCCGCTCGTGGGCGCCCGGCGACTCGCAGTTCCGGTTCACTTCCGGATGCCGGCCGCCCCATGCCGGCATCGGCAGAGAACACTTCGTATCCGGATCGTTCCAGGTATCCTTCAGGCCCGTGGCGGTCCATCCATCGATTGGCCGTGTAAGGGTTTCAACAAGGACTTCCGGTTTGCCCGGCTCGCGCGACGGCGCGCCCGTGATACGGATTGTGTCTCCGGCTTTCAGCGCCTTCGGGTCCACGTGAGCGCACGCCAGGGCGCGCGCATCAACCCATTCGGCGCGCCACTGGACCACCCGGCCATCCCTTCCTTTGACATCGATCAGAATGTGCGAATGCGGGCCACCCAGATCGATCCGGGCCAGTAATCCCTCGACGGAGACACGCCGGTCGAGATGGTAGCTCGCCGCGAGAGAGTGATGCGCTGCGGCAGGCGCCGCGAACACCGTGACAAGCGCGGCCAGTCCGCAGATCCGGTAAATCGACGTTGACATAGATGCCTCGACACCGTGAATACCGCAGCCGACGAAAAAGGTTACGTGGAGATTCCTGCTCACATTCACACTGGATGGAGAAGCGTCGACGCCCCCGTTGCCTGTCTGCTTGTAGGGGCGGTCTATGACCGCCCGACGTTTCGGTGTGGGAATCCCTTGATTGCACAGTAATTCACTCTGAAACGATGGGCGGTCATAGACGTCATAGACCGCCCCTACAAGCAGGCGGGAAATCGGCGCGTTCAGAGTTTCAGTTCCTGTCAGCGATAGGCGCGCCAGAGGGTCAGCGCGCGCGACGGACGAAGGGCCGACTGGAGCGCGCGCCACGATTCGGTCAGGCGCGAGAACTGTTCGCGGAATCGCCGGCTCAGTGACGGCGGCGCTTCCGACTGGATCCGGCTCAACCGGCCGATGCATCGATAGAGCGTCGACTTTGCGTATACGCACATTTGCGCAGATGGCGATTCGCGCTCACTGATTCTCCGGACATCGTTAAGCCAGAACGTCACCAGTTCCAGCTCGGGAAGGCTCCCCTTCCGGATCCGTTTCAGCCGCGACGCCAATTCCAGCTGCTCGTTCACAATCAGCCGCATCGTCTGCAGCTGGTCTCGCCTCAGAGGTTTCGGTTCCACGATATGAGGCTGCCCCGAACCGTGGACAGATCAGGTCCATAGATGAGAACTCTTTCGCGACCCGTTGGATCGCATCCCGCAGCGCGTGGCGCTCGGATTGCTGTGCAGTGTGGACGCGATTGAATCCGGAGCTTCAGAAACAAACCGATCAGGGAGGGTTTTCCAATGACGAATCCATCCGATTTACAGCGCGCGTGTCTCGATGCGTGGAACCGGCGGGACTTCGACACCATGAAGAACCTGCTGCATTCCGATTACACCTACACCGGACCGGACGGACGGGAACTCAAGGTCCCGGAAGCGATGAAGAGCCATCGTATGTGGGCCACGGCCCTTCCGGATGGGAAGGTCGAAATCAAGTGGGTCGTGGCCCAGGGAGACGTCAGCGTTTGCGAATTCGTCGCCAGCGGCACTCACAACGGCGAACTGATGGGCATTGCGCCCACCGGCAAACACGTGGAGATTCGAGTCTGCAAGGTGATGGAAACGCGCGACAACAAGATCTACCGTGACCGCGACTACATGGATCTGCTGGGGCTCATGATCCAGATCGGCGCTGTCCAGTTTCCGGGCAACAAAGCCGCCTAGCGAACACAGGTTCTGCTCGGGAATTAGGGACAGAGAGCAATTTCGCGAACGCGAAATTGCTCTCTGTCCCTAATTCCCGAGCAGGCGGGGACCCCGCGCTTCTCCGGCTACCTTCCCGGGCCGTCCCACCATTCACTGGCTACCCAGGGCGCCGCGTCGGAATCCGCCGGGGCGGGCTGCGCCGGCTCTGGCGCGGACGCCGCAGCAACATTCCAGTTGGGGGGATCGAGTCCGAGCAGATTCTTCACGAAGAAGTCATTCCGCTTGCGTGTGGTGATCGGGCTCGACGCGCCGTGGTCGGCGCCGGGAATCACCACCAGTTCGAAATCCTTGCCGGCGCGCGCCA
>DASUFH010000100.1:0-10180 GCA_036274645.1 Terriglobia bacterium
CTCTTCCGCTATTCCGACGTCTACAAAGAAGCCCTCGCCATCGCGCAATCCAATCCGGAAACACAGCAGGCCCTGGGCACACCCATAGAAGCCGGCTTTCTGGTCAGCGGCAACATCAGCGTCTCCGGAGATTCCGGCAGGGCCAACCTGAGCATACCGATCCACGGCCCGAAAGGAACCGGACGTCTTTATCTGGAAGCCACCAAAGTCCAGGGGAAGTGGACATATCAGAAACTGATGGTCCAGGTGGACAAGGGTCCACGAATCGACCTGCTCGACGCCGCCAACAGCTCCAACGCCATTTAGCGTTACAGCAGTTCAGGCCCCGCGCTGAATCAGTCGAATCGCATCGAGACGGAGGCGCGCGCCGGCGAGTCGCGCATCGAGGTTGCGGCGTTCGGTCTCGACCAGTTCGATTTCCGCGGGCCGCACACTGGGATTGATCTTGCGCAGTTCGCGCAGGCGATGGACCTCGTGTTCCAACCGCGTGACCATCTCTTCCCTGGCCCGCTCGACGATGGCCGGCGCGGCGGCCTGGGCGATTTCCAGCGTCCGCGCGAGCAGGCGCGGCAGCAATTCGTCGCGCAGGGTGGGCTCATCGACCAGGTCGCGCCCGTCCCCATGCTTAAGCTTGCGGATCAGCGTTTCGGTGGGGAGCGCGGCCGCCACATCGTTTCCCTTCTGGTCGACGATCACGCGAATCGGCGTGGGTGGCAGAAACCGGTCCACATGGAACTGGGGCGGCGCGACCGCCTCCAGCACATAGATCGCCTCCACATACAGCGCCGTTACCCGCGCGTCCGGCCAGCGGGCAAAGGCGCTGTTTCCCTTCTCCGAGCCCAGCACGAGATCGATCGCGCCGACAGCGAGCGGATGATCCCAGGTGAGAAACTGGATGTCCTCGCGGGCCAGAGCCCGGCGGCGGTCGCGGGTGACGGTGAACCCGTCGGCGGGCAAACCGGGAAAGGTATCGGCGAGGATCCCTGCGGACCCCAGGTGATAGGTTCTCCGGGCAATCTCTTCGACCCCGATCGCATAGCGATCGAATACCGTCAGCATGAACCGGTCCAGCGCCTGGTCCTCGTCCCCGCGCCGGATGGCCGTGGCGAGGTCCGCCGCGGGGCCGGGACGGAACGAATTGAGATCCAGCAGGCGATCGCGTCCCTGGGAAAGGCGCGACGCAATCTCCTCGCGCGCCTGCACCGTTTCCGCAATGATCCGGTCCAGATCGCCGCCCGCCTCTGCGCGTTCGTGGAAATCCTCGCACAGATCGTAAACGCGCATGCCGAACCGTTCGAGCAGTTCGCGCGCGCCGCTGCGGTGCCGCTCGAATCCGTTGAGTCCCTCGTGATGCCAGCGCGCCAGAACCTCCTGGGCGCTGCCGCGGGTGTACGGAACGTGGATCTGGATTTCGGAGGTTTGTCCGATGCGGTCGAGACGGCCGATGCGCTGCTCCAGCAACTCCGGATCGAGCGGCAGATCGAACAACGCCAGGTGGCGCGCGAACTGGAAGTTCCGTCCCTCGCCGCCAATCTCCGAGGAGATCAGCACGCGCGCGCCATCCGGATCGGCAAACCACGCGGCGTTGCGGTCGCGCTGGATGAGTGACAACTCTTCGTGAAATACGGCCAGCTTGACGTGAATCCGGCGGCGCAGAGCGGCTTCAATCGCGATCACCTTGGACCGGCGGCTGCAGATCACCAGGATTTTTTCACGGGGCAGAGACCGCAGGAGCGCAATGAGCCACTCGATTCGCGGATCATCGCCGAGACTCGCGGCCCACTCCGAGTCGTCTTCCGCTTCGGCGGCCTCGCGGTCGGTGTCGAGCGCAAACTCCTCCGCGAGTTGCTCGAACATCAGCCCGTCCTCCACGGCGTCCGCCGGGGCATCCAACGGGCTCAAGCGCAGGACGCGTTTGGGAAAGCCGGCGATCGTCGCGCGCGTATTGCGGAAACGGACACGGCCCACGCCATGGCAATCGAGCAGATCGTCCAGCAGATCGTCGTAAGCCGCATGGTCGCCGTCGGCAATCCGATTGAGGCGCGACCGGATGCTCTCGCCGGACTCTCCGAGGATGCGAACAAGCAGAGCCGCGTCCTTTTCGGTAAACGGCCGGCCATCCAGGAGGGTTTCAGCCACCATGGCGACTTCCCGATATTCGCCGGATTCGCGGATGAACGCGTCGAGGTCATAGAACCGGTCGGGATCGAGCAGGCGCAGCCGCGCAAAATGACTGTTGACGCCCAGTTGCTCGGGCGTGGCGGTCAGGAGCAGGACACCCAGCGTTTTCGCTCCCAGACTTTCGACCAGGGCATATTCCGGACTCGCGCCGCGCGGCGTCCATTGCAGGTGGTGCGCTTCATCGACCACCAGCATGTCCCATCCCGCCGCCTCCATCTGAGCGCCGCGCTTCGGGTTGCTCGCGCCAAGATTGATGGCGCAAAGAATCAGCTGGTCATCCTGAAAGGGATTCGCGCCGGGACTTTCCAGTTCCAGGGCGTCGCACCGGTCCTCGTCGAAAATGTGGAACCAGAGGTTGAACCGGCGCAGCAGTTCGACGAACCACTGGTGCACCAGCGATTCGGGAACGAGAATCAGCGCGCGCTGGACGCGTCCGGTCAGAATGAGGCGGTGAAGAATCAGACACGCTTCGATGGTTTTGCCGAGACCGGTTTCGTCGGCAAGCAGAACCCGCGGGGCCAGCCGTTCGCTGACCTCGTGGGCGATGTAGAGCTGATGCGGGATCAGGTCGATGCGGCCGCCGACAAATCCGCATACCGAAGACTTCCGCCGCCGGTTGTCCATATCGAGAGCGGTCAGCCGTTGGTCGAACAGTTCCGGCGCGTCGAGGTGACCCGCAAAGAAACGCTCTTCGGGCTGGCTGAACGCAATGGTGTCGCTTAGAGCGGTTTCACAGATTTCAGCTTTGCCGTGCCGGTAGAACAGAAGGCCGTCGCGCTCCTCCACGGCCTGGACGAGGACCGCCTTTTCGGCGCGATTCCGAACGGTATCGCCGACACGGAAGCGCGCGCGGCGCAGGGGCGCGTTCGCCCTCGCATAGACGCGGGTCTCGCCACTCGCCTTGAACTCCGCGGTAACGGTACGGTCGGAGATCGTGAGAATGGATCCCAGTCCCAACTCCGGTTCACTCTCGCTGATCCAGCGTTGCCCGGGTACAAATGTGTGACGGCTATCGGCCATGGCAGCAGGATCTGATTTTACGACGCCGGGACCGGTGGAAACCCCATCCAAATACGGGGAATTTTTCCAGGGAGCTTCCGCGTCCTGGCGCCTCCTCCCTCTTCCCACCGTAGCGCAACCTCCACAAAATGCTGGCCTGTAAGAATCTGGACTCTTTAGTGCACCGAAGCGCCATGATGGTCCGTCAAAACATCCGCTCAGAACGTAATTTCACTCTTGGTTTTCTGGAGGTCAAGGTTATGAAGAGAGCTGTCTTGCTGTCCTCGTTATTGTCGCTGGTCCTTCTCGGAACGGAACCCTCGATTTATGCGCAGCGCGGCCGCGGCGGCGGTCCGGGTGGTGGAGGCCCGGGCGGTGGAGGCATCGGACGCGGTGTGGGAATTCCACCGGTGAGCCCGGCCCGGAACGGAAATGCGGGCGCCAACCGGAATGACGCGCCCGGACGGCCGGCCGCAAAACCGGATGAGGCGAAAGACGTCTCGAAGGATTCCCGTGAACGTCGCGGGTCCAACAAGGTAGGGGACGAGATCCATCTGAACCCGAAGCTGGAAGCGAAGGTGAACGATCTTCTGCCAGCCGATACGACTCTCGCAGACGCGTCCGCCGGCTTCAAGAACCAGGGCCAGTTCATTGCCGCGCTCCACGTATCGAAAAACCTCAACATCCCGTTTGCGGACCTGAAAGCGAAGATGACGGGAGACGACGCCATGTCGCTGGGAGACGCAATTCAGAACCTGCGTCCGGATCTCGGCAAGGCAAAGGCAAACGATGAAGCGAAGCGAGCCGAAAAGGAAGCCAAAGATACCGAGAAGGCCGGCAAAGCGTAAAGCGGCGGGTATACCGTGAACGTGCGAATCATTTAGCGTCAGGTGGAAACTCCGTTTCTCGCATCGTGCAGGAAGGGAGTTTCCTCCTGAAAACACCATTCGTTTCCGCCTGACAACAACCGCTGGCGCGTGGTCCGACCGCCACTGCATTACCAGACAACTCCGGCCCGACCTGCCGCAAAAGACAATTTTCATGGATTAACCCTATTGACTCTGAGAGCCATTTCCCCTACAAATGTGTCACCGTCACAAAGAAGTGCGGCGTCTGACGACGAAGTCCTCCACCCTCAAAAGGGGCCGGAGGATTTTTTATTTTGGCCGGACACTGCAGTCTGGACGCGCGTTAAGACGTCCCGGGCGTTTCATCACTCATGAAAATCGCCCCGTGGCCGCAGTGTCTGGATTTGATTGCCTGGACCAGGTCGATTTTCGGCGTGCCCAGGAAATGGATCCTTGAGAGTCTTCAAACCAGGGAGAAAATTTGAAATGGTTCGCAAATCGGTTCGTTACGTTTTTCTTGGGGCCTTGCTCGTCGCAGCGCTGACGGCGTTCGGCCCGCTCGCTCACGCTCAGGATGCCGCGGCGGCTCCGACGCCGGACAGCCTGAAAACGGCGGTGGACGCCGTCCAGAAGAACGCGGACATCGTCTGGACAATCATCTGCGCGGCGCTGGTGTTTTTCATGCAGGCGGGATTCGCCATGGTTGAAAGCGGTTTCACGCGCGCCAAGAACGCCGGCAACATCATGATGAAGAACCTGATGGACTTCTGTATCGGGGGCCTTGCGTACTGGGCGATCGGCTTCGGCCTCATGTTCGGCTTGAGCAATGGGTTTACGGGGGGGTCCCTCTTCTTCTTCTCTCCCGACAACGGTGGTATTGACGGCCAGTGGGGATATACCTTCTGGGTCTTCCAGGTGGTGTTCGCCGCCACGGCCGCCACAATCGTATCGGGCGCGATGGCGGAACGAACGAAGTTCAGCTCCTACCTGATCTACAGCTTCTTCATCAGCCTCGTCATCTACCCGGTCTTCGGACACTGGGCGTGGGGCAACCTCTTCATCACCGATAACTCCCCCTGGCTCGCCAGCCGCGGATTCATCGACTTCGCGGGATCGAGCGTGGTGCACTCCGTCGGCGGCTGGGCGGCTCTCGCCGGCGCCATCGTGGTGGGGCCCCGTCTGGGACGTTACGGCAAGGGCGGAAAGATCAACGCCATTCCCGGCCACAGCCTGACGCTGGCCGCGCTTGGCGTGTTCATCCTGTTCCTTGGCTGGTTCGGATTCAACCCCGGCTCCACGACCGCCGGCAACGGAACGGTTTCGCGCATCGCCATGAACACGATGCTGGCGGGCTGCGCCGGCGCCATGAGCGCTCTCGCGGCCAGCTGGATGAAGTTCGGCAAGCCGGATATCGGCATGACGCTGAACGGTGTGCTGGCGGGCCTGGTGGCGATCACTTCGCCCTGCGCCACGACGACTCCGCTCGGCTCGGTCATCATCGGCCTCATCGCCGGCGTGGTCGTGCTCATGTCCGTGCTGTTCTTCGACCGGCTCAAGATCGACGATCCCGTCGGCGCAATATCCGTACACGGCGTGTGCGGAGCCCTGGGCACTATTCTCGCAGCGGTGCTGCATGAGAATGTTTTCCTCGGCAAGGAATACGACATGGCTCACCAGCTCGTCGTTCAGCTGATGGGCGTTGGCGCCGCGTTTGTGTGGACGTTCGGGACGGCCTTCATCCTGTTCAAGGTCATCAAGGCTACCGTCGGGCTCCGCGTCAAGCCGGAAGAGGAAATCGAAGGGCTCGACCTGGCCGAGCACGGAGCGTTTGCCTATCCGGACTTCGTTGGAGCGCCGGATGAGGAGTCGGCTCACCAGCTGGCGAACTAAGACCCAGTCAACGCCTGCCCTCTCCCGCGCGTAGCGCGGGAGAGGAGGGCCTGAGCGAAGCGAGGGCCAGGTGAGGGCAAACAATCGGGCCGCCCTCCTCTCCCGCTTCGCTGCTTTGCTTGTAGGGCGGTCTTTGACCGCCCTACAAACAGACGGGGCTCAAAAACGTTCTCGTTGTGAAAGAGAGGCGTTCCGATCAGCTTCAGCCGGTGTTGCGCAAGCCCGCGGAAATACCGTTGATCGTGGCGACCAGCGCATCGTTCACTTCGGGCGTGTTCTCTCCGGACCGCTTGCGCTTCAGCAGTTCCACCTGAATCAGGCTCATCGGGTCCACATACGGATTGCGCAGCCGGATCGACCGGGCAAGAACCGGGTTGGTCTGCAGCAACTCCTGCTGGCCTACAACCCTCAGGATCGCATCGCGTGTCCGCGCGAACTCTCCGGCAATCAGGTCAAACATCCGGCCGGCCAGAGCCTGGTCTTCAACGAGGTCCGCGTACAGGCGCGCGATTCCCAGGTCGGATTTGGCGAGCGCCATTTCGACGTTCCGCACAAGATCCATGAAAAGCGGAAACCGTTCGAACATCCGGCGCAGCAGCTGCTGATCCGGAAACGCCGCCAGCGCGTGGCCCACGCCGAACCAGCCCGGCAGGCCATGACGGCTTTGCATCCATCCGAACACCCAGGGAATGGCGCGCAGGTCGGAAAGGCCTTTAGCCGCGCTGCGTCGGGCGGGACGGGATCCGATCCGGGCGAGATCGAATTCGGGCGCGGGTGTCGCCTGCTCGAAGTACGGAATCACGTCGGCATTGTCGCGGATGTTGCGCGTGTAGTATTCCAGCGCGTCCGCTGAAAGCGTCTCCATTGCGGAGGCCCACGCCGGTTCGAAGGCGGGCGCGCCGGGCCGCAGCAGCGCCTCGAGCGACGCGGCAATCATGAGTTCCAGATTACGCTCGGCAAGAACCTGGTCGGAGTATTTCCACTCGAGAACTTCTCCCTGCTCGGTGATGCGGATCTCACCGGAGAAGGCCCCGGGCGGCTGCGACACAATGGAACGATGGGTTGGGCCCCCGCCGCGACCGACCGTGCCCCCTCGACCGTGGAAGAGACGCAGCCGGACATCGCACTCCTTGGCCACGGCGTGCAATGCGGCATGGGCTTTGTACAGTTCCCACGCGCTCGTGAGCATTCCTCCATCCTTGTTGGAGTCGGAATATCCGAGCATCACTTCCTGGCGGCGCCGCCGGGCGTCCAGGATCCGGGAGTATTTGTCGTCCGTCCAGATGGCGCGGCAGATCGCGGCGCTCTGCTGCAGATCGTCGATGAATTCGAACAGCGGCACCGGCATCATGTGGACCGGATCCAGACCGACGAGTTCCATCATCCAGACAAGCGAAAAGATGTCGTCCGGCGCCCCCGTTCCGCTCACGATGTAGCGCGGCAGCGATTCGACGCCGAACCGGCGCTGCAACAGCGCGAAATCGCGCAACCGCGCCAGCAGCGCTTGCGCATGGCTGGTATCGCCGGCGCCGCCCGCGCGCAGCTCGGCGGCGGCTTCGGCGTGGACGCGCGCGTGCTGGCGCAGGTCGAGCGCGTGAAATTGAAAGCCAAAGGTCTCCACGTTCAGGATCAGCGGTTCGACCAGCAGGCTGGCGATGCGTTCTCCCTTGTTCGCTTTGAGACTGTCCCGAATCGTCGCGAGATCCGCCAGAAACTCATCGGCCGAAGCGTACGCCTGGGGACTACCGGGCCTGGCCGACACCAGGTTCAACCGGAACATCATGCAGGTCAGGAAACGCCGGTACGGCTCTTCTGACCGGTCCTCGATGCGCGTATCGAGACGCTGCGCATAGTTTTCCAGGCGCGCCTGCAGTTCCGGCGATACGCCGACGCGCCGCTCCGACGGGCTGATGCGGCGGCGCAGGTCCCGCAGGCTGACGCTGTAATGACTGAGCGCCGTTTCGCGCGACGCAGCCAGAGCGCGTTCGGTGGTCTCCGGCGTGACGTTGGGGTTGCCGTCATGATCGCCGCCGATCCAGGAGCCGAATGAGACCAGACGCGGCGTCGCGTCGAGGGCCAGAGACAGTCCATAGACTTCCTGAATTCCCTCGACGATCACGTCATAGACCTCGGGAATCGTCTCAAAGAGGATCGGACTGTAGTCGAGCCCCATCTTGATCTCGTCCGACACTGTCGGCGCGGCGCGGCGGATATCGTCGGTCTGCCACAACCCCGTCACCTCCGCGGCGAGGCGCCGCTGCGTGTCGCGGGCCCGCGCGGGCGTCAGTGGGACACGATCGAGGTCTTCCAGAAGCCGCAGGATCCGCTGCCGCTTCCAGATGACGGTCCGCCGCGCAACCTGCGTGGGATGGGCCGTGAAAACGGGAATGATGTGAATCCGGCGCAACGCCTTGACCATTTCGTCCACGCCAATGCCGGCGTTACGCGCGCGTGTGAGCGTCCCGACAAACGTTCCGGGCTGCGGCGGACGGCTCGACGGGAACTGCGACGCTTCGCGCCGCCGTTTCCGGTGATTGGTCTCGGCGAGGTTGGTCAGTTCGAAGTAGATCGCGAACGCCTTGGCCAGGTCCGCCGCGTTGGACGAGGGCAGGTCCTGAACAATGCGGCGCGCCGGCTCGAATGACGACGTCTGCGACCGGCCGGCGATGGAGAGTTGACGCAGCGACTCGACGGTGGCGAAAAAGGGCTCACCCTGCTGTTCGCGAATGACATTGCCGAGGATCCGGCCAAGCGATCGGACGTCCCGGTGCAGCGGCCGTTCTTTAAGCTCGGGCGGCGCGCCGAGAAGTTCGTCCAGACGCTCGTGCTGATTGTCCGCTTTCCAGAGGACATCCTCGTCAGCCATGGGCCATTGTAGCGCGCGTTAATCCACTCGCCAGAAATGCCACGAAAATGTGGGTATAGGAGATCGTTCTGGGTCCCCGTCTCTTTGTAGGGGCGGTCTATGACCGCCCAGCGTTTCAGGGTGAATTTCTGTGAAATCAAAAAGATTCCACCCCGGAACGCCGGGCGGTCATAGACCGCCCCTAAATGCAGACGGAGAGGGCAACAATCACGCCGCCTTCTTCCCATACAGCGCGCGCAACTCTTCCTTCGCCGCCTCCAGCAACCGCCGCCGGTCGTCCGGCAGATTCCTGCCCGCGCGGTTGATGTAAAAGTTCAGCATCGACATTGCGGACTGAAACGGTCCGGCCTTACGCCGCGCGCTTTTTTCCGCCGAACGCCGCAGCGAGCGCGCAATTTCCCGTGGATCGTCCAGCGTAAAGACGCCTTCCTCAAGATCCAGCGCGTTGCTCGTCTCCGTCACACGGCCAGACCAACGCTTCACCTTGCGCTCAGCCATGGCTCTCCTCCCTCACACCTGCTGCCTCAGATCAAAGCCGTTGAATGAAGATATGAAAAGGAATGCTCAAGGAATACCTCGAGTTGCACGTTACCGGCGGCGCCGGAAGTCTCCCATAAGTAGGCCAGGCGAAAACACGGACCCGATCCGGTCTTCGTGACTTCCCTCACTCCTACCGGAACGACAGAAGCATATTGCGCTTAAGATGATTCCGGAAGAGGATCGTTGTTGAGGGAAATGTTCCGTTGAGCTTGTCCTCCGGTTTTCTCAATCTCCTGGGCTCCAATCGCAACTACCGATTCACATGGACCGGCCAGGTGGTCAGCGAAGTCGGCGACCATTTCAACACTATTGCCGTTTTCAGCCTGGCGCTGGCGAACACGGGATCCGGCATGGCTGTGGCGGGCATTCTGCTGGCGCGCGGCGCGGCGATGATGCTGGCCGGCCCGGTGGCGGGCGTTCTGCTCGACCGCATGGACCGGAGACGGATCATGATCCTGAGCGACGTGATCCGGGCCGTCCTGGCGGTCGGGTTTATCTTCGCCGTTCCGGCGGGGCGCACGTGGCTGCTCTTCGTGCTGAGCGGCGCCCTGATGTTCGCGTCTCCGTTCTTCACGAGTGGAAGGGCGGCGATCCTCCCGGCCATCGCAAACGCCGGAGAGCTGCACACTGCGAATTCCCTGACGCAGATGACCCAGTGGACGGCCATCAGCGTGGGCGCGTTTCTGGGCGGCGGCATGGTGGCGTCGTTCGGCTACACGTGCGCGTTCATCTTCAATGCCCTGTCATTCGTCTTCTCGGCCATCTGCATCTCGCGACTGCGCGTCGCGGACGGATTTCGTCCCCGCCCGCGCCGGACCGATCTCTCGGAAGACAGCGTGCTACGCCCCTGGCGGGA
>DASUFH010000101.1:0-4459 GCA_036274645.1 Terriglobia bacterium
CCCCATTACAACCCGAGAACAGAAGCGCCATCGGTCCCCGCCTCCTTGTCCTCGTTATAGGGGCGGTCTATGACCGCCCCTATAAGCAGACGGGGAACTATCTAGAATCTTTGCCGTCGTTTGATGTCGAGCCCCAGCGCGCCGTTTTCGTCGCGGGTGGCGATAATCGAGAGATTCTTGGAAAGGAAATATTCGATCTGAATGATCTGCTGCGCGTTCGACGAGAGGTCCTGTGAATAGGTGATCGAGAGGTCCTTCGATACCTGGATCGGTACGGTAATGCGCGCGAGCGCATTCTTGTCGGATCCGAGCGGCAGTGGGTCGATGCGAAACTGATCGAGGCGCAGGAGGCCCAGGCTCTCCCCCACCCGGGACTTCAACAGATCCACCAGAACCGCCGCTGCGGCGCCCGGAAACAACTGTTCACTGGTCTTGACCCCCGAGTTTTGTGTGCCGCTTTCAACCAGCTCTTCACGGGTTCTGCCTCCGGCGATCAGGCTGAACACCTCCAGATCGGGCAGTGGCGGGTCGGACCGCATTTCGAACCGCAGCTTGTCCCCCCGCCCGGTGATGCCCAGGATCACGCGGTAGTTGCGGAAATCGGCCTCGGCCTGAACGTCGACTACCGGTTCGACGACGAACGGGTTGACGAAATCGATGTTCCCGCGCGTGATTTCATATTGCCTGCCCTGGAACAGCAGCGTTCCGCCGCGCGCTTCAACGTGCCCGGTCAGCGCGGGCGCTCCGACCGTTCCACGGATATCGAGGCTCACCCGGGCCTGAGCCTCGGTGAGTTCGTTCTTGATGCTGATATTCCGGTTGCCCTCCACGTGAATCGACAGATTCAGCCGTGAAAGCGGCGATGTATTTCCCGTCCCTCCGGGCGCCTGAAGCAGTGAGAGGAAGTTTTCGAACTGGCTCTGGTAGGACATGTTCTGGATCTGAACGTTGCCTTCCAGCAGCGGGTTATCCCAGTTGCCGCGGAGCAGCAGGACGCCGTCCGCGACGGTTCGGAGTCCTTCCGGATACAGGACGCGGACGTTTTCCGCTCCCACACGGATGTTCATCGATTCGATCTGGTTCTGTCCCAGCGTGGCTTCGCCCTGAATCTGGACCTTGCCTCCGCCCACCGCGCCGGTGACTTCATCCAGTCGGACGTTGTTGCCGTTGAAGAACAATCCGCCGGTAACGCCGGTGATGCTGGCGAAAAATCCTTTCGGCGCGACGGTGACGTTCTTGAATGTCGCGATGCCAAAAAGGTCGCGGTCCTGGATGGTTCCGCCGACTCGCCCGTTCAGGTCCAGCGTGCCGGTCGCCGGCCAATCGGTGTTTGCGGTGATGAGTTCCAGGGGAACCGTTCCGCTGACCTTCAGATCGAGAGTCTCTTTTTCGGTGAGGCTCACGGTTCCTTCAACGTTCAACTGCGTGCCCCCGCCGGTCAGAGACATGCCGGAGAAGGTGGCCCGGTCATGCGTAAACTCGAAGGAAAACGGACCCGTTGATGTGAGCGCGCGGCCGCCGACGAGCATCTCGGCCGATTCGATCTTTCCGGAGCCCCGGAATTGCGTGGGATCGGTCAACGATCCTTCCAGGCGGTCGGCTTTGCCGGTCAGCCGGAGGGTTTCGCCCTGCAGTCTGGCGAGCCGTTCGACGGGATAGCGAGTGAACGATCCGCTGCCGACAAACGGGTAGCCGGGCGCGCGAATATCGATTTCGGCGTTGAAGCTGATGGAGCTGGCGTCAAAGCGAACCGGAATTGCGGGTCCGTTCGAGCGCGACACGGTCAAATCCGCCGTGGGAAACTCTTCGCCGAAGAACGTGACGTTGCGGAGTCTGGCGCTCCCTTCCATGTCGGGCTGGCCGTGGATCACCGTTCCGGCCATCCGCGCGCGTTCAATGGTTCCATTCAGGCTTTCGGGAACCCCGAGATCACGAAGAGCGCTCAGCCCGAGCGAGGCGACGCTCAGATCGAATGTCGCCTTGTCGGCCGCGACATCGTATCCGAGACTTCCGGTCAGGGTGGCGCCGTGGCTTTCATGAATCGTGACGTCCCTGCCCATGATGACCGGACGACTGAGCGATCCGCTGCCGGTCAGGCGCCCGCGCTCGATGACGGTTCCGTTCAACAGTTCTCGCGGCGCGTTGAACTCGGGACGCAGATCGTGAATGATGCCGAGATCCAGCGCGGCGACATTCATCTCGAAACGGAGTTCATCGGTGGTCGAGTTGTAGGCGAGGTCGCCGGTCAGCGAAGCGCCACGGCTTTCGTGAATCCTGACGTTCTTTCCGGTGATGACCGGCCGCCGGATAGCGCCCGTTCCGATGAACCGGCCGCTTTCGATTACGGTACCGTCCGCGACCGCCGCCGGTATAGCGGGATCCAGCCCGAGGTCTCGGGCCATGTCCCGGACGATGCTCAGTTTCAGTTCGGTGACTTTGACGTCGAACTGCAGAGCGTCGCTGGTGGCGTCATAGCTCACATCGCCATCCAGTCGGGCTCCGCGGCTATCGAGGATCTTGAGGTTTCGGGCTTTGACCACCGGTTGGCCTGTCGCGCCGGCGCCCGAGAAGTGGCCGGATTCGACGATCAGGTTTGCCGCGCTGGCCGGCAGTCCGGGATCCTTCCCGAGTTCCCGGATCACATCCCGCGCCAGCGCGAGCGGCGTCGACGCCACGTCCAATTCGAAAGCCAGACTGTTCGAGGAGTAGTCGAGATCTCCCGAAATCCGGGCGCCGCCGTGTTCCTGTAGAACGACATTTTTGCCTTTGAAAGAAAGCGGGTTTGAATCGATTTCTCCTGAACATCGGCCGCAGTCCACGGTCCCTCGGAGGCCCGCGGGAACCCCGAACTCCCGGATGGAGTCCAGATCGATGGATCGCGCGGCCACATCGAATTTCGCGGCGGAGGACTGGGTGTTGTAACTGGCGGTTCCGGTAATGGAGGCGCCGCCGCGCGTGACGCTGAGATTCGACAGTTCCACCAGGGGCTCGACGAAACGGACATGAGCCCGGGCGGCGCTGATGGGATGTTGCTCCAACGTCAGGTCGCGCGCCTCAATGTCGCCTTCCACCCGAAGCGGCGAGAGCGACGTTATTCGCGCCACGCCGGAGAATATGCCGTCCACGCGACCCGCGATCCGAGGGTCGAAACGCGCAGCGTCTTTGGCTTCGATATGAGGAGTTTCCAGGCGCAGGTCGGCGCTTTCGCCGTTCAGCGCCAGATGGCCCCGGACCGTGATGGACGAGCTTCCTTCAAAAATCTGCACATCGTTCAGGTCCGCAGTTTCGGTCCCGGTATCCAGAAGAACGCCTCCTTCGGCTCGTTCAATCGTCCAGGCGCGATATTTCACGCCGGCCGCGGTGAATTTTCCCGCCGCGGTGGGTTTTTCCGGCGATCCGGTCAGCGTTCCTTCGAATGTTCCGCTGCCATTGGCGTCCCGATGGATGAAAAAGAAGTTGCGGAGGTCCGTGGAGGTCATCCGGGTCTTGAGATTCAGGGCGGCGGGCTCGATCACGCCATCGGCCTCCACCGCAGTCGCAAAGAAATGCGCCCGGCCGGCGTTGACGGTGATGCGTCCGGGACGGATCGTGAAGCCCCCCTCGCCATCGAGCGGGAGCGCGATCACATCCGGCAGGGGCGCCGGCGTATAGGCCGTCAGGCGGGCGCTTCCGCTCAACTGATAACGGTCGAATCGTCCCTCGAGCCAGCCGGAGATCGCGCCATCGACCCGGGAATAGACCCGGTACCGGTGGTCCCATGGATACAGCCGCTCAAGCGCCACCGTATCGACATCGTGAAATTTCAGGTCGAGCGTGACCCGGGAAAGGCCGGGCAGGTCTGCGATCTTGATGGCGCCTTCAGCGGTTCCGCCAGCAGTTGTGGCGCTGAGGGCGTTCAAGGTCAGCTGTTTTTCGGGAAGACGGTATTCGTAATTCGTCTTGAGCGCGGTGACGTTCCAGTCGCCGGCGTCGATGCGGGCCGCTGTGAGCTCTCCCGAAGTCGCGAGCGATCCGCTCCCGAATTCCAGCCGTCCGATGACATTGGCGCGTCCTGCCAGACGTTCGCCCCTCAAGAAATGATCGAGGAATCGGGCGTCGGCCACTCCACTGTATTCCAGCCTGCCGTCCGGGTTGGCAGTCAGAGCATGGTCGATCCGCCCCTGGGCCTTTAACGCGGATTCACCGGATTTCAGGTCGATTCCATGCGCCACGATCGTGCCGGCGACCAGATCGAGATTCACGTCGAGACTGTAGGGAATGGTTGCGCCCGCTTCCGACTGCAGTGTTCCGTCGTAACGCGCCTGGCCAGAAAGAACGCCCGTCTTGCCGCGGTAAGTCATTCCCGCATTCAGTTTCGAAATGGCCAGGTCGATCGGAATCGATTGATCGTTGATGGTTGCCTCTCCGCCAATGATCCGGAGGTTGTCGACCGAGACCTGGTAGTCGAGTTTCAGGTTGC
>DASUFH010000102.1:0-8013 GCA_036274645.1 Terriglobia bacterium
GATACACGCGATGGTCCAGCTTGTTTTTCGTGCGGCTGCCGGGAATGGTCCACCAGCGTGACTCCAGGTCAAACTCGCTCCAGGCCGCGCCCATGATCTCGCCGCCACGCTGGGCGGTCAGCAGGCGCAGCTTGTACAGATCGGCAATCGCGGTGGACGTGGACGCGTCCAGCGCTTTCCAAACGGCCCTTATTTCGTCGTTCGTCAGGCAGCGCGTTCTCGATTTTTCCGGCGCCGGTGGTTGCAGCCGCAGGCATGGCGTCGACTCCAGCAGACCCGCGCCGATCGCCCAATTGTAGATTCCGCGGATACAGGCCAGGACGCGATTGGCCATGACTGGCGCATCTGCCGCGACCGTCTGCAGCATCGCGCCAATATCGGAGCGTTTGACGTCTTTCGCCGCCGCATGTTCAAACCGGGGATTCAGGTAGACGTCGACGATCCGCGCATCCTCCCGGATGCTGCGCTTGTGTTTCTTCGCGTCCAGGTATTGGGCGGCCAGTTCGCCAAATGTGCCAGCCTCGCGCGCCGCCTTCTTCTCGGCCGCGGGGTCCGCTCCGAGTTGGATGGCGCCGCGTTTCTTCTGCCCCTGTTTCCGCGCGTCGTGCAGGCCGATGGCCGGGAATGACCCGATCGTGAGCCGCCGCCGCCGCTTCCCGGCGTAGTACATGAGCGTCCAGCTTTTGGCTCCTGACGGCGTAACCCGCAGTGTGAGGCCGGGACAGTCGGTGTCGTGATAGTCGCGCCGCTTCGGGCCGGGCTTAAGCGTCTCTACCCACTTCGCATTCATTTTCAGTTTCATGCCGGTAAGTTCTCCTGATGCCCCGTCAGTTCTCGGGCCGTTTTGGCTCGGGGTTCCATCGGGGTTCCGTTTCGCTGAAACTTACCGCACAGCCTGCACAGAATGCAAAACAATAAATACGGGGTTTTACAGGCGGTTGACTGTTCAGGCTGTGCAGGCCGGAGCGTTGTACGCTGATTCGTAATCAGCAGGTCAGCGGTTCAAGTCCGCTCGCCGGCTTCTTTCCTCACTCGCAAATCTCATTCGAAGTTTTTTGGTTTCCCAACGGCCTCCTGTTTTACAGGTCTTCAGTTCCGGCGCCAGAAGTGCCACCCTATCCTTAGAGGAGTGATTTATGGCGAACAAGAAGGCGCGACCCAAAAAGCCAGGGCGCTCCGGCGCATCGCGACAGGAAGGTAAACGCGAGCCGCGCAGTCTTGAACCTTCGACATTGAGTCGCGTCGCATCCATCAGTCGTTCTCCGCTTCCCAGACGCGGAACCGGGGCTGCGGCATCGGGCCAGTCCGGAGATGTTCAGGGTTTGTCACGCATTCCGGATGTCGATTCGGAAAGCGTGGAAGAACTTGTCGAGGAGGGCCAGTTTTACGAAGCGGAAGTCGTGAGTGGCGTTGAGAACGCCCCGGATCCGGATCAGGCGCCGCTGCGAGTGCATGAAAGGCCCGAGGACGATATTCGGGAAGAGTATTCGGGCGAAGACTGAATCGCGCATCTCCTCAGTGTCGAGCTACAGATCATTGAGACGGCATGAAGGTAAAGGGCAGAACATGGTTGATCTGGGCCGTTGTCGCCGGTCTCTGGGCGGGACAGCGGCTGTGGCGCCGGCGCCGTGAAAAACAACTGGCGTCCTTGTCCACGTTCGATGCGGTTGAAGAGGCTTCCGTCGAGTCGTTTCCCGCGAGCGACGCGCCGTCGTGGAATCCCGGAAGCGTGCGTACAGGATAGGTGCCTCTAAAGGGGATTCCGTCCCTGGATGATCCGAATCAATGCGGCAACGATCGCGAGTACCAGCAGGATGTGAATGAATCCGCCGAGAGTATGGGCGGTGACCATCCCCAGGATCCACATCACCAGGAGAATCACGAAGATTGTCCAGAGCATGCGCTTCTCCTTGCTGAGAAGATTCCCAGGAGAATCACGAAGATTGTCCAGAGCATGCGCTTCTCCTTGTTGAGTGCGCGAAGTGGACTGTGCGGGGTTCCGGGTGACGGTCACCCAGGGCGAATCCCGGGGTGACCTGCGCGCGAGGATCTAGGCAGCTGTGTAGCTGACGTCACGGCCGGCCCCGCGGGGTGTCGCGGCATTGACGGTGAGAACGCGTCCGGCCAGACGCTGGCCGTTGAGTCGTTCTACGGTGGACTTCAAATCCGACGCGTCCTGAAGTTCAACAAAGCCGAACCCCCGGGAGTGACCGGTCACGCGGTCGCGGATCACTTGCGCGGATGTCACGGTATGTCCGTGCTCTTCGAACCAGCGTTGCAGCTCTGTTTCGCCGCACGCATGCGGTATGTTTCCGACGAACAATCTCAACATTTCTATCCCCTCCATGACGGGGCCTAATCTGACAGCCTCGCCTTGTGTTCACCCTCCGCACACGGAATACCAACGATGGTTCACGTTGGAACCCGTGAAGAAACGCGGGTGATTGCCGGGGCGCCGCTCCGCGATGTGCTTCGTTGCGGCAGCAGCGTGTCCAGCTTCAGAACACCGGTGACAGTTTTTTGCGCGTTTGGCGGAAAAAAGCGCCGCGTGGACTTGCGCTCAAGGGAAGAGCGTACGTCCCCAGGCGATGGCGCCGCGTTCAGGCGACTGGATCGGCGCGATGAAATCGAGTCCGATCAACTGGCGCATGAGCGGATCGGCGCCAATGGATCCCACGATCGATCGGGGAAATGTCCGGGCGTCGATCTTCCGGTCTGCCGCCAGCGCCAGAGCTCGCAGGTGTGCGGCCGCCTGGTCAATGATGCGGCGGGCTGGCTCCTCGGGGTAGTGTTTGATAACCACGGGAGCAAGCGAGGCAATCTGCGAGACCCCGATCCCGCCGGACGCCCACCGGGAGACGATTTCCGATACGGCGCGGACTTCCAGGGCGCGTTCAACCTTTGCTACGAAGTCCGGATATTCCTGATGGTCGGCGGCGCGGAGAGCTTCCCGGACCGCTTCCCGCCCGATCCAGAATCCACTCCCCTCGTCGCCGAAGACCGGTCCCCAGCCTCCCACACGAATCATCGCGCCGTCGGGACGCCGCGTCAGGGCAATGGATCCGGTGCCGGCAATTACCAGGGTTCCCGGCGCAAGGCCGAGCGCGCCGACATAAGCGATGAAGACGTCGGTTTCAACCACGATGCGGGCCCGGGGGACCAGCGTCTGGAGGGTTTCACTGAAGAAGCGCGCGTTTTCTCTGGAGCCGGCGCCGGCGAAGCCGCCGCAAACCACGTCCGGTAGCGCCGGCAATTGCGCGATGCCCTGCGACAAGGATTCACCGGCGAGTGTTTTGCCGACAGACAGCCAGTTGGAAGGGCCGGTCTCGACTCTGGCCAGTTCGCGGTCGTCACGGTCGACCAGCAGAAAGCGAGTGCGCGAGCCGCCTCCGTCAATGCCCAGCCGCAACTCGTCAGCGGTCATCGAGCCCAGCCGGGCAGTCCTCCGGAGCGCCGCAGATCCTCTTCGAGGCCGGCGATCTTCTGGCGGGCGTTCGCTTCGCGGCCGCGCGCCGCTTCCAGATCGGCGTTCAGGCCATTGAGGCGGGCGGTCATTTGACCTTCCTTGTTGAAGAGGTCATCCCGGACCAGAAAGTCCTTGTTCGCTTGCGCGACCTGGAGTTCCAGCGCCTGCCGTTCGGATTCCGCGCGTTTCAGGTCTGCCCGCGCTTCGGCGAAGGCCGCGCGCCACCAGGCCTCATCGTGTTTTGAATCCTCCGCCGGTTTGGCGCCGGGCTTCGCGTCCGTTCCAGTTTCCGCCGGTTTGGCGCCGGGCTTTGCATCCGATGCAGGTTCCGCTGGTTTTGTGGCTTGTTCAGAAGGGGGCGGCTCCACCGGTCTGGGGGCCGACTTGGGTAGCGCTTCATTGGTGATTACGGTGGCTTCAGGCATGTTCTTCTTGCGTTCCCGTTCCTGGCGGGCCAGGTCGGCCAGAGACTGTCCGCTGGCAACGCCGGCGGCGGCAAAGCTCACCGTCAAGATTGCAATCGCGATCCGGCTCATCCGGTTCATGGTGTCCTCCCTGTTGATTCGTTTTCGCCCTCCGCTACATTCTGCGGCTTTGGTTCCGTGGGCTGGGCAGGCTGGAACTGTTCGATCGGTTTGTCTTTATATGCCTGCTGGATGACGTTTATCCAGATAGGCAAGGCGGCGCGCGCGCCGGTTTCCTCGTTGCCGAGCGTGACCTTCTCATCGAATCCAACCCACACGCCAAGCGTCAGAGAGGGAGTGAATCCCATAAACCACGCGTCCGTGTAATCGTTGGTTGTGCCGGTTTTGCCGGCCACCGGCCGGCCGAGGGCCTTCGCTTTGACGGCCGTTCCCGCGCGGACGGGCTCCTGCAGCAGATCGACCATCAGACGCGCCTTTTCGGCGGAAATGACATCGCGCAGTTCCGGCAGGTTTTCTTCCCGCACGTTGCCATCGTAGTCCGTGACGCGGGTGATCAATCGCGGAACGACGCGCACGCCATCATTGGGAAACGTGGAGTAGGCCGACGTCATTTCCATCAGTGTTATATCCGAAGCGCCGAGCGCAACGGGCAGATAAGGCTCGATTTTGGACGTAATCCCCAGGCGTCGCAGATAGGGAATCAGCGTGGGCACTCCGATTCGCGCCAGCGTCTTTACGGCCGGTATGTTGCGGGACTCGCCCAGCGCATGTCGAACCGTGATCGCGCCCTCGTATTTGTTGTCATAGTTGTGCGGGGCGTATCCGCCGAAATTGATCGGCGCGTCGATGATGACGTCGTCGAGCTGCAACCCCAGATCCACTGCGGCGGCATACACAAACGGCTTGAAGGCGGAGCCCGTCTGGCGTTGCGCCTGCGTGGCGCGATTGAACTTGCTTTCGTCGAAGTCGTATCCGCCCACCATCGCCTTCACGTCGCCGGCTTCTTCGGCCCGCGTCGAAATGGCGACGAGCGCGCCCTGGGCTTTGGGCTTCTGTTCGAGTGAGACTTCCATCTTGCGCTCGGCGGAGTTGAGTGACCGGATCATGAACAGCGCAACATCGCCGGTTTTGAGGATATCTCCCGGAGTTGCGGCCTTCGTCCATGCAATGTCCGGGGAGGTGAGCTGGGCTTCGTATTCACGAATCCGAACGGTTGCCGTACGGCCGGCGCTTAACACCACTCCGGGCACGATATCGTTGGTACGAATCGGCAGCCGCCATTCCGGCAGATCCACCACCGCGAGGTTCGTCGCGCCTTCGTCGACCAGATTGCGCTCGATCCCGCGCCAGCCATGTCTCTTGTCGTAGTCGCGCAGTCCCTGGCGGACGGCGCTGTTGGCGATTTTCTGCAGTTCGACGTTCAACGTCGTGTAGACCCGCAGTCCGCTTTCATGCACGGCCGCGGAACCGTATTTGTCCTCCAGGTACTGACGCAGCTCCTCGACGAAATACGGCGCCAGTTCATCAGGCCGTTTCCGGGGCGCCAGCCTGATGGGACGTTTCTTCGCCTCCTCGCCCTGCGCCGCCGTAATGGCCTTTTGCGCGACCATCCGATCGATGGCATAGTTGCGGCGCAGCAACGCGCGATCGGGATTGAGGATCGGGGAGTAGTTCGTCGGCGAGCGCGGCAGCGCGGCCAGCAGCGCCGCTTCCTCGATCGTGAGGTCCTTCAGGTTCTTGCCGAAATAAAACTCCGCGGCGGCCGCAAAACCGTATTGACCGTGGCCGAGGTAGCCGAGATTGCAGTACATGGTCAGGATCTGCGGCTTTGTGTAGTTGCGCTCGATCTGGATCGAGAGCATGGCCTCCTGAATCTTGCGGCGAAGGGTTTTCTCGGCTGTGCCCTCGCGCACCAGAAAGAGGTTCTTGCTGAGCTGCTGGGTCAGCGTGCTGCCGCCTTCCACCACCCGACCGGCCATGATGTTCTTCAGTGTGGCGCGAGCCACACCGTAAAAATCGATGCCCCAGTGTTCGTAGAAATTCTGGTCTTCAACGGAAACGATCGCGTCCTTGAGCAGTTTGGGGAGCTGTTCCCAGGTCACCAGGATCCGGCGCTCCAGGGCGAAGGACCCAATGGGCTGGCCGTCGTCCGCGTAGACTTCGGTCACGACGCTCGGACGGTAGTCTTCGAGAGAGCGCACCTGGGGCAGATCGCTGTTATAAACAAACAGGACCCCCGCGGCGGCGCCCACGCCCACCGAGAGTGTGAGAAGGAAGATGAACACCACCGAGCCGAGGTAGCGTTGCAGGTGGAATTTCATGCCCAACTATTATAGGACCGGGCCGCCCGGCTACCTGTGACAGAAATACATTTCTGCCGCCCGGCTACCTGTGACAGAAATACATTTCTGCCACAGGGCAGCCTAGTCCTCCCCTAATCCTGCGCTGATCCGGAACATATGCCCGTCAGGGTGGCGGAGGTGGAATTCGCGCGCCCCCCACGGTTCATCCGTCGGAGGATAAGTCACGGTCATTCCGTTGGCTACAGCGGTCGCGTAAAACGCGTCCACGTCTGCGGGGGATTCCACCCACCAGGACATCCATACCCCGTCAGTCTGGTCGTCTCCCGGGAATTTCGGCATGATCGACCCGCGCGATCCCTGGCTGCCGCGGCACAGAAAGATGACGGCCTCCCCCGAGCAGACGCTGCCGAATCCCGCTTCCCCGTGCTCGTTCGACCCGGCCGCATTCGCGCCTTCGCCGATCATGCCGCCGGAATTCCAGCTGAATCCCCGCTGCCACCCGAGGGTCTCGAACCACTGAAAGCTGTTTTCAATGCTGGAAACGTTCAGTACGGGCGTGACGCTCCGGACTCCCATGATCAGGACCCCACTTTCAGCACGGCCAGGAAGGCTTCCTGCGGGATGTCGACCTTGCCGACCCGCTTCATTCTCTTTTTGCCTTCCTTCTGCTTCTCCAGAAGTTTGCGTTTACGCGTGATATCGCCGCCGTAGCATTTGGCCAGAACGTTCTTCCGGATGGCGGGAATGGTCTCCCGGGCGATGACGCGACTACCGATGGAAGCCTGAATGGGCACTTCGAACATTTGTCGTGGAATCAGTTCCTTCATCTTTTCCGCCAGGGCCTTGCCGCGCGGAAAGGCGGAATCACGGTGAACGATCCAGGAGAGCGCATCCACCGGTTCCCCTCCAACCAGGATGTCGAGCTTGACGAGGTCCGCGTCACGGTAGCCCGCCAGGTGGTAATCGAAGGACGCGTAACCCCGTGAGACCGATTTCAAACGATCGTAAAAATCCAGCACGATTTCGTTCAGCGGCATCTCGTACGTAAACAGGACCCGGCCCGGCGCAATATATTCGAAGCCTTTCTGCACCCCGCGCTTTTCCTCGACCAGTTTCAAAATCGCTCCGACGAATTCATCGGTGGTCATGATCATCGCGGTGATGATCGGCTCTTCGATCGAAGCGATGTTCTGCGCCGGTGGGAACTTCGTCGGGTTATCGATTTCGACGATCTCTCCGTCGGTTTTGGTCAGGCGATAACGCACTCCGGGCGCGGTCGTAATCAGCGAGAGTTCGAATTCCCGCTCCAGTCGCTCCTGAATGATCTCCATGTGCAGGAGACCGAGGAACCCACAACGGAAGCCGAAGCCAAGAGCGGTCGATGTTTCGGGCTCGTAGAAGAAAGATGAATCGTTGAGCCGCAGTTTGTCGAGCGCGTCGCGCAGCGCTTCGTACTGGTTGGGCTCCACCGGGTACAGGCCGGCGAACACCATCGGCTTGATTTCCTGGAAGTCGGGAAACGGCTCTGCGGTCGGCCTGGAGTGTTCCGTAATCGTGTCGCCGATTTTGGTATCGGATACCACTTTGATGTTGGCGATGATGTATCCGACCTCTCCGGCGGAGAGGCATTCGACTTCGCGCATCTTCGGCGTCAACACCCCCACGTTGTCGACTTCGTAGACCTGTTTGTTGGACATGAGGCGGATCTTCATGCCCTTGCGCAGTTCGCCGTCGATTACCCGCGCCATGACGATGACGCCACGGTAAACATCGAACCAGGAATCGAAGAGGAGCGCTTTCAGCGGCGCTTCGACATCCC
>DASUFH010000103.1:0-3422 GCA_036274645.1 Terriglobia bacterium
CCATGACGGACCGCGCCGTCATTGGGCGATGGAGGGCGTCTAAACTTCAGAGGGAACCCATCGAAGCCCGTGCACTTTCGGCCGCCTGTCTCTCGCTGTGGCGCAATTCCGCTGAATTCACAATGCTCTGTCCCTCATTGATCTTTCCCATCGGAAAGGGTGCAGTCATGACGATAAACAGACAGATTCTGGCGATGACGCTGTCATCGAGCCTGATGGCGCTCGGCGCCCGGGCGCCGAGCGATACATATGGCGCGGGCTTCGTCGAATCCCGGAATCCACAGAGTTCACAGTCCGCGCCGGCAACGACGCACGCCGCGCCTTCGCAGCAGGAGCTTCAGCAGCTCGTTGCTCCGATCGCTCTATATCCCGATTCGCTGGTTGGGCAAATACTCGCCGCATCCACCTATCCGACCCAGATCGTGGAAGCGCAGCGATGGCTTTCGCAGAACGGGAACCTTACCGGCGATCCACTCGTAAACGCCGTCGACCGCCAGCCGTGGGACGCCAGCGTCAAGGCGCTCACGCAGTTTCCTTCCGTGCTCGACAACATGAGTGCGAATCTTTCGTGGACGTCGTCCCTTGGAGACGCCTACTTCAATGTCCCGAACGACGTGATGGCAGCCATTCAGACTCTGCGAATGGACGCGAAAAGCGCCGGTAACCTGAACAGCACGCCGCAGCAGACCGTCCGCTCTGAAGGCAACACCATCATCATCCAACCGGCCGATCCACAGGTGGTTTATGTGCCGGCCTACAGCCCGGACGTGTACGGCACGCCCATCGCGACATATCCCGGTTATTCGGGCTGGCAGGTGGCGGCTGCGTCGGCCATTTCGTTTGGCGCCGGCGTTGCGGTTGGCGCGGCGTGGGGCCATCCGTGGGGATGGAACGCATGGGGAACGGACTGGCATGGTGGAACTGTCGTCTACAACCACAACACCTACGTTTCTCACAGCAATACGTTCGTTAACCGCAAAACCCAGTTCAGCCAGTTCAACCGAGCGAATATCAATAACGCCAACATCAATCGAGGAAATCTCGGACAGTTCAACCGGCCGCCCGGCGCCCAGTTGAACAAGCCTGGAGACTTCGGTGAGAACCGACCCGGCGGATCGTTCAATCAGCCCGGTTTCGCGAACCGCCAGCGGCTGGACACCGACCAGAGCCGCGGATTTGCATCGTTCGACCGTCGGCCGACCGGGGCCAGCCCGGGAACGTTTGGCGGTTTCGATCAAGGCGCCTTCACACGAATGGACAGTTTCCGCGGCCAGTCCAGCTTCGGTGGAGCCAGGTTTGGCGGAGACGGATTCCGTGGCGGGGGCGGATTTCGGGGTGGCGGACGGCGTTAGCGCCGGATGTCTCTGGCCGGATGTCTCTGAAGGATGTCTCTGAATGATTCGGATTTTGCGTGGGGAGGTTTACATGAAGCCCAATGGCTACACACGACTCCGGCAGATCGCGCTGGCGGCGGCGCTCGCCCTGATGGCCCTGCTCCTGATTGGAGCCCAGTCGGGCCAGCAGCGGCGATTCTCATCTCCGGCAAAGGCGGCGGCGGCGATGATTCGGGCCACCCAGTACGGCGATATGGAGGAACTGGCCATGATCCTCGGTCCCGATTCGAAGGAATTCCTGTCTTCCGGCGATCCCGTAGCCGACCGGAATGATCGCGAACGGGTCGTCCGGAAATACGAAGAAATGAACCGGCTCGTGATCGAACCGGACGAATCGGTTGTTCTGTATCTGGGCGCCGAAAACTGGCCGTTTCCCATCCCGCTGACCGAGAAAAATGGCGTCTGGTTCTTTGACACCGCGCGGGGAAAGGAAGAGATCCTTTTCCGGCGGATCGGCCGCAACGAAAACGGGACGCTGGATACGCTGGCTTCGCTCGTCGAAGCGCAAAAGGAATATGCGAGCAAGGCCCGCGACGGCAGGCCGCCACAATACGCGCAGAAGCTGCTGAGCGATAAGGGCCGGCAAAATGGCCTCTACTGGGAGACCCGGGAGGGCGAGCCTTCGAGTCCCATCGGCTCACTGGTCGTTGAAGCCCGCGACGAGGGATATGGCAAGCCCTCGGCCGGCGCGCCGGTCCCATTCCATGGATACGTTTACCGGATGCTGACCAGTCAGGGGAAAGACGCGCCCGGCGGAGCGATGAGCTATATCGTTAATGGAGCCATGACTCGCGGCTTCGCGTTCATCGCTTACCCGGCAAATTACCGCAACTCGGGCGTCATGACGTTCATCGTCGGCAAAGACGGAGTGATCTTCCAGAAGGACCTGGGACCGGACACCACTCACGTTGCCGGCGCCATCACGGCCTTCGATCCCGACAAGACCTGGGAGATCGCCGAATAGACGTTTGCAGGGGCGGTCTATGACCGCCCGACGTTTCGGGGTGAAAATCTCTTGATTTCACGGCAATTCACTCGGAAAACGCCGGGCGGTCATAGACCGCCCCTGCAAAGGCGGGGAAATCTACGGCGATTTTGGTCTTCGAGATGCTTCCGGTGTAACAGGAGATATCCAACCCAAATAAAAGCGCTCATGCGCCGGACGTTCACGGCGCGGGAGCAAAGGAGTTCGCCATGAAATTCCGACTCTTTGTCTTCCGCGTTGTCCTTGTCGCCGTTGCGCTGTTCGGCGCGATGTTTGCAGGAGCGCAGCTGCAGGCTTCAGGAGATACCGACATCATCGCCATCGGTATTGCGCTGCAGCCGGAGCCTGCGCTGGCTCGCTACGCGGATACCATCAACGCCGAGTTGCGGGAGAACTACCCGTCCGGCTACACGCTTGAAGGATCGCGCGCGCCTCAGGTCACACTGGTCCAGCGATATATTCGCGCGTCGGATTTGCCTGCGGTCGCGGCGTCCGTCGCCCAGGTCATCCGGGAGGAGCATCCGACCACGCTGCAGCTTACCGCGAATAGCTACGCGATCGGCGCCTGGGCAGGACTCGGTGTCATGGCTCTCCATGTCGATCCGATGCCGGATCTTCGCCGCTTCGAAAGAAAGGTCGTGGCTGTCGTCCAGCCCTTTGCCGTGACGCGGGGCACCGCCCAGGCTTTCGCCGTTTCCACGGACGGGCTGGCCGTCAACCAGGACGTGTTGATCCGGGTGGAGCGGTATGTGCCCGATTACACGGGCAGGAATCTCACCATCAACATGATCGTGGGCATGGCGCAGACACGCTGTGTGAAGGAGATCATGGCCAGACCGTTCGAGCCTTTTACATTCGGGGTCAGTGGCGTCCTCATCTACCAGGTCGGACCTAACGGCGAACCACAGCGCGCGCTCTGGACGTCCAATCCCGATTGCCATGGCTGCGCGGTGCAATGATCTTTACGCGAAGAAAGACACGCGAACGGGAGCGCCGCGACGAGGCGCGCAACCCGAAACGTCCATGGAAGAAGTGGGGCCCCT
>DASUFH010000104.1:0-8164 GCA_036274645.1 Terriglobia bacterium
GTACCGCTGAACGAAGCGGGGAAATTCGGGGAGAGACCGGACAGACCCTAAATAATTCGCGGCGCGGACCTTACGGAACTTCGAGATCTTCCGCCGCGAATTATTTGGGATCCGTCCCCGAATTTCCCCGCTAGAATCAGACCCGCGGCCCCGTAGCTCAGACGGATAGAGCAGCGGTTTCCTAAACCGGAGGTCGGCAGTTCGACTCTGCCCGGGGCTATTTTCCGTCACGCGCATGAACGAACAGCCCAGTCCCTCTCCTGACGGCGCTGAAACGACGCGCTGGTCTCCGGTCACGCGGACCGGGTTTCGATTTCTCTTCCTCTACCTGGCGCTTTTTTTGCTGGTAACGTTCGCAAGCGCGAGCGGTGGAGATTCGGCGTTCCAGTGGGCCCAGATCCTGTGGATACTCGTCGGCGCCGCGGCGGGCGCGCTCGTCTGGTCGCTGGTGGACCGCAACCGCGACAACGACCTTCCTCTGTGGCGCTGGTTCACGCTATTCGTCAGGGTTGGACTGGGTGGCCAGATGCTGTATTACGGTGTCCTGCAGACGATTCCGGCGCAGTTCTCACCGCCGTCGCTGGTCACGCTGGTTACTCCGGTGGGTCAACTTTCGATGCAGGACCTGCTGTGGACATCGATCGGATCATCGCCCACGTACCAGATCTTTACAGGCCTCGTCGAAGTCCTGGCCGGCGCACTGCTGCTCATCCCGGCGACGGCTGCGCTGGGGGCGATCATCAGTTTTGCGGCCATGACGGAAATCCTCGTCATGAACGTGACCTACGACGCCGGTTTCAAACTGCTCTCTTTTCACCTGCTGCTGATGAGCGCCATCCTTCTGGCGCCGCTGGCCGCGCGGGTGGCGCAGGCGATGACCGGACGCGGCGGCG
Organism: Terriglobia bacterium; assembly: GCA_036274645.1. Classification (GTDB taxonomy): domain Bacteria; phylum Acidobacteriota; class Terriglobia; order 20CM-2-55-15; family 20CM-2-55-15; genus DASUFH01. The sequence goes on from DASUFH010000104.1 coordinate 894, forward strand.
GTGAATGGAGAGAGACGTCTCCCTTTCGGAGCGCGCGGGCCCGCCGGCTGGCTACCGGGGCTCAGATTGCGTTCGGCGTCTGCCTTGCGGCGATATGCGGATACGTGGCCCATTCCCGCCGTTCGACTGCTGCGGAGGGCCGATCGCCGCTTTATGGCATCTGGGATATCCGACGTCTGACGCTGGACGGACAGACGCAGCCGACGGCTCCCGACGCCGGTGATCGACGCTGGCGCCGCATGGTCCTGGATACTCCCAGGGATGTTGTATTTCAGTTCGACGATGGGACGCTGGCCTCGTACCCGGGCGCAATCGACACCGCCCGGCAGACTCTGAGTTTTGGGAAGGTGGACGAAAGCGGGACCATCTCGAACTTCACTTACAGGCTAACCGCGAACGACCGCCTCGTCCTGGTTGGAAGCCTGAACGGAGCGCCGGCGCTCATGGAATTGGATCGCGTCGAACTCGATAGTTTTCGGCTCCTGGGCGGAGGCCTGCGCTGGATCCGGCCGGCCGACGCCGGCGCGGTCGCAGAATGAATCTCAGCCGGCCGGCGATCGCCGTTCGTAAACGGTGGTCGTGACAATATTCCCCGCCTGCCGGTTCCTGATGGTGGTCAACGTGGTGATCGTCTGGCCGTCCGGTGAAACGGTGACCCGGGCAGTCGCTTCGACGATTCCCTCCACCCGGGTCACGATGTCATAGGTCCGATCATCAATCCGGGTGTAGGCGTTGGTCAGAGCGGTATCGACGCCCTGGACAGGATAATCGCGGCCGTCAAACCGGCCGCTCCACTCCGTATGGGTGACACCGCCGCGCGTCCCGACGATGTCGTAAATTACCCGGACCCCGTCTTCCCACGGCTCGATGACACAGGTCACGCGTTTGAACGTCGGCGGCCCGGAGCGGAAATCGGACTTCTCCATGTTCAGCCGCCACTCCCCCAACCATGGAGCTGTATGGGGGGCCTGAGCGGCAAAACCGGCGGTCCCGACAGCGGCTGCCAGCAGGGCAACGAAGACCGTTATGGCCCTGAATCCTGATCGTTCCAGCATATTTACCCATGGATCATAGCCCGCCCAGCCCCCGATGCTGAACGGTTTCGCCGGTCTCGAGATCCTCCCGCTGGCGTTGTCGCTATTGTCAATCGTCGTCGATTGCAATAATGTACGCGTTCCGTACTAATAAACCGGCTGGAGGTATAGGTGATAAAGGTCCCACGGATTCTCAGCGCGATTCTTGTCGCCGCGCTGTTATTGATGATTGCGCATTCTGCGCTGGCGCTTCCCCAGGAGGAACCAGGTCCGTCCCCACCTTCGGAGGAGGAAGGCATCCTGAAATCGATTGAAAACACTGCGCTCGCGGCCTGGATTCGGGAATCCCCTTCCGTGTTCGCGTTCGCAGGAATTCTGCTGCTCCATACCATCGGTATGGGTCTCGTCGTGGGCATCTGCGCGGGCCTGGACCTGAGGATTCTTGGCGTAGCCCGGGAAATTCCACTGGCGCCCATGCGCCGATTTTTTCCAGTGCTGTGGGTGGGCTTCTTCCTTAACGCGGCCACCGGACTGCTGCTGCTCTATGCCGACCTGTCGACGAAACTGATCAATCCGGATTTCTGGGCCAAGATCGTGTTCATTGCACTGGCTGTGGTCACCCTGTTGCGACTGAAAAAGTTGGTGTTCAACGACCCGGACATTGATCACAAGCCGCTTCCGGCCAACGCCAAATTGCTTGCATTTATTTCTCTGATCCTCTGGATTGGCGCCGTGACCGCGGGTCGCCTGATGGCGTATATCGGCCCGGTCAGCGGCCTGGGATTCTGAACGGCCGCGCCATCAAAATAAATATCTGGAGTCATTGTTCATGAATATTCCGCACATACACATCCTGTTGAACCACGTACCGACAGTCGGGTTCAGCCTTGGGCTGGCGCTCTTCGTCGCGGCCCTCGTTACGAAGAGTCAGGACCTCAAGCGCGCGAGCCTGGCGATCGTGTTCTTTATCGCCGTGCTGTCGACGGCTGTCTACGTCAGCGGCAACGCCGCAGCGGACGCGATCTGTCCCGTTGGCCAGGAATGCCTTCCGGGCGTGGCCAAAACGGCGATTTCGAGCCACGAAGACATCGCGCTTCTGGCTTACGCGTTGATGCAACTGACCGGCGCTTTTGCATTCATCGGCCTATGGCGGATGCGCCGGACATCGCACATCGGCAGCGGAACAACCGGAGCAATTCTGGTCCTGTCGCTGCTGACATTCGGAATGATGGCGCGGGCGGCAACCATTGGCGGCGAGATCCGCCATCCGGAGATCGTGGAAGGGCCGGTTGAAGCGGCCGAAAGCGCCGCGGGTTTTCAGCTGGCGTGGTTCAATCCACCCGCCGTCAAATCGTTCGTTCTGGGATCGGAATGGGTCTGGCCGGCCAGCGAAACGCTGCACTTCATCGGGCTGTGCCTGCTGTTTTCCGTGGTTCTGATGGTCGACCTGCGCATACTCGGCATGGCCAAGGGAATGCCCATTTCCGCAGCTCATAAGATCCTGCCCTGGGGGCTGCTGGGATTCGGCATGAATGTGATCACCGGAATGCTCTTTTTCATCGCCGCTCCCGAGCAGTACACCGGCAACGTGGTTTTCTTCTGGAAAGTCGTCTTGATTGTCCTGGCCGGAATCAACGGGTTGTACTTTCTGGTGTTCGACGAAGCCTGGACGGCAGGCGCCGACGGCGACGCTCCACTCCGGAGCAAAGTGGCGGCTCTGTCCGCCATCGTGCTCTGGATCGGAGTATTGTTCTGCGGCCACATGCTGCCGTTCCTGGGTAATGCGTTCTAAAACACGCCGGCTGGAAGAGGTAAATTAAAGATGCGTTTGGCTCTTATCGTTGGAGTAGTCGCCCTTGTCGGCGCAGCCCTGCTGGGTCTCGCGGTGATTCTGATCGATCGCAGCGCCTGAAACACCTGAAAACAATGGTGGGCGGTTTATGATCGCCCACCCATGCCTCCTGATGGATCGCAACCCAAATGGGGGGCGGCCCATAGACCGCCCCTGAACGGGAATCAGAACCTCGTCATAGACCGCCCCCGCATGGGGAGTCAGAACCTTGCCCTCATTGGGAGATTCAGCCTGAATGTGGGCAGTCATAGACGTCATAGACCGCCCCTACATGGGGGATCAGAACCTTGCCCATTGGGAGATTCAGCGGCGGTCACAGAAGCGCTCGTTGACCGTTGTTCGCTGGCTCTTGTCCGACGTGTAATGGACCTGGTTCGCTTACCCCATTGACTCATTGACCATTAAACTAATGGGTCATCGGGTAGTTTAGACAGGTCCATTACACGTTGAACAACAGCCAGCGGACAACGGACAACGAGGGGACAGGAGGGGCATCCTGGTGCGGTTATAGACCGCCCGAAAACTCGTCCTCATTGGAAGCTTGTCAGCCGGAAATGGAACTGCGGGGAGGGTCTGGCCGGAAGCGGTTCCGGCCAGACAGATAGAACGCCTAGTACGGGGCTTCGCAGGTGGTCTTGACGAACTTGGAGCCGTCGCGTTCCTTCTTGAACGTTGAACTCGTCGTCCGTTGAGGGGCAATCAGACTGACCGTAAAGTAGTCGTTGCCATAATCGGAGTGACGCGTGAAGTACTCCGTCACGGTTGCGCCCTCATTCCCTTTGATGTTGGTCGTCGTCACCTTCAAACTTCCCCACTGTCCGGACGCGCCCTTGTTGTCCTTGCCCTGACCAACACCTTCCCAGGACGCAACCGAGTAACCCTGCACGGTCGGTTCGCCGGCAGGCGCCTGTGCGGGAGCGTCGAAGTGGAAGAGCCGGGTTTGAGAAGCCAGATCCGTCTCCATCTTCAGGGTCTTGTCGTCGACCCACGAAATGTTGACCCGGGTCGCCATGCGCAGAAGCCCGATGGGGCTGAACTGGCTGCACGGATCGGATGAACCTGCGCCACCGGCGCCCGGAGCGCCACGTCCACCACGGCCCTGAGGCCCCTGGGCCACCAGGTTATTGCCGCCGCGCCCACCGCCGCCGCCAAATCCGCCACCGCCGCCACCGCCAGGACCGCCACGGCCACCGCCGCCACCAGGACCGCCGCCAGGGCCGCCGAAACCACCGCCGCCACCAGGACCACCGCCAGGGCCGCCAAAACCACCACCCCCGCCACCACCAGGACCGCCGCCTCGTCCGCCGCGATTACCGTTGTCGGTCATACGGAGAAGCCAGTCTTCGGTAACGAGGGTGACCCAGTAACCGGTCAGATCAATCGGGGCCGCCGAACGACCACCGGGCGTGAGCACTTCCGGAGGAGCCGGCGCGCCACCGCCGCCGCCACGGCCGCCACGCTGGCCACCGCCACCGGGAGCGGCGCCGAAGCCGCCGCCACCGCCCGGAGGACCGCCGCGCTGGGCGCCGCCTGGAGCCTGGCCGCCGCGGCCGCCGCGTTGGCCGCCACCGGCGGGTGGGCCCTGGGCCCAGAGAGTGATCGGTAATGCGGCGGCAAGCGCCAGCGTCAGAAGACGCGACTGGAGTTTGCGCCGATCCAAGGTTGCGTGGGCCATGATTCCTCCACCAAATGAACTACCGAACAGTTCCGCCCCAGTGATATCCATCCGAAGGGCGGTCCAGAGACCGCAACAGCATCCGATGATCTTCCGGATCGCGGCCCGGCGCGCCGGTGATCTTGACCTTGTCGCCGGTCTTGAGCGTGTAGCGGTTGACTCCGGATTCCGTCAACTGGGTCACGCCACCCCACTCACACCCCCACTTGGTCTTCTTGCCATCCTTGTCGGTGACTTCCACCGTCACAAAGGAGTGCGGATTGCGAATACTGAACTCCACCAGCGTCCCTTCAATGGATATCACCTTGTCTTCCACATACGTTCCGGCAAAGGAATGGTGCGCATACGCGGAAACCCCGGACAAGAGCGCGCCGCCGAGCAAAAGGACCAACAATTTCGATTTCATGGTCTCCCCTCCAAAACAGGATTCTCCAGGTCTTAAGAAGTCTAGCGCCACCCGAATGGCCGCCACAATTCCGCCGCCACACATTTGACGGCAGGTCAGGGCTTCTCGCTCAGGTTTTTATAAATGGCTTCAACAAACATATCCGCCGTCCAGGCCGGATTCCGATTCCACCGCGGATCATACTCGTAGGTCACCTTGGCCGCCTTGATCTGCGCGAGTGACTGTCCCTTATCCATGAGCTTCTGGACCCGGTTCCGGATGATCGTGACCATATCCCGGTACTCGAGCAGGTCGTGTTCGTCTCCAATCCGGCCGTGGCCGGGGACCACCATGGTGCCACCTTCCTGCAGGTGCCGGGGCACGGTGATATTGAGGCCCTTGTTCAGACCTTCAATGATGCCGTTGATTGTGCCACCGTGCTCCAGGTCGATGACCGGGTAGCTGGCCTCATTGAAGAGTTCCCCCATGACCAGCACGTCGGACTTGCGGAAGAACACCATGCTATCCCCGTCGGTGTTGGCATTGGGGACATGCATGATGATCACGGCCTCGTCATTCAGAAAGAGGTCCTTACCCTTGGTCCCATCCGAAAAAACAGAAGGGTAACTCGTGTCCACCGGCCAGCGGCCCACCGGAACCTTTTCGGGACCGAGGTCGGTCATGATGCCGAGCAGATTGGGGTGAGCAATCGACGTCGCCACATTGGCGCGCCCACCAACGCCCGGTCCGGACTGATTCAGTCGCCCGGCGCTGACAATGGTTTCGTTGCCCCCGGTGTGATCCTCGAAGTACGTGGTGTTAATGACCACACGGATGGGCTCAGGCGACAGTTCCTTGATGGTGGCAAGAACCTTGTCGGCCATCTGGGCGTAACCGGTGTCGACCACCAATGCGCCGTCAGCGCCGACCTGCGTCACGATGTTACCGCCGGCGCCGGCAATCAGATAGACGTTCGTCTTGTTGAACCCCTGAATCTTCAGGGTCTCGATCTTCAGGTTGGCAAAACCCGGGGTTCCCGGCCTGGGAAGCATTCTCTGGGCGGGGGTGCGCACCTGAGCCGCCGTGGGATTCGTGACTGTGGCCACCACCGCAACCGCAATCGCGGCCGCGAGCGAGGCTTTAATCGCTACTCTCGTCATAAATTCAGTACTTCCTCGTCCTTATTGTGCGGGTCTCACCGCTTTAGGCAGGTCCTTCATCTTCTTTCGGAACTCGGGATACATTGTGGCCGCGCCACCCAATGCCGCTTCCAGGGGAAGGTTGTTTTCAGCGGCGTAGTCGCTGAGCCAGGGGTTTTCGCCAGGCATGAAACTGGGAACCGTGCCGCGAGGACGTTCCGTTTCCTCGATGTATTCACAGGGCCAGAACCGGGAGGCATTCTGATTGCCGGGATTGTAGTCCTCACTCTTGATCAACGGTTCTTCCAGATAGATGGGATCCTCCGCCACGCTGATGTGAGTGAGCAGGTTGCCGTGCCTCACGTAGTGTTCCATGACCGTCATCTCATCGCTCGAGGGGATGCCGTTGCGGCGATGCCATCCCTGTTTGATATGAGTCGTCGTCACCGTCAGCATCGACCCGTCGAAAACACCGGTCGAGAATCCCTGCCACGTGTGGGGAGCGTACTCCGAGGGGTGCGCCCGGCCATCCATCCAGATCGTCCGATCCTGTTCGTAGGTGTTGATGTATTCATGCAGGGCAATCAGCTTGTTCGTGCCGGGCTCCCGTTCTTCGGTAATCCACATCTGCATTGGCCCGCGGTGAATGTACGCCACCGTGTGCACCTGGCACTGGTGCTCGGGAACCGACAGCCGGCCGGGGCTCCAGGAAAGCGCCCACTTCCGCGCATAATCGTTGATCGGAATACCCAGGTAGTCCACCAGGCTGGGCCCGGCCAGACGCTCCGGATTATCTTCCGCCTGAATGTTGGGGCTCCAGGCCCCGACGAAAAGTTCCGCCTGGGCAAATGCCGGCGCGCTGATCAGCATGACAGCCGCCAGCAAGGCGATTCTCACCACGACGCGTTTTGCGTTGCGCATTTCTACTCCAAAGCCGCATGACGCAGCTGATGTCAAAGTGCGCGGAATCTTATAACGATTTAACAAATGAAGTCCAAGCAAAGTTGGCCCGGGTGTGGACACGCCTCCATGCCGCCAAGGGGGGGCTGTTCCCTTCCCCCGGTTGTCCGATGTGCGCTGGCTGTTGTCCGATGTGTAATGGACTTGTCGGACTTACCCATTGACCCGCTGACCCGCTGACCCGCTGATCCGCTCATCCATTGATCCATTGACCAGTAAGCCATTG
>DASUFH010000105.1:0-12427 GCA_036274645.1 Terriglobia bacterium
GCCTGGCCTGTCCCAGCACTTCCGGACCGATGCCATCACCGGGAAGAAACGCGATTTTCATTGTCATACCGGGCCCGCCGCGGCAACCGAAGGCTTGTTCTTGACGGCCTGGACGATCTCCCGCAGGTCAGAATCCTCGATCCTTTTCTTTTGATCGGCCAGAGTGGTCATCAACTCGTATGACGTTTCCAGCTGATCGTGGCTCAACCGGTAACCGAGCGTACGGAGCCGGGCCGCCAGCGCGTGCCGTCCCGAGTGTTTGCCCAGCACGATCCGGTTCTCCGGCACGCCGACTGAATCCGGCGTCATGATTTCGTAGGTGCTGGCGTTTTTCAGCATGCCATCCTGATGGATTCCCGCTTCATGCGCGAAAGCGTTGGCCCCGACGATGGCTTTGTTGGCTTGTACCGGCATGGAAGTGAGTTCGGTGAGGAGGCGGCTGGAGGGATACAGTTCCTTCGGGTTTACCGTGGTACCGGTTCCGAAGAACTGCTGGCGTACGTTGAGCGCCATGACAATTTCTTCGAGAGCCGCGTTCCCCGCCCTCTCGCCAATACCGTTAATCGTGCATTCGACCTGGCGCGCCCCGTTCTGGATTCCCGCCAGAGAGTTCGCCACGGCCAGACCGAGGTCGTCGTGGCAGTGGATGCTGATGGTCGCGCGATCGATGTTGCGGACGCGTTGTTTCAACGTGCGGATGAGGATGCCGAAATCCTCGGGCGTGCAGTAGCCTACCGTATCCGGGATGTTGACCACCGACGCGCCGGCGTCAATGACGGCCTCGAGCACCTGGACCAGGTAGTCCACATCGGTCCGCCCGGCGTCTTCGGCCGAGAACTCGACGTTGCCGCACAGGCTGCGGGCATATTCCACGCCGCGCACCGCCATCTCCAGGGCCTCCGCGCGCGTCTTGTTGAATTTGTATTGAAGATGGATGTCGCTGGTCGCCAGAAACGTGTGGATGCGCGGACGGACCGCCGTTTCGAGCGCCTGAGCGCATCGCTCGATGTCTTTGCGGACAGCGCGGGCCAATCCTGCAACCATCGCGTTTTTGACCTCGGAGCCGACGCGGCGCACCGCCTCGAAGTCCCCTTCGGACGCGATGGGAAAGCCCGCTTCGATGATGTCCACATTAAGACTTTCCAGCTGACGCGCCATCCTCAGCTTCTCCTCGATATTCATGCTGAATCCGGGGGCCTGCTCACCGTCCCGAAGCGTCGTGTCGAAAATGATGACTTTGTCGTCCATAGTGCCTCTCCGACGAACGTGTGGAAACCTCCCGCGTCACGGAACGAGATTGCGCGAACGGATCCGGACGCTTCCGGACCCCGACGCGTCATCCTCTGCCGTTACGAGGGAGAGGTCAGACTGCTACTGGGTCATTAGGGTCAAAACAAATCCGGCTTATCCGTCGAGCCCACGCCGGCTTCCACGGACTGCCGGGCCGGGATGAACTCTCCGGTAATCATTTCCTTGTAGCCGGCGCCGGGTCCCACCATCGGGTACACACTGGCGTCCTGGTCCACCACAACTTCCAGAAACGCCGGCCCCGGAAACTCGACGAAGGCCCGCAACGCGCCGGCCAGCTCCGACTTTTCTGAAACGCGCCGGGCGAAGTCGAAGCCGTCGGCTTCCGCCGCCTTGATGAAATCTTTTTTGTGCAGCGACTTGTCGGTGCCGCAAAAACGCTCGGCAAAGTAGATGCGCTGCCACTGGCGAACCATGCCGTCGCCATTGTTGTTGAGCACCAGCACTTTGACGGGAAGCCCGTAGGTCGTCACGGTTTCCAGTTCGCCGAAGTTCATGCGGATGCTGCCATCGCCATCCACATTGATCACGAGCCTGTCCGGACACGCCAGCTGCGCTCCGATGGCGGCCGGAAGCCCGAAGCCCATCGTTCCCATGGATCCGGAAGTCAGCCATGTGCGGGGATGCCGGAACGACAGGTACTGCGCGGCCCACATCTGGTGCTGCCCCACGCCTGACGTGACGATGGCCTCGCCATTGACGATGGCGTCGAGCTGCTCCAGGGCGTCCTGCGGCTGAATCGCTTCGGCCTGGCGGTCGAAGTTATGCGCGTGCTGCTTTTTGAGCCGCGCCACCGCGTTCCGCCACGCGGAAAAATCCTTCTTGAACGAGGCGCCGGCTTCGCGCAGATCCGCCAGAGCCGTGGTGGCGTCGCCGGTATGGGACCAGGCCGCCGTCTTGACCTTGCCGTGTTCGGCCGGGTCGATATCGATGTGCGCGATAAACCGCGCCTGCGGCGCGAACTCCCGCGGCTTTCCCGCGACCCGATCATCGAATCGGGCCGCGACCGCCAGCAGGAAGTCGCAGTCTTCGACCGCGTAGTTGGCGTAGGCCGCGCCATGCATGCCGAGCATATGCAGCGAAAGGGGACTTCGCGTATCCACTGCGCCGATGCCCATCAGCGTGGTCACCACCGGAATGCCGAACCGCTCGGCGAACCCGCGCAACTCTTCCGCCGCGCCCGAGTGCATGACGCCACCGCCCGCGTAGATCAGCGGCCGCTCGCTCTGCCCGAGGGCGGCAAAAAACGCCGCGGCATTGTCCGGCGCCACGCGCGCGTTGCGGATGTCGCGAACGCGCCGGCCGTAACCGGTCAGCTTCAGCTGCCCCTCTCCCTTGTATGGGCCGATCCAGTTCTGAATATCTTTGGGAACGTCGACGACCACCGGACCGGGCCGGCCCGAACGCGCGATCTCAAAAGCGGCGCGCACCGTTTCTTCAAGTTCTTCCGGATCCGTCACCAGAAACGCGTGCTTGGCGCACACGCTCATCAGGTTGAAGATCGGCGCCTCCTGAAAGGCGTCCGATCCCAGCGCCGCGCGCGGCACCTGCCCGGTAATGAGGACCACCGGAATCGAGTCGGCCGTGCAGTCGCGGATCGGCGTGACGGAGTTCGTCGCCCCGGGGCCTGACGTCACCATGAACACGCCGACCTTGCCGCTGGCGCGCGCATATCCCGCCGCCATGAACCCGGCGCCCTGCTCGCTGGCCGGAACGACCAGCTGGATCTGCTGACCGCCTTCCACGCGGCAGCGCTCGTTGTGTCGGAAAACCGAATCGTAGGTCGGCAGAATGGCGCCGCCCGAATAACCAAAAATGGTATCGACGCCTTCATCGGCGAGGACCTGGACAATGATGTCCCCGCCGGACATCGTACGGCTCATTACCGCACTCCCGCCAGCTTTCGCGACGCCGGCTTCAGGAACGACATCATTTCCCGCAACTTCTCGCCCACCGCTTCAATCGGATGCTCCGCTTCCTTCTTCCGCATGGCGTTGAAGTTCGGCCGGCCGTTTTCGTTTTCGGCAATCCACTCCCGGGCAAACTGCCCGCTCTGGATTTCGCTGAGAATCTGCTTCATGGTGGCGCGCGTCTTCTCATCGATGATCCGGGGACCGCGCGAATAATCGCCGTACTCCGCCGTGTCGCTGATGGAATAGCGCATGTACTTCAGGCCGCCCGTATAGAAGAGGTCGACGATGAGCTTCAGCTCGTGCAGACATTCGAAGTAGGCGATCTCCGGCTGGTAGCCGGCTTCGACCAGCGTTTCAAAAGCGGTCTTGACCAGCGCCGACACTCCACCGCACAGAACGGTCTGTTCGCCGAACAGATCGCTTTCCGCTTCTTCCTTGAATGTCGTCTCGATCACGCCGGCCTTGAGGCAGCCCAGAGCCAGCGCATACGCCAGCGCGTTCTGGCGCGCCATTCCCGTCGCATCCTGGTGCACGGCCAGCAATCCGGGAACTCCCATACCTTCGGTGAACAGCTCCCGCACCCGGTGTCCCGGCGCCTTCGGCGCAACCATCGACACATCGATGGTCGGTGGAGGCTGAATCTGCCCGAACGTGATATTGAAACCATGGGCGAACATCAGGGTCTGGCCGGGACGCAGGTTCGGCAGGATGGACTCCTTGTAGACCTTGCCCTGGCGTTCGTCGGGGATGAGCATCATGAAAAAGTCCGACGTCTTGACCGCATCCTCCACCGACATGACCTGCAGGTCTTCCGCCTTGGCCTTTTCGGCCGACGGGCTGCCCGGGTAGCAGGCGACGACCACCGCGACGCCGCTATCCCGCAAGTTCAACGCATGCGCGTGGCCCTGGCTGCCATAGCCAATGATCGCCACCTGCTTGCCACGCAACAGGGATTTGTCAGCGTGTGATTCGTAATACACGGTCGCCATCGATATATCCTCCAGTGTTCATATTGCCTATGATTTCGTTTTGGGGGTCCTGTTCCACTTCGACGTCGACGACGTCGACAATTTTCATCAGCTGCTTGCACAGCAGCTCGCACTGCCGCGCGTCGCATCGCGTGGCAATCGTCATTTGACTCAGCTCTTCGCCCTGATCGGGAGTGACATGGAGACTATGTATGTTGTACGCCCGCGTGGTAAAGACGCCGACTATCTTCAAAAGAGCCCCATGCCGGTTCTCCACCAGAATACGCAGCGTCCGGATAGGATGAGTTGAATTCATCGCCCCTCCACATGGCAGAAAAGAAAACGTCCACGATCGGCGCGTCTCCAGAACGCGGAACCGCCGTCCGGAAATTCATCCGAAGACACAACCGGTCTTCCGTATGCCGATGGACGCATAATGGGTCATAAACGTAGCAGGCCCCGCGCCCCCTGCCTAATCAATCCTTTTGATACCAGCATCAGCCGCCACCCTGCAGACACACGATCACGCTTATATTTGTGGGTTTTCCGGTTCGCTATGGTAAGTTACCGCCCTATGACCCGGCTCAATAAGGTCAAGGTACGCTGGCGCGAACTCCGGATGATCGCGCTGGGCCTGATGTCGACACGCCATGCGCTGCTGGCGCATATCATCCCGACCCGGCGCTGCAACCTATCCTGCGGCTACTGCAACGAATACGACGACTTTTCCCCTCCGATCCCGACCGATACGATGCTGGACCGGATCGACCAGCTGGCGCGGCTGGGCACGGCCATTGTCACGATCAGCGGAGGCGAACCCCTGGTACATCCGGACATTGACAGGATCATTTCGCGCATCCGGCATCACGGCATGATCGCCGGGATGATTACGAATGGATACCTTCTTACGCCGAAGAAGATCGCGGAGTTGAACGAAGCCGGACTGGAGCATCTGCAGATCAGCATCGACAACATCGAACCGGACGACGTATCGATGAAGAGCCTGAAGGTCCTGGACAGGAAGCTGCAGTTCCTGGCGGAAGGGGCGGAGTTCGTCGTCAACATCAACTCCGTCATCGGCGGGGGCATTCGCAATCCGGAAGACGCGGAAACGATCACCCGGCGCGCCGTGGAACTGGGCTTTTCCTGCTCGCTCGGGATCATTCACGATGGCACAGGCGCCGTCAAACCGCTGACACCGCGCGAGGAAGTCGTCTACCGCAAGGTGAACGCATACGGCAAGTGGGGCTACGCGCGGTTGAACTGGTTCCAGGAGAACCTGGCCAAAGGCAAAACCAACAACTGGAAATGCCGGGCCGGCGCCCGCTACCTCTATATATGTGAGGACGGACTGGTTCACTACTGCTCCCAGCAGCGTGGACGCCCGGGCATTCCCCTGGAGAAATACACGTTCGCCGATATGGAACGAGAGTATTTTACGCGCAAGGAGTGCGCGCCGGCGTGTACGGTCGGCTGCGTGCAACGGGTTTCGATGATTGACCACTGGCGCGACCGGCAGAGTGAGCCCGACAACGGTCATCCCGCCGCGCGAACGCCCCAGACGCACGGCGTCGGCTAAACGCCTCCAATCCCATGACATCGCCAGCCGCAGCGGCCGGATACGCTCCGGCGAGTCCTGCGGCGGCGCGGCCGCCACGCCTGGACTCGCTGGACCTGCTGCGCGGCATCGCCATTCTTGGCATCTTCCTGATGAACTCCCAGGCGATGTCGATGCCGACGATGGCGTATTTCAACCCGATTGCCTACGATCCGGCCCGCTATTCGGACCCCAACTATGCCGGCCTTTCGCCGCTGAACTATGCGGTCTGGATTGTGACGCACATCGTGGCCGACCTGAAGTTCATCACCATCTTCTCGGCGCTCTTTGGCGCGGGAATCCTGCTCCAGGGCGAACGTCTGGCCGCGCGCGGCGCGCCGGCTACGGCGGTCCATTACATGCGGATGCTCGTGCTGCTGGTTTTTGGCGTGGCCCACGCGCACCTGTTCTGGTACGGCGATGTCCTGGCCAACTACGCAATCTGCGGCATGCTGCTGTTCCCTTTCAGGCGTCTGCGCCCCACGGCGCTCGCGCTGGCCGGGGTGGCGCTCATTTCTGTGGCGACCCTGTACAACTACGTCGACAACAACAACATCGAGATCCGCGCAGCGCGCTGGCTCCATGACGGATCCACGCGGCTGACCGCAGGCGCCACCGGCGTGGATTTCGAATACGAGGCGTATTCGGGCGGCTGGAAGGAGGCGGCGCGTACACGGTCCTGGGTGGCGCTCGACAACGAAACGTTCAGCTTCCTCAACTGGGCCCTCTGGCGTTGCGGGGGCGCCATGCTGGTCGGGATGGCGTTGCTGGGGTACGGCTTCTTCCACGGCGCGTGGCCACGACCGGCTTATCTCGCCCTGGCGGCGCTGGCAATTCCTTCCGGTTGGATCATGACCGGCATGGGAGTCCTCTATAACGACGCCCACGGATGGTTCGACGGAGGCTATCCGGATTTCTTCGGGATGCAGTTCAACTACTGGGGCTCGTTCGTCTCGGGCATGGGATACCTGGCGCTGGGAACGCTGGTCGCCGCGCGCATCGCCGACAATAACTCTGCGCTGCTGACCCGCGTCGCGCGGCCCATCCGCGCGGTCGGGCGCGCGGCGCTCTCCAACTACATTCTTCAGAGCGTCATCGGGACCACCATCTTTTATGGATACGGCCTCGGCTACTTCGGCTGGGTCAGCCGCGCGGGTCTCATTCCGATCGTCCTGGCGACATGGGCCTTTCAGTTGACGGTCTCCGCGTTGTGGCTGCGCCGATTCAAGCAGGGTCCGCTCGAATGGCTGTGGCATCGCATGGTCTATGGCGTCCTCGGCCGGTCGCGCGACTCGGCGGCCCCGGCATGAGCGGGGCGGCTTCAAGACCATGACGTTTTGAGTTCCCGTCTGCTTGTAGGGGCGGTCTATGACCGCCCGGTGTTTCGGAGTCAATCCCTGTGAACCAAGGGGTCCACGCCGGAACGTCGGGTCATCGACCGCCCCTGCAAGGAGACCGGGGCTCAAATGCTTCCGTTGTGCAAAGCCCCGAGGAGGGTGATCTGCGCCCTATCGATCCATCGAATCCGCAGAATCGGGAATCCGCCCAGCGATCCGTTTGACACTCCCAACACTCAACCTGTAAATTAGCCGGTTTGCGCCACGAGGCGCGGGCGTCCGTACGAAGCGGCCGCAGCGACAGGAACATCGACATGAAAATTCACGAATATCAGGCCAAGCAGATCCTCGCGCGCTACGGCGTGCGAATCCCGCGCGGCGAGATCGCGCATACAAAAGAAGAAGCCCGGAGAATTGCCGAACAGCTGGGCGGGCTGACCGTGGTGAAGGCGCAGATTCACGCCGGTGGTCGCGGCAAGGGCGGCGGAGTGAAGCTTGCGAAAACGCCGGATGATGCCGAACAGATCGCCGGTCAGATGCTGGGTATGAACCTCATCACCCATCAGACTGGACCGGAAGGCCGGAAAGTCCAGAAGGTCTACATTGAAGAGGGGCTCGATATCCGGCGCGAACTGTATCTTGGCATCGTGATCGACCGCCAGACCGGAAAGCCGGTGTTCATGGCTTCGGCTTCAGGCGGAATGGAGATCGAAGAGGTTGCCGCGCGCGATCCCGAAGCCATCCTGAAGGAATACATCCAGCCCGGCATGGGACTGCAGGCGTTTCAGGCGCGCAAGCTCGCGTTCGGCCTGGGCATGGATCCGGCGCTGATTGGCGAGGCCGTCACGTTCATGACGGCGCTGTACCGGGCGTTCGAAGACACCGACGCTTCCCTGGCGGAAATCAATCCGTTCCTGGTGACCGGCGACAACAAGGTGTACGCGCTCGACGCCAAGATGAATTTCGACGACAACGCGCTTTATCGCCACAAAGACATCAAGGAACTGCGCGACCTGAACGAAGAAGATCCGCTCGAGATCGAAGCCAGCCAGTACGGACTCAACTACATCAAGCTGGAAGGCAATGTGGCCTGCATGGTGAACGGCGCCGGTCTGGCGATGGCCACCATGGACATCATCAAGCTGGCGGGCGGAAGTCCCGCGAACTTCCTCGACGTCGGCGGCGGCGCTTCGGCCCAGCAGGTGGAGAAGGCCTTCCGGATCCTGCTTTCCGATCCTGCTGTCCGCGCCGTGCTGATCAACATCTTCGGAGGCATCATGCGTTGCGATGTCGTGGCTTCCGGCGTGGTCGAGGCCGCCAGAAACACCGGAGCAAAGGTTCCGATTGTGGTCCGCCTGGAGGGCACGAACGTTGAAAAGGGCCAGGAGATCCTCCGGACTTCCGGGCTGAACTTCCTGGTCGCCGACGGCATGCAGGACGCGGCCGAGAAGGTCGTCGCCGCAGCGAAAGGGGTGGCGTAATGAGCATTCTGGTCAATCGGAACACACGCCTGCTCGTGCAGGGACTCACCGGACGCGAGGGCACGTTTCACGCGCTGCAGGCGGTCAAATACGGCACCAGTGTTGTCGGCGGAGTGACCCCGGGCAAAGGCGGCTCGAAACATGAAGGAATCGACGTCTTTAACGGCGTCGCTGAAGCCCGCCGTAAGACCGGCGCCAACGCGAGCGTGATTTTCGTTCCGCCTCCGTTTGCGGCCGACGCCATCATGGAAGCGGCTGACGCCGGTATCGAACTGGTAGTCTGCATCACCGAAGGCATCCCGACCTTCGACATGATTCGCGCCGCCAGCTTCCTCCAGGGAAAGGCGACGCGGCTGATCGGGCCGAACTGCCCCGGAATCATCACTCCCGGACAGTGCAAGATCGGCATCATGCCGGGTCACATCCACCTCGAAGGCAACGTCGGCGTGGTTTCGCGCAGCGGTACCCTGACCTACGAGGCGGTCGGACAGCTCACGCGCCGCAAGATCGGTCAGTCCACCTGCATCGGTATCGGCGGCGATCCGATCATCGGCACGACATTCCTGGACGCCATCAGACTCTTCAACGAAAACCCCGACACGCACGCGATTGTCATGATCGGCGAAATCGGCGGCTCCGCCGAAGAGGAAGCGGCCGCCTTCATCAAAGCCACCGTGAAGAAGCCGGTCGTCGGATTCATCTGCGGCCAGACGGCTCCTCCGGGCCGCCGCATGGGTCATGCGGGCGCGATCATCGCCGGCGGCCACGGCACGGCGAAGGAGAAGATGGCCGTGATGCGCGACGCCGGCATCAATGTCGTCACGAGCCCGGCCGACATCGGCGCCGCGATCGAAAAAGTGATCCGATAAACGCGAAAGTCGAAGAAAGGAACTATGCAACGCACGTTTACAATCATCAAGCCGGACGCCGTCAAGGCGCGGAAAGCAGGCGCGATCATCGCGCGGCTGGAGAATGAAGGGTTCGAGATCCGGGCCATGAAGCGGGTCCATCTGACCCCTGCCCAGGCCGAAGGCTTCTACCACGTCCATCGCGAAAGACCCTTCTTTCAATCGCTCATCACGTTCATGACCGAAGAGCCCGTGGTCATGATGGTTCTGGATCGCGAAAACGCCATCGAGACATTGCGGAAGGTCATGGGCGCCACCGACCCGGCCAAAGCGGCCGACGGAACAATTCGCAAGGAGTTTGCCACCAACATCGAGCGCAACGCCATTCACGGATCCGACGGACCCGACACGGCCGCGTTCGAAATCTCGTATTTTTTCAGCCAGCTGGAGATTGCCTAGTCGTAGCGCCCGTGGCAAAAATGTCGGGAATTTTCCGGGCTCGAATCGCCCGGTTTTCGACATACGGAATACCGCCACGGGCTGCTACACTCCATGGGTGACATGGAACACTTGGGCAGACTGCTCATAGTCAGCGGAGTCGTTCTTGCCATACTGGGGTTCCTGATCGTTTTCGGTTCGCGCCTGCCGTTTCGTCTGGGAAGACTGCCGCTGGATTTTCACTACAGGCGCGGTAACATCGACTTTTACTTTCCGCTGGGCACATCAATATTGGCCAGCATCGTCCTGACCTTGATATTCACCCTTCTGAAGAAAAGATAGTGGAGGAAACATGCCTGCAAATCTTCGCGACATTCTGGGAGCCGACGCCGACGGGTTGTTATCGCACAAATGCGTAATTTCCAGCGACAAGCTGCACTTGCCCGGCCCCGACTTCGTGGACCGCGTGGTGTCGCTGTCGGATCGCGCGCCGCGCGTCCTGGTCAACCTGCAGAACCTGTTCAACGCCGGACGTCTGGGCGGCTCCGGGTACGTTTCGATTCTTCCGGTCGACCAGGGCATTGAACATTCCGCCGGCGCGTCTTTTGCTCCGAACCCCCAGTATTTCGATCCCGAAAACATCGTCAAGCTGGCCATCGAGGGCGGATGCAACGCCGTGGCGAGCACGCTGGGCGTGCTGGGCGCGGTGGCGCGCAAATACGCGCACAAGATTCCGTTCCTGCTCAAGTTCAATCACAACGAGTTCCTGACGTACCCGAACACCTACGATCAGATCATTTTCGCCAGCATCAAACAGGCGTTCGACATGGGCTGCACGGGCGTGGGCGCGACGATCTACTTCGGATCCGAGGAATCCAAACGTCAACTGCAGGAAGTAACGAAGATGTTCGAACAGGCGCATGACCTGGGCATGTACACCGTTCTCTGGTGCTATCTGCGGAATCCCGCGTTCAAGACCAAGGAAGCAGACTATCACCTTTCGGCCGATCTGACCGGACAGGCGAACCACCTCGGCGTGACGATCCAGGCGGACATCATCAAGCAGAAACAACCCGCCAACAACGGTGGCTACACGGCGTTGAATTTCGGCAAAACGCACAAGAAGGTCTACTCCGACCTGACCACACCGCACCCGATCGACCTCACACGTTATCAGGTCGCCAATTGCTTCATGGGCCGTTCCGGCCTGATCAATTCGGGCGGCGAATCGGCGGGTGAAAGCGACCTGAAGGACGCCATCAAGACGGCCGTCATCAACAAGCGCGCCGGCGGCATGGGATTGATCTCGGGACGCAAGGCGTTCCAGCGTCCGATGAATGAAGGCGTGGCCCTGCTCAACGCCATTCAGGACGTGTACCTCTCGAAGGACATCACGATCGCGTAGTTCCCTCCGCTCCCAATGTAGGGGCGGTCTATGACCGCCCGGCGTTTCGGTGAGGAAAATCTCTGAAACGCCGGGCGGTCCTAGCGGCCGTACCCGATGAGGACGGGTCGCATCATGAGAGAAACTACGTATCATGCCGCCACTGCCCGATTCGCGGCTGTCCCCCGGTTGTCCATTGTCCATTGACTGTTGTCGATTGTGAACTGTACCTCTTTCATTGTTCGCTCCGGCAAGCCGGCCAACGAACAATGAAAGAAGTTCATCGGACAATCGATAACAGGCAATGGACAATGGACAACCGGGGGGACGGCCGCGAAGCGGCAGGAGGTCATGACACGCAGTTTCTTGGGAGACCGCCCTACAGACAGGCGGGGCCCCCAAATGCCCCCTTCGCTACGACGGCTCGACAACGCGAACCGTGACGGCAGTCCCGCCCAGCAGATAGCCCAGACGATTACACACCTCCGCCAGATCCGCGGCGCTGATCGCGCGGCGGCTGGCCCAGACCACGGCAAAAACATTGCGCGTTTCGGTGGTGGTTTTTGCAGCCATGGAATCCTTCACGGGATTGCCCAGCGCAGGGCCGTTGGCGCGCGCGACCGAGAGAAGACCCTCGATCTGGATTTCGTGTCCGGCCGGGTTGAAGACGAACGATTCTCCGGGTCGTCCCAGGCGGATCACGAGTCCCGGATCGCCGGCTGCGGCGCGATCCCAGTCCAGCAGGGAAATGGGCAAACCGGATTCGAGCGAGACCAGATTCAACGCGTCGACGATATGGCTGATGCGCGGGAATTCACCGCGCGACGCCGCCTGAGCCAGATACTCACTCGCGGGCTTTCCGCGTCCCGCGGGCTTGTAGCCGCCGGCGCGGAGGAGATCGCGAATGGCCAGTCGGACACCGGCCAGCCGGGCTTCACGATCTGCGGCGCCGGACAGGGCCGTATCGATCGCTTCGGACAGTTCAGGGCCTGCCGGACCCTGCGGCACTTCCACTGCATAAACCGTTCCGACGAGCAGATCCGGATTGTCCACTTCGATGGTCAGCATGACTCGCGAGCCGGCCTACGCCGGACGCCCTTAGGATACGCGGCCCGGCGCGCCGCCCGGCGGTTTTCCGGTATGCGCCATGACC
>DASUFH010000106.1:0-4768 GCA_036274645.1 Terriglobia bacterium
TTTCACATCGCCCTGAAGCGCAGGATTCAGTTGCGGAGCTGGGACGGGTTTCAGATTCCCCTCCCCTTTACGCCCGCGGTCGTGATCCAGGCGGCCCCGATCTGGGTTCCACCGGACGCATCCGAAGACGATCTGCGCCGCATCCACGCCCGCATGCAGGAAACGCTCAACGCGCTGCAGCTCCAGGGCGACTCGTGGTGGTCGGCAAACCGAACGGTTTAAATGCGTTATAGGGGCGGTCTATGACCGCCCAGTGTTTCGGAGCGAATCCTTGTGAAAGCAAGGGAATCCACTCCGGAACGCCGGGCGGTCACAGACCGCCCCTGCAAGGGGCAGACAGGGGGCAAATGGTTGCGTGGCGCAAAGCGGCGTGCTGAAGATTGTGGGCGGTCATAGACGTCATAGACCGCCCCTACAACGCTTTCCTCCGCTATCATGGTTGGTGTAGATTGAGGGGTCTATGAGTTCGAGTTTTAAAGATCTGCTGGGACAAACGAAGAAGGAGATCCGCGAGGTCTCCGTACAGGAAGTCGACAGCCGGATGCAAAACAGCAACGGCAACGGCAACGGGAATGGAAACGGCCAGATCATCCTCGACGTACGCGAAAAGGACGAATGGTCCGAAGGGCACCTGCCGGGAGCGGTGTGGGTTCCGCGCGGCTTTCTTGAGCAACGAATCGAAAAGGCGGTTCCGGAACGCGGAACCCCGATTGTGGTGTACTGCGCCGGCGGAACGCGATCGGCGCTGGCGGCAAAATCCCTCAAAGACATGGGCTACACCAATGTGGTTTCCATGGCCGGGGGGTACGGAGACTGGAAAAACAACGGACTGCCCTTTGTGGTGCCCGAAACTATCGGCAAAGACCGCCTGGCCCGCTATAGCCGGCACCTGAAAATCAAGGAAGTTGGTGAGGCCGGACAAATTAAGTTGATGCAGAGCCGGGTCCTCCTGGTGGGCGCGGGCGGCCTGGGATCCCCGGCCGGGGTCTACCTGGCCGCGTCCGGAATCGGCACCATCGGGATCATCGACAGCGACGTGGTCGACCACTCCAATCTGCAGCGCCAGATTCTGCACTGGACGTCTTCGGTGGGCATGCCCAAGGTCGACTCCGCCCGCCGGACCCTGTTTGAAGTGAATCCGGATGTCAAAGTCCGGACCTACCACACGCGCCTGGACGCCTCGAATGTGCTCGATATCTTCCGCGACTACGACGTCATCATCAGCGGCTCGGACAATTTCTCCACGGCCTACCTGGTGAACGACGCCGCTGTCATGCTGCGCAAGACCGTCCTTTACGGCAGCATTTTCCAGTTCGACGGCCAGATGTCGACATTTGTTCCGTACCAGGGCCCGTGCTTCCGCTGTCTCTATCCCAAGCCGGCTCCGGCCGAGCTGGCGCCCAGCTGCGACGAGGCGGGCGTGCTCGGAATTCTCCCCGGCGTGGTTGGCCTGATCCAGGCCACCGAAGCGGTGAAGGCCCTGCTGGGAATCGGCGATCCCCTGGTCGGCCGGCTGCTGAGCTACGACGCGCTCTCGATGACCTTCCGAACCTTCAAAGTGCGGCGGGATCCCGACTGCCCGACGTGCGGAAGCAACGCGAAGATCGATCTGGACGCGATCGGGCCGGACTTCTGCGCCGCTCCCGGTTCAGAGTAGTTTGAAGCCCGAAACCATCCGGGTGGGTGACTTCGTCATCTGCCGCTCCCGCTACCATCGTGACCAGCTCCTGCTCCCCGACGAGCCGGGGCTGGTCATCGAAATCAAGCGGAACAACTTCAAGGTTCTTTACGGTAACGACAAGCGGGGCTGGATCGGCCGCGAGCTGCTGGGACGTGTGAAGGCCGGTAACCTGACGGGCCACCCCGTACTCGATACCCTGCAGTACCTGCTGCATCGCGTCCGTGCGCACGAATGCGAATTCATACCGGGTCCGGAAACCCAGCAACTGGCGGCGAGAATCGATCAGATCGACACCGCCGCCATCGATGATATCCGCGCCTTTCTCGGCGCAGGGTTTGTCTCGCTGGAGGTGGTCCCGGAAGGCATGGTCTTCATGCAGGTGGAGATCGCCTGGCGAACGGCGCTGTAGGGGCGGCCCAGGACCGCCCGGCCTTTCAGGGTGAATTCTGTTTAATCAGCGATTGCCACTCCGAAACGTCGGGCGGTCACAGACCGCCCTTACAAGGGAAACTCTCAGGACTTTCCTATGCGCTCTCCGGCAGCCTGAATGTCTTTTTCCATGGTCGCCTTGTCCCGCTTGGTCGCGACATACAGTTGATCCAGCATTTCGCGCGCGTATTTTTCCATTGGTCCCTTGAGAAAAGCGGACTTCAGGATGACATCGAACGCTTCCTCGTACTTCATCTGAGCGTAGTAGGCGAATCCCAGGTAGTAGTACGTGGCCCCGTCGTTATTCTTGTAGTCGAGAGCGACGAGATACGCCTTCACGGCATCCTCGTAATGCTTCTGCTGGTTGTAGATCAGCCCCATTAACGAATGGGCGCGATAGGACCATTCGTTCTTCTGTTCCGGCGTGATCCTGTCCCTGTTGGGCCCGTTGAGGACGGCCACGACATAGTTCACCGCGAGCTGACCCATCATCTCGGCGCGATCCAGCGCCTCTTCTTTTTCCTTGTCGGCCTTCGGCGGATTCTGCGCGTTCAAGCGGGCAACCGTCAGGAGAGTCGGGAAGTCGTTGGGAATCTTCTGGAGGATTCGTTCCCCGAAAAAGTTGGCGACTTCCACCTTGTTCGAGCCCTGGGCCGCATCGACGATTCGGCGATAGTAGTTGAGTTCGTCCAGTTCGTTCGCCGCCTGAAGTTCCGCCAGCAGAGGCGATTTCTTGTCTTCGGCCTCTTTCGTACGGTCCGAAAGATATTTGCTGTTGAACGCCAGCACCTTCTCCAGTTCATCGAGAGCTTCGGCGAACTTGTTCGCCGCCAGGTATGCGTCCATTCGCCGCCCGTAAACTTTCCCCATCATCGGGGATGTGGAATATTTCTCAATAAAAGTCTGGGACGATTGCAGGATGCCGGCCGGATCCGATTGATTGAGGATTTCGTTGTATGCGGCCTCCTCCTGCTTGTTCTTCGGGACGGGCAGGAGGCTCTTCGCCTCCCCCTTCGGAGTCTTGGCGCCCTGCTGCGCGGCTTTCGCGGGAATCGGCGTAAAGCTCACACTGACCGCCCCGAGCAAGGCGACGATGCGGATCATCGATTTCATCGTTTTTTCTCCTCAATTGATGCGAAAGACAGCCTATCCGCATCATTAAATAGTGTCAACCTCTGGCGATCTGGGGGGGAATTCGGAGAGGAATTACGGGGACAGCCCCCTGATACTTCGCCTGGAAAGATCCGGAGTCTTTAAAGGATTCCTCCAGGCGAATTATCAGGGGGCTATCCCCGTAATTCCTCTCTGTCCCTGATTTCCCCGGGGGCGCGAAAAAATTTACATCTCCAATCTGAATTCGATGGCAGCCTGTCAAAAGGCATTGGACGTCGTAAACGCCAAGACTATAATCAGCGGGTTTGTCCGGCCCAAAAAAACTTATGCGCAAGAAATCCAACTTCGAAAACCGGGCGTTCGTAGTCGCCGTCACCGTTCTTGTCGTCT
The DNA here is from genome assembly GCA_036274645.1 of Terriglobia bacterium. Classification (GTDB taxonomy): domain Bacteria; phylum Acidobacteriota; class Terriglobia; order 20CM-2-55-15; family 20CM-2-55-15; genus DASUFH01. Next base: position 3,614 of record DASUFH010000106.1, read on the forward strand.
TTGCGTTAACCGTCGCCGTGGCAGGCGCGGGCCAGCGGGGAACGCCGGCAGGCGCGCCGGCTCCCGGCGCCGCCCCGAGGATTCAGGGGGCTTCCGAAGGGGAAGACCCACGCGATGTCATTTCGCTGTATGTGTCGGTGACGGATCAAAAGGGGAATCCCATTGCCGGGCTCCGCGCTGAGAACTTCGTCATCTGGGAAGACGACGTCGAGCAGCAGATTGCGGACTTCCTCATGGACACCGCTCCGATCAGCCTGGGCGTGGTCTGGGGGCCGAACATTCCCATCGGCGACACCATCACCAGTTTCCTGAAGGCGAGCGCCCCGAATACGGAGTTCTTTGTGGTCGGCAACGACACCGTTGTCGCGCCATTCTCCACCGACATCAAGAAGGCGCCCCGGGTAATGGCCCAGAACGACATGGAAATCTTCCCGTCCGGCGGCCGCGACGCCATGCACATCGGCCTGGACGTCCTTTCGGAAGCAGCCGCCTATGTTCGCCGGGTGATGCTCGTTGTGGGACGTTCCCAGCGCGCAAACCCCGTGGCCACCCCCGCATTCGGCAACGGAGCGACCTACGACTCCCTCACCAATGCGGCGATCAAGGGCGGCATGCAGGTTTACACCATCATCGTCCAGGGAACCGCTTCGGATCCCTTCGCCGGCCTTCCGCCGGCCAGCATCAATCCGACCGGCCGAACGAACGCCCCCGGCCTCGGAACGCAACCCGCCCAGCAAGGCATCGGCATCCCCAGCGGGGGGATCAGCGATATCAATTCCCTTGGGCAGCAATTCGATGAAACCGCCGATTCCATCGCGCTGGATGGAATGGCCGCTCTGACCGGGGGCAGATCGTACCTGATCCAGAACACCGACACCGGCATCGGCGGCAACGACACCTCGGAACTCGAGGCTGTCGCCGAGGAAATTGCCCACAGCCTGCTCGTGCAATACCGGCTGGCCTACCGCCCGACCAATGCGGTCAAGGACGGAAAGTGGCGCGCGATCAAGGTCTCGCTGGTTGACCTGCCCAAAGAGGTTCCAACGAAGGGGCTGCAAGTGTGGACCAAGGCGGGTTACTACGCGCCGAAGGAACCGAAGAAGAAATAGCTCTCTGATTGTTTGCCCTCACCTGTCGCTCGCTGGCGCTCGCTCC
>DASUFH010000107.1:0-4526 GCA_036274645.1 Terriglobia bacterium
CGGGGAACCCATCATTGTGATGGGCCCGACGGGAGAACCGAGCGAAGTCGGCCGCGATGAAAACGTCCTGCTGGCCGGAGGCGGCCTCGGCAACGCCGTGCTCTTCTCCATCGCCCGCGCCATGCGTGACCAGGGAAACCGCGTCATCTATTTTGCCGGCTACAAACACGGCGAGGACCTGTTCAAACGCGAGGAAATCGAGGAAGGAACCGATCAGGTCATCTGGAGCACCGACAGCGGATCGCACATCGAACCGCGCCGCCCGCAGGACCGCCATTTCCGCGGAAACATTGTCCAGGCCATGCTGGCGTACGGACGCGGCGAACTGGGCCAGCCTCTCGTTCCACTCTCGGGCGTGGACCGGATCATCGCCATCGGATCCGACCGCATGATGGCCGCCGTCCGCGACGCCCGGCACGGGGTTCTGGAGCCGCTGCTCAAACCCGGGCATACGGCCATCGCGAGCATCAACTCGCCGATGCAGTGCATGATGAAGGAGGTGTGCGCGCAGTGCCTGCAGAAGCACATCGATCCGGCAACCGGAAAGGAAACGGTGGTCTTTTCCTGCCTGAATCAGGATCAGCTCATGGACCGCGTGGATTTCGCCAACCTCAACGCCCGCCTCCAGCAGAATGTCGTCCAGGAGAAACTCAGCAATCTCTGGCTGGACCACTTACTCCGCTAAGAGCCGTCATTTACAGCCTTTCCAGGGGGCGCGGGACCGGGATAAGGGGTGAAAAACCGCATTGCAATCGAACGCCACGGTAGTACATTAGCCTCGTTGCCCACATGACGTGGGCGCTACCTGGCCCCGGGCCAAACGAGAGGACACGTGAAAGAATCATTCAATATCGCCACCGGCATGGGGCCCCTCGCCCCGCTCATGAACGATCAGGATATTACCGATATTCTCGTCAACGGCCCCTCGAAGGTGTACGTGGAGCGGATGGGAATGATCGAAAAGACGTCCATTCAATTCACCAGTGACGAAGAAATCCTCGCGCTCATTCAACGCATTGCCGCCTATGTGGGACGCCGGATCGACACCGACTCCCCGATGGCGGACCTGCGATTGCCGGACGGGACCCGCGTCAACGCCACCGTGCCTCCCGCTTCAGTCGACGGTCCCACCATATCGATCCGCCGATTCGGACGGCGCCGGCTGCGCCGCGTGGACCTGGTCGCTCATGGAATGCTCTCGGATGAAATGTCCGAGTTGCTCGAGGTCGCCGTGCGCGCCCGCAAGAACATTCTCGTTTGCGGTGGAACGGGCGCGGGAAAGTCGACGCTGCTCAGCGCCATCGCGGAAGCCATTCCCAATGCCGAGCGCATCGTCACCATTGAGGACATCGCCGAACTGATGCTCGATCAGGAACACGTGGTCCGGATGGAAACCCGTCCCGCAGACATCGACAAGACGGGCCGGGAAATCACCACGCGCGACCTGGTGGTCAACAGTCTCCGCATGCGTCCCGACCGCATCATCGTGGGAGAGGTCCGGCAGGGAGAGGCGCTGGACATGCTTCAGGCCTTCAATACCGGCCACAACGGCAGCATGGGCACGATCCACGCCAACACCCCCAGAGACGCCATATCCCGACTCGAAACGATGGTTCTGATGGCCGGGTACGACCTGCCGTCCCGCGCCATCCGCGAGCAGATCGTGTCGGCCATTTCCCTCTTCGTGCACGTGCGGCGTTTCGAAGACGGCGTGCGCCGGCTCGAAAGCATCAGCGAAGTCACCGGTATCGAAGGCAACACGCCACTGATGCAGGAAATCTTTTCATTCCGGCGCAAAGGCGAGCGCGGCGTTCGTATCGCCGGCGAATTCATGCCGACCGGCATCGTGCCGCGATTCTTCGATGAGTTGCGCGAATCGGGAATGGAGCCGCCCGTTCACCTGCTGCAGAAAAAGATTCCCAAGCCCGAAGGCGCCGCCCTCCGCCGCTAACCCGACCGGCTACAATCATCGTCCATGAACGGACGATTGTGCGGGCGACCCGTCTGCTGCAGGGGCGGTCGATGACCGCCCACCCTGTTCCTGCAAAATTCAAAGTCGTGAGCGGTCATCGACCGCCCCTCCACCAGTCCGGGACGAGCGACACCCTGTTCGCCTTTGCGCTGGCGCTGCTGCTGCTCTTCATTCTCTATCCCGGCTTTTTCATGATGACCCGGTTCGCCATGGGGAACGGTAACTGGGAACTCTACGATCCCGCCGTCAGTTCGATGACCTTCGTGCCCGGCATGCGGGTCGTCCGCTACGAACTGTGGAATCACGGCAACCTGCTGTGGTCGAACCTGCGGGGGCTCGGCCAGCCCCTGCTCGGCAATGAGGTGCAGAGCGCGCCCCTCTATCCGCTGACCTGGCTCTGGATCTGGGCGCCGGAACCTTACTACTGGAATCTGCTGCTCCTCTCCCGCCTGACGTTGCTTGGAGTCGCGAGCTTTCTTATCGGCCGGCGCCTGTTCGGATTCAGCCGATGGGGCGCGTTCCTGTTCATGTTCTGCCTGGCGTTTTCGATCCACGTGCTGCGGTGGATGAACCATCCGTGGCAGAACGGCATCCTGGCCGGCTTGTGGGCCATGCTGGCGATGGACCGGGTGATGTCGACTTCACGGGAGCGGCGACGATTCGTGAACATGCTGTTGACGCTCAGCGCCGCCTACTGCCTGGCCACGTCCGGATTCCCGGAAGGCGCTCTCGCCGGCGCCGTGCTGGCGGCGCTCGCGCTGCTTCCCCGCCTGATTGCCGCGCTGGCGTCCCGTGAGATCGATCCCCGGGCCTTCATCGTGGACGTCGCGACCGGAGGATTTGCGGGACTCGCGCTGGCCAGTCCGCAGATTCTCGACCTGATTGAGTTGATGGGAAACGACGCATACAGTTTCCGGACGTCTGCGGGACTGGCCCAGTATGGTTCGCCCGCATTCCTGCTCGATATGGTGGCCCGCTTCTCGAACGACTCTCCCTGGGGCCTCTCGATTCACTTCTTCAATCTGATCCCACTGTTCTTCTTCGCCCTGGGCTTAACCCGCCTCTTCCGCCAACGAAGGATGCTCGTCTGGGACCTGGCGGCCACCCTCTGTCTCGGCCTCTGGGTTCTGAAGTGCTTTCCTGTCTGGCCGGCGTTCAACGCGTTTGTCGTTTCGCTTCCGGTGTTCAGCGGGGCCTGGTTCATCATCTATTTCTTCATCCTTCCCATCTTTTTCTTCGCATACACGGCAGCCCGGGGCGGAGAGTTTCTCGCCGAAGCGTTCGCCCGCAGTGAAAAAGGAACCGGCCGGCGTATCGTCCTGACAGCAGCGGCTGTGTTCGCTCTGTTGTTCTGGTCGCTGGCGCAGGGTGGGAACTTCTGGCCCCGTCGCGTATACGAAGCCACGGCGATCTTCGGCGGTTTCATCTGCGCGATCTGGATGCTGTGGCGAACGGAATGGTTTCGAACGGGTCGGGCCATCTGCTGGACGGCCGTGGCCGCGCTTCTACTGCTCGAACTCGTTCACGCGCGCCCGCGGACATTCATCCGCATCGACTCGGAAGCATACGAGCGGGATTTCAGTCACACACGGCCCGGGGCCGTCGCAGACGTCCTGCGGCGCAACGGTCTGGCTGTCCACGAAGCGCGCGAGGGTTCCGATTCAGGCGCGTTTGTGAAAGCCGGCATCGCCACGATGAACAACGGCGCCACCGCGTTGTCGCCTTCGCCACGCCTCGAGCGATTCCTTCTGGCGCTCTTCAGGCCCTTCGACTGGCGCGGCGTCCATATGCCGATGGTCGGGCAGCGCACAGACTATTCCTGGCAGGCGATCTCCACGTCAATCTATGTAACGCCCACTGCGCCGGAGAAACGCTCGCCGTCCGACACGCGGAAGTTTGAATACCTCGGCGACGCCGAAGGCCTTCATGTCTACCGTGACATCAACGCTCTTCCCCGGGCGTATCTGGCCGGCGCGTGCCTCCCGGCGCGCGATTTCGATGAAGCGCTGGCGGGCATCTCCGACGCAACCCGTTACCATCTGGGCGACGTGTTCCTTGAAGGACTCGATCCGGCCGGCGCCTCCTTCTGCGCTGAACAGCGGCGCGAGAGCCCGGCCCGCGTGGCGATCGCCCAGGATTCCGGATCACGGCTCGCGCTCGTTCCGGTAACAGGGCCTGGAGTGCTCGTCCTCAACGACAGCGATTATCCCGGCTGGAAGGCGCGGGACCGGATCACCGGCAAAGAGGTTCCGATCAGCCACGCCAATGGCGTATTTCGTGGACTGCTCCTGACCGAGACGCGCCCGTACGAAATCGAATTCGAATACACGCCGGTCTGGCGAAATACCGCGCTCACGCTGATCCTCGCGGCCACCCTCCTCATCGCGATCCGCGGTTTCCAGGCTCTTCGTAACCCTTGAGTCGCGGTTTATGACCGCCTGCTGGAGTTTGGGAACATTTTCGGTCCCCGCTTGCTTGTAGGGGCGGTCTATGACCGCCCGACGTTTCGGAGTGGAAAGCTCTGATTGAAAAGCATGTCACTCCGAAACGCTGG
>DASUFH010000108.1:0-16805 GCA_036274645.1 Terriglobia bacterium
ATTCACGTCCCTGATCGCGATCTGAGTGGTATTGAAATCCCGTTGCCGGGGCGGAGGCGTGTTGTCGGCCGGGTGTCGACGGAAAACGGCGCGGCGATTCCCGCGCTTCGCATTGCGCTGGTGGGCGCAGAGTCTGCCGTCGCTTCAGCTTCCGCAGTCGAAGTGTTGCCGGCTCATCCGGAGCTGACCCCTTCAGAGCAGGGTGTGTTTTCGGTGGTTGTGCCTGTGGGCGAATATCGTGTTGTCGTTCAAGACCTCGATCTTCCGTATTCGGTTGGGTCGTTCACCAGCGGGCCGGCCGATCTGCTGCGGGATACGCTCAAGGTTGGAGCTGGCGATACCGAAAACCTTGCGCTGGCGCTTTCGATTCCCGGTTTCACTGTCAGCGGGCACGTGTATGCGGTCAGCGACGGGAACAGCAGGGACGGCTCCCGGCTTTCTCTTTCCGGAAAGACTCTTCGCGAGACCCTTTACGTCGTTTCCGGTCCGGATAGCTCTTTTCGATTCCCGTCCGTACCGTCCGGAGACTATATGCTGCGCGTGGAGCCTGGGGACAACTCCATCCGCGTCCTCGTCAACCGCGCGGATGTGGTGGATGTAGACCTGGTCTCATTGCGGGGCCGCGCCAGCGCGGAATCCGGCGCCCCTGTGGCCGGTGTGACGGTCTGGTTTTCCACCGCATCCGACCCGCTTGTTTTCCTGACCAGGACGCGGGACGACGGAACCTTTACTGTGGCGCTCACGCGAGGTTCCTATCGCGTTCAGTTGAGCGCGCCTTCAGGATACGTTTTGAAAGCGCTTACTGCGGGAACAGTCGACCTGACCGAAGAAACGCTGCCGGTGTCTGAGGCGGGGCCCAGGGAATTGCAGGCTGTTCTTGAACCCCGCGTTTCTGGGTCATAGCGGCCCACGCGATTGGTATCGCGACGCATCGCGACAGGAACTAGACCATGGGAAATTCGGGGCCCCTCTCCATCGATATTCGAGAGCGCGCCCATCGATCCGCCGTAGCCGACGCGCAGCAGATAGTAGTCGTCGGGATTGTTTCGATACGAGCGCCGGAATCGCATTGATGCCCGATCCATAGTGGTGGATCTGGCGTTCCGTCGTCCCGCCCCGCCGCGCCGTAAAAGAAGTCCCAGTAACGGCGCGCATGTCAACCGTAGAAGCGCGGCCTAGGAGTCCGCGGCTGCCCGGAGCCTTTTGAGCGCCGCGCCTTTGCCGAACTTTCCCGCGATTGCCGCCAGCAGGTCCTGAATCGCCGGTCCGAAGTAGCGGCCGCGCTTCCAGGCCAGCCCGATTTCCCGGCTGAAGCTCACCCCTTTGACACGCACCTCTTTCAGCGTTTTGGATTCCAGCGCGTTTCTCACACTGATGAACGGAAGAAACGAAATGCCGACCCCCGCCTCCACCAGTTTTTGCATGGCTTCCGGGCTGCGCATGGCCATGACCACTCTTGGCGTCAGTCCGGCTTCGGCAAACTTTTCGTCGACCAGACGGCGGGAAACAGAATCGTTGTGGAACAGGATGAGAGGTTCCTTGATGACCTCCTTCATGGTGACGCTGCGCCGGTTGTTGAACGGATGTGACGGGCTCGTGCAAAGGATCAGGCGGTCGGCGCACAGCGAGAGTGTTTCGAGCCGGGGGTGTTCGTAGGGAAGCGTAATGACCGCAAATTCCGAGCGATTCATCAGGACATCTTCCGCCAGGTATCGGGATGGGGCCACCTGAACCGAAAGTTGAACCCCTGGGTTTTCGGCGACGTAGTCGCGGAGGATGTCCGGCAACAGGTGGATGGCGCCGGCGTCGATGGATCCAAATTGAAACGTCTCTCCATGCGCCGCCCGCCGGCGGGTCAGCCGATGCCCCGCCTCCTCGACCAGATCCTGAATCGATACGGCGTAGTGCGTCAGGCTGCGTCCCTCGTTCGTGAGCTCGATCCTGCGCCCGTGTCGATGAAAGAGTTTGACCCCGAACTCCGATTCCAGTTCCGCAATACCGCCGCTGACCGCCGGCTGGGTCACATGCATCGCGGAGGCGGCGGCCGTAAAACTGCCCAGGCGGGAGACCGCAAGAAGGTAGCGGAGGTGCTGGAGATTCATAAATAGGGATTATCTATATCAGACATCACAATTATCAATTGGATTTATGGATGCAGAAAGCGCATCTTTGGCGGTCAGGAAGGAGTGGATATGGCGAACAGAAAAGTCCGGGTGGCAATCATTGGCGTTGGGAACTGCGCTTCGTCGCTGGTTCAGGGGGTGGAGTTTTATCGAAACGCGGCCGAAGACGAAATGATTCCCGGCCTGATGCACGCAAGCCTTGGCGGGCTTCATGTGCGCGACATCGAATTTTCCGCGGCCTTCGATGTGAATGCGACCAAGGTTGGAAAGGACCTCGGTGAGGCGATCTTTGCGGAGCCCAACAACACGGTGAAATTCTCCGACGTTCCGAACCTGGGCGTTCAGGTACAACGCGGCCCGACTCATGATGGCGTGGGTCATTATCTGAGCCAGGTGATTGAACAATCGGACAGCGCTCCCGTCGATGTCGCCGCAATTCTGAAGGCGACACGGACGGATGTGGTCGTGAATTACCTGCCGGTCGGCAGCGAGATCGCCACGCGATGGTACGTGGAGCAGGCGCTTGCGGCGGGCTGTGGCTTCGTGAATTGCATTCCGGTGTTCATCGCGAGCGATCCGCAATGGTCTTCCCGTTTCGAGAAGCGGGGCCTGCCGATCGTCGGCGATGACATCAAGTCGCAGGTCGGCGCGACCATCGTTCACCGCGTCCTGGCGAATCTCTTCCGTGAGCGTGGCGTCAAGGTGCTGCGGACATATCAACTCAACTTCGGCGGCAACACCGACTTCTACAACATGCTCGAACGGTCGCGCCTGGAGTCAAAGAAGATCAGCAAGACGAACGCGGTCACCTCACAGCTGGACTATGACCTTGGCGAGAAGAACGTCCACGTCGGACCCAGCGATCACGTGCCGTGGCTCGAAGACCGGAAGTGGTGCCACATCAAGATCGAAGGGCAGACGTTCGGCAACGTTCCCCTGGAAGTGGACCTGAAACTCGAAGTCTGGGACTCGCCAAACTCCGCGGGGGTGGTGATCGACGCCGTGCGTTGCTGCAAGCTGGCCATGGAGCAGGGAATCCGGGGCGAACTGACCGGTCCGTCGGCGTATTTCATGAAGTCGCCGGCCAGACAGTTCACCGACTATCAGGCCCGCGAAATGGTTGAAGCGTTCATCCAGTCCGCGCAGGAAGTGGTCGCGCGGTAGGAAGCCTTATCGCAAAGCTGCGGCGCGGGACCGTTGTCTTTTGCGGCGCCCGCGCCGCGATTTAATCCAGAGTCTTCGCCACCCGGAATCCAAGATAGTTTCTTCCCCGCAATGTAGCCGGATACGGAGCGCCGCGCCGCGCGGACCGCTGCATATAAGGGTTGCTCAGGAAAGAACCGCTGCGGAACACGCGGTTCGCGCAGTTGCCTTCGGCGCTGGCGCTCCCATCGGTCGGGGCATGTTTGTAGTCGGCCTCGTAACAATCCTGGGTCCACTCGAAAATGTTGCCGTTCATGTCGTAGAGACCGAACGCATTCGGCGGGAATGAGGCGACGGGCGAAGTTTCATTCAGCCACACGTCGCGACCTTCGGCAAAGGCGCCAAGATCGTGTCCCCGCTGTCCGAAATTTCCGTAGTTGTAGTCGAGTTCCTTGCCCCACGGATACGCGGTCGTTGTGCCCGCCCGGGCGGCGTACTCCCATTCGGCTTCGCTGGGAAGCCGGTAGGCGTCGTCGTTTTTCGTCTTCCAGTTGAGCCAGCCGGCGTAATGCTGGGCGTCATACCAGTTCACACCCACCACCGGCCGCGTGCCGCGCCCGTAGTCGCGATAGTTCGGGTTTGGAGTCCCGTCGTTGTTGAGCTTCAGGGCTTCGTCGATGGCCGCGCCGTCGCACCAGCGATCCCGGACACAGGCTTCCCACTGATTCCACGTGACCTCCGTGGCGCTCATCGCGAAGGGTCTGGCAATGGTGACCCGGCGCTGGGGCTCGTTATCGCGCCGCTCCGGCTCATCGGCCGGCGATCCCATCATGAATGTGCCCGCCGGTATGACGACCATTTGCGGGCAGTTTCGGCACTCGGCGAATGGGGAACGCGGCGTTGTTGTCTGTCCGAGGACGAGCGCGCCCGCTCCGACGAGTAGCAGCAGCGCGAAAGAGAATCTCGCGATCTTGCGCATACCTGTTCCTTCCCTTTATGCAGTCTGTGAAAGACGATCCGGCTGCAAGCATAAGAAAAGTTTCCGCGCGTGGAAACCCGAATTTCAGGTTACGGCCCTTTTCCCCGCCTCCTTGCAGGGGCGGTCTATGACCCCCAGGGTTTCAGAGTGAATTGCTGTGAAATCAAGAGCCGGGCGGTCATAGACGGCCCCGGCTCGCCGGAGGCGCGCCAGGACGCAAGATGCGTCGCGTGGCTTTATAATGAGCCAACGATCGATGCGCACCGCTCAGATTCGGATGAGAATCAAGGTCCTGCTCGCCGTCTTCATGGCCGGCCTGATTATCAGTGGACTGACCGCTTTTCCCCTCGCCGCTGAGCTTCGGGTCCTGAGTTCCATCCTTGGAATCGATCCGGCGACTCCGCCCTCAGACTACGTCGGCCTGCAGCACTGGATCGCCCTGGTGGCGGCCGGTCTGGACGAGACCAGCGCGAAGTATCCCTTTATCGCCTATGGAACCGACTGGCTCGCGTTCGCCCACCTCGTTATCGCGATTGCCTTCATCGGGCCCCTGCGCGACCCGGTTCGTAACGTGTGGGTCATTACGTTCGGCATGATCGCCTGCGCGGCCGTTCTTCCCATGGCTCTCATTGCGGGCGCGATTCGGCAGATTCCGTTCTACTGGCGCCTCATCGATTGCAGCTTTGGCGTCTTCGGGCTGGTCCCTCTCTGGCTGGTCCGCCGGAACATTGCTGTACTACAGGCGATCGAAGACACGCACGAATCTTCAGCGCGTTAAAGAACCCGCCAGAAGCGGATGAGCACGCCATTGGGGTACCGCTCTCCGGTAGCGATGAAGATTGAACGCATCAGCCATTCCAACTCCGGCGCTGCCGTTTCAAACTTCGGGACGGCGCGAAAGTAAATCAGCGAGGGATCGACGGATTCTCCGGCATTGAGACGTTTCATGACGTCCGGCGGGGCGTGCCGGATACCCACGTTGGAGACATAGATCAGATGGCCGGTGTCCGTCTGGAGCGTGTACCGCGCATCGATGTCCGTGAAACCGTCCGTGCGAATCATTTGCCAGTCCGCGCCGCCCGGCAGAAGTTTGCCTTTCAGCTTGGGGCCTTCAAACGTTCCACCCAGAATATCGATGATTCTGCGTGTGCCGGTGGGCAGCTGTCCTACAACCGTGGGGTCTGCAACCTGTGCCCGCACTTCAAAGGCGAACTCCAGGCGTGGCGGTTGCACGGATTGCTGAGCCCGCATGCTGCCGCCTGCAGCGGCAGCCAGAGCGAAGAACGCAAGCAGGGAGCGCAGAGCGCGCTTCCGAATGACGGGATCGTTTTTGAACATCGTTGTCTCCATTGGGGAATTCAGCGCGGAGTATAAGACGGAAAGCGTTGATGCGCCGCGAGAACTTTCGCGCTGGGGCCACGCGAAATAATGGGGCGCTGTCTCAATATTCTCTCCGGTCGGCGCCGGCCATCCGGAGGCCGTCCCTATCCTGGATTACCCCTTGATCGGTTCGGCAAGACAAACGAACTGTTTGCCCCAACCAAAATACTCATGGGGCGTGCCTCCCAGCCTCAGGCAGTCGAACTCATTGTCAATGCCTTCGTACGCTTTCACCAGGTATTGTTCCCATGGGCCGGGACAGTAATCGCTGCAGGCGAACAGCTCGATGATTTTCGGGCGATCGAGATCGGCGTGTTGTGCAAAAAACCGTGTTATGGAGTGGAGCGCGCGGTTTGACCCGTGGCAACCCGACATCACGAAGCAGGTGAAACCAATAAGAACACATCTGTAAAAGTTCATTTCGTCCTTTCGGTAGTCATTCGCTGAGTGTGTCCGAATTTGCCGCAGCGTTCCCGGGATCCCATTCCGGTTCCACCGTCGAGAGCCACCGCAGATGAAGCAGCGTGTCGCGTCGTGAAAGCACCCGCTGGCAAAGCATAACGCAACTCGCCGCAGGACTCGAAGGCTGCCGGGCGCTCGCGAATAAAAGGGTGTTTCCGGAAACAAGCGCTCATAACCTGATCTAGAATCTCCGCTCAGCGCAATCCGGATCTGCATCCAGCGACATAGGAGGACGTGTGTTCGACGAGAATCGGCAGAGCAACCGGCGAAACCGTTCGAGCTTTGGGATCGGGGGCTCATGGCAGACGCGATACGCGGTTTCGATTGTCATTACGGCGGTCGCGATCGTTCTTCGTTACGGGTTCACGGAGATCTGGGGAGCGAAGCATGCGTTCGTTTTCCTTCTGCCGGCCGTACTGATGAGCGCGCGGATCGGTGGAGTTGGGCCCGGCATCCTCTCCACAACGTTCTGTTCCCTCGCAGTGAGCTTCCTGTGGATGGCGCCGTTCAATTCGCTGGTTGTGGGCGACCGGGGCGACCTGATCGCGCTTGCCTCATTTGCGGGCATCGGATGCGCGTTGAGTGTGTTTTTCGAAAAATCAGGCCGCGCGGCGTTACGCACAGCGGACTCCGAGGAGCGGCTCGAGCGCACGTTGTCCAGCATCGGGGACGCGGTCATCACGACCGACGAAAACGGCTTCGTTACGCGGATGAACTCCGCGGCGGAATTGCTCACGGGCTGGACTGAGGCCGACGCCAGAGGGAAGCCGGCGCATCATGTGTTCGTCGTGGATGACAGGGCCGCCCGGGTTGCCGAGAATCCCGTCTCCAGGGTTCTTCTGGGAGGCGCGGCCCGGAGTGTGATTTCCGATGTTGGCCTTGTCGCCAGAAACGGAAATGAATCGCCGATCGACGGCGCGGTCACGCCAATCAAAATGGGCGATGGACCGCCGGCTGGGGCTGTGATCGTCTTCCGCGACGTCAGCGCGCGACGTCTGGCCGAGCGCGCCCGGACCGAGTTGTTCGAACGCGATCGCAGCGATAGAGAGAAGAAAGCGGAGCAGCGCCTGCAGCTGGCTCTGCAGGCGGGAAGGATGGGCGCCTGGCGCTGGACTGTCGCGACAGGGGTGGTGACGTGGTCTCCGGAGCTGGAGTCCATTCACGGACTGGCCCCAGGCAGTTTTCCCGGAACCTTTGAGGCGGTCCGGAACGAGATACACCCCGATGATCAGGAGCGGGTGGTTCAAGCCATTGATCACGCCCTGAAGTCGGCAAAGGATTATCACGTCGAATATCGGATCGTGCGCAACGATGGCGCTGTACGGTGGGTTGAAGGACGCGGCCGGGCCTTCTTCGGTCCCGACGGCTATCCCATGGAGATGGCCGGTGTCTGTTCAGATATCACGGAGCGCAAACAGGCGGTGGAAACGGAACGGGCAGCCGCCCGCAAGGCCGAGGAGGCCAATCGCGCCAAGGACGAATTTCTGGCCCTGCTGTCCCATGAACTCCGCACACCGCTGAGCGCCATTCTCGGGTGGGCTGCGATTTTAAGAACAGGACGGCTGCCTTCCGAACAGGCTAATCATGCCTTTGAGGTTATTGAAAGAAACGCAAAGGCTGAGGTCCAGCTCGTGGACTCACTCCTCGATCTCTCACGTATCGTGGCGGGCCAGTTGACGCTTGATATGGCGCCCGTGGACCTGTCGCCGATTGTTGAGGGTGTTGTCGATTCCCTGAAGCCTGGGGCTGTCGCGAAAGGAGTGAGTCTGGAGCTGGAGTTGCCTGCAGCCCCGCTGATCGTGACCGGTGAAGCCGGGCGGCTGCGCCAGATTGTTTCGAATATCGTCTCGAACGCGGTGAAGTTCACTCCACAGGGGGGGCATGTCCGCGCTTGTCTGAACTTGTCGTTGTCCGGGATCGAGTTTCAGGTCATCGACGATGGCGAAGGCATCAGCGCGGAGTTTTTGCCCGTGGTCTTTGAGAGATTCCGGCAGGCACGGAGCGCCCGGACGCGCCCACACGGGGGGCTCGGGCTGGGGCTGGCCATCGTCCGTGAACTCGTTCATGCGCACGGAGGGACCGTTCGGGCGGAAAGCCCGGGAGCAGGACAAGGCAGCACCTTTACCGTCACATTTCCTGCCCCGGCTGGAGTGGCCGCGCCCCTCACCGCGACGCCATCACAGGAGAAGATTGGCGACGAACGGTCGATTGCGAAACTGCGAGTTCTGGTCGCTGACGATGACGAAGACACGCGCGAACTCGTGGCTTTCACGCTGGAGTCTCGGGGCGCCGTCGTCCAGAAGGCGTCGTCGGCGGGTGAGGCCGTCCAATTGATACGCCAAAGCGCGCCCGACGTTCTCATCGCGGATATTGGAATGCCTCATGAAGACGGCTATGCGCTGATTCGCAAACTCCGCCGGCTCGAACAGGACGAGGTCCGGCGCCGGCTTCCGGCAATTGCGCTGACCGCCTACGCCAGTGTGACGGACAGGGAACAGGCGTTGTCCGCGGGCTACGACTTGCACCTGAAGAAACCCGTTCGACCCGCCGACCTCGCGGCGGCCGTGGCCGGTTTTATGCTTGGCCGGGGCATGAGCCGACGCGCCTCGTCCTGACGATAGAGAAATTAACGCCCCATCAAAATCGAAACGGCGCGTTTCGCCGTGCAATAATCCGGGTCCAGCCAGAACCTGTGGAAAGCGTGCGAACGGATTGATCGGGCCATGCCCGGCTCTCCGCAGTTGGTTTGGAGGGAGATTGGACGATGCGATTTCGTTATGCGCTGACCGTCATTACCCTGGCATTGCTGCCGCTGGTTGCTGAAATTCCGGGCGCGCAGCGCGGCGCCAATACCCGGTCGGCCGGCGCGGACTGGCCGATGTACAACCGCGATCTGGCAGGGACCCGGTTTTCTCCGCTCACCGAAATCGATACCGGCAATGTGGCGAAGCTCGAGCGCGCGTGGACCTATCAGTTGCAGCCGGCGAGCGGCAATATCAATCCGGCTCCCGCCATGGCGTCAGAGATTTTCAACGAGGTCACGCCGATCGTCGTCAACGGGGTGATGTACCTGCCGGCAGGAAACCGGATCGTGGCGCTGGAGCCGGAGACTGGAAAAGAGATCTGGGTCTACAGGCTTCCCTCCGGCACAGCGTCGTTTCGTGGCGTGGCCTATTGGCCTGGAGACGCCGAAAACAATCCGCGTATCCTGTTTACATCCGGCCAGAAACTCGTCGGGCTGAACGCGCGAGACGGCGCGCTGGACAAGAAGTTCGGAACCAACGGGGAGATCACGCTGCCGGCCGGATACGCGGGCGTTCCCCTGGTCTACAGGAACATGGCCTTTCTCGGCGCGATGATCTTCGGCCCCGGCGAGCGGCACGTCGACGCCGGTACCGTCATTGCCACCGGTCCGCCCATGAATCCCAGCGCATGGGATATCCGCACCGGCGCCAGACTCTGGGAATTCCATTCGATTCCCCTGCCGGGCGAATTCGGAAACGATACCTGGATCGACGGAAGCTGGAAGGACAAGATCGGGCCGAATGTCTGGGCGTTTGCGCTCACCATGGACGAGGAGCGCGGCATCGTCTACCTGCCGATCGGCGGTCCCAACAACAACTATTACGGGGGCGACCGGCCGGGGGCGAACCTGTTTGCGAACGCGCTGGTCGCGGTCAACGCCGAAACCGGCAAGCGCATCTGGCATTTCCAGACCGTGCATCACGATCTGTGGGATTACGATCTGCCGCCGTCGCCGGTGTTGTTCGACATCGTCAAAAACGGACGGACCATACCCGCGCTCGCGCAAAGCGGGAAACTGGGATTCATGTTCATTCTCGATCGCACGACCGGCGAACCGGTATATGACGTTGTGGAGGCCCCCGTGGCGAAGGGCGATGTGCCGGGCGAGTGGTACTCGCCAACGCAGCCGATTCCAGTCAAGCCCCCTCCGATCGCGCGCGTCAGCATCTCCAAAGAGGACCTGCCGCGCCCCGGCGATACCACTCCGGAACATGCGGCGGCTTGCGCGAAACTGTGGGAAGACACGAAGTTCTTCAACAGCGGTCCCTACACGCCGTGGCTGTTGCGCAACGGCGTGAATCCTCCGAGCCTGATCACACCCGGGTTGACCGGAGGCTCCAACTGGGGCGGGTCTGCATACGATCCCCGTAACGGGTTTGTGTTCATCAACTCCAAGGACACCCCGGTGACGGGTTACATGGATCGGAACAACCGCTACAACGCCCAGGATCCGCAGGGCCAGCTTCCATATTCACGCGCCGGAGGTCCGGCATTTTCGGCGCGCATGGCCGGCGCTGCCGGACAAAACATCAACGCGCCCTGTATCCGTCCTCCCTGGGCAACGCTGACTGCCGTGAACGCCAATACCGGAGACATTGCCTGGCAGGCGCCTCTCGGCGCGGACGACCGCATGCCGGAAGGGAAGCAGAATGTCGGTTCGGCCGGCAGCGGCGGTCCGATTGCGACCGCGGGCGGCCTTGTCTTCATCACCGCTACAAACGACCGGAAGTTTCGCGCCTTCGACAGCAAGACCGGGAAGGAACTCTGGGCCGCGCCCCTCGACCTCAACAGCACTGCCGTGCCCATGACCTACGAAGGGAAGGATGGCAGGCAATACGTCGCCGTCGTGGCAGCCAACGGAACCGCCGGACCGGACCAGCGCCTCGTTGTTTACGCGTTACCGTGACAACTCTCTTTCTGCTGCAGGGGCGGTCCCCTCGTTGTCCACTGTGCGCTGGCTGTTGTCCGATGTCTAATGAACCTGGCTAAACTGCCCACTGACTCACTGGCTTACTGGTCAATGGGTCAATGGGTCAATGGGTCAATGGGTCACTTGGTCAGTGGGTCAGCGCGCCAGGTCCATTAGACATCGGACAACAGCCAGCGCACAGTGGACAGCGGGGGACGCAAAAGGGGACCGCATTCCTCCGAACTCCTTGTTCACAGTTCTATGGTTCCCACGGTGTGGATTTTTCGAGACGGTGGGTGGTCATAGACCGCCCCTACAGGGGGCCGCGTTGTGTTATTTTTGGCGGACAACACATTGAGGGGGAGGAGGATTGTGATGGCGTGGGCGCGTGTTTGTGTGCTGTTTCTGATGCTGGCTGCCGGTGGGACGGCCATTGCGCAGCGTGCGCCCCAGGGTTCGAATCCCGACACGCTCTATCACCTCGGTCCCGACTCTCTCGAACAGGAAGGCGTGCCCAAAGGCGAGATTCGAGGGCCGTTTACGCTGCCATCGAAGGCGTATCCGGGGACGCAGCACACCTACTGGGTTTACGTGCCTGCGCAATACACGCCTGCACAGGCCGCCAGCCTGATGATCTTCAACGACGGACAGGCGTTCCTGGCGCCGGCCGGCAATCTGCGGGCGTTCAACGTCCTCGACAACCTGATTTACCGGCGCGAGATTCCGGTCATGATCGGGGTGTTCATCAATCCTGGACGCCGTCCGGACCAGCCCGAGCCGACCCCGCAGAACTGGGGCGACCGCGACACGAACCGTCCGACGGAATACAACTCGCTCGACGACAAATATGCCCGGGTGATCGTGGACGAACTGTTGCCGGTCCTTTACGAGCAGTACAACATTTCCAAAGATCCGGAGCACCACGGTATTGGCGGCGCGAGTTCGGGCGCGATCGCGGCCTTCACGGTGGCGTGGGAGCGGCCCACGCATTTCCGCAAGGTGCTCAGCATCGTCGGCAGCTTTACCAATTTGCGCGGCGGGCATCGGTATGCCGATATTGTTCTGGAGAGCGAGAAGAAGCCCATCCGCGTCTTCCTGCAGGATGGACGCAACGACAACCGCGCGCTCAACGCCAATGGAACCTACGACGAAACCCGCGACTGGTTCTATCAGAACGTGCGTCTGATGGAAGCGCTGACGAAGAAGGGCTACGACGTGAACTACTCCTGGGGCATGAACCGTCACGGACAGGCGATGGGCGGCGCGATCATGCCGGAGATGATGCGCTGGTTGTGGCGCGATCAGCCGGTGTCCACCGATCCGCGTAACGACGAGGAGCGCGCCGTGCGCGCCCCGGCGGCGAGGAACTAGGCGTGAAGCATCTTGCCCTGAAGGCCGGCCTTGCGCTCGTTTTCGCGCTTTCGACAACGGTCCAGACGCGATCCCAGGCGCCCGTCGATTTCCAGTCCGCGGTGTCGCCCGTTTTGCGCCAGACCTGCGCGCAGTGTCACAACCAGTCGGTCGCGTCGGGTGGCTTGAATCTGAAGGCGCTCGACGCGGAGGGCACGGTTGCAACGCATCGGTCCGAATGGGAAGCCGTGCTGCGCAAGCTCAAGACCGGCGAAATGCCGCCGCCGAACATCGCCAAGCCGTCCGGACTGGCCGATATGACCGCCGCAATCGAGCGCGAACTCGACCGGCTCGATCGGAACACCCGGCCGGACCCCGGACGGGTTACCGCGAGGCGCCTCAACCGTGTTGAATACCGCAACACGATCCGCGATCTGCTGGGAGTGGACTTCCAGGCCACGCAGGAATTTCCCACCGACGACTCGGGTGAGGGGTTCGACAATATTGCCGACGTGCTCACCGTGTCGCCTCTCCTGGCCGAAAAGTACCTTGTCGCCGCCGAACGAGTTTCCGAGCGGGCTCTGGGCCTGGTGAAACTGCCCAAGCCCATCAGCGCGTCGTATTCGGCGGACGTTGGGGGTGGTCAGGTGGCCGGCACGACCGGTTTTGCTCACCGCGTGGGAACGAGTTTCATTGAGCGCGCGCATCGCGTGGACTACGACGGGGAGTACGTCATTCAGGCGGGACTCTCCGGGCATCGCGGTCCCGAAGGTAAGCCGGTGACCATGGGATTCTGGATGGACGGCGTCCTTCTTTACCGTGAAGTCGTTGCGACAACGCCTCCCAGGTCCGTGTACTTTTCGCCCTACGAGATGAAGGAGTTTCGAGTCTTCCTTCCCGAAGGGCAGCACACATTCCGGCTGGGTTTCATGGACGACGCCATCGGCGCCGCCATGCCGCGCGACAAGGCGTTCGATTCGGCCGCCAACAAATATCCAAGCTATATCGGAATCCTGGGACCCCAGACTCCGTCCGCTCCGCCTGCCAGTCGCGCCAGAATCCTGATCTGCGATCCCGCGTCCGGCGCAACATGCGTGGAACGGATTGTCGGAACGCTTGCGCGGCGCGCATACCGGCGGCCGGTGAAACCGGCGGAAGTGGCTTCGCTCATGAAGCTGGTGGATCTGGCGCGCGCCGAAGGCTTGAGTGTGGAGCGGGGAATTGCGACGGCGCTGACCGCCATGCTCGTGTCTCCGAACTTCCTGTTCCGCATCGAACACGACGCCGAACCGCAGAACCCGGCGGCCGTTCACCGCGTCTCCGATGTGGAACTGGCTTCGCGACTCAGCTACTTCCTGTGGAGTTCGATGCCCGACGACCGGCTCCTCGACCTGGCC
The DNA here is from genome assembly GCA_036274645.1 of Terriglobia bacterium. GTDB lineage: Bacteria > Acidobacteriota > Terriglobia > 20CM-2-55-15 > 20CM-2-55-15 > DASUFH01. Next base: position 13,549 of record DASUFH010000108.1, read on the forward strand.
GAGCAAAAGAAACTCAGCGATCCGGCCGTCCTGGACGGCGAGACACAGCGAATGCTCGCCGATCCGCGCGCTTCGGCGATCGCCGAAAACTTTGCCGGACAATGGCTGGAAACGCGGAACCTCGATTCGGTGAAGCCCGATCCGGACAAGTTCCCGGAGTGGAACGCTGAACTCAAGGAAGCGATGCGGACCGAGACGCGTTTGTTCTTTGATTCCATGTTGCGCGAGAATCGGCCGATTTCCGAGTTCCTGACCGCCCGGTACACGTTCCTGAACGAACGGCTGGCCCGCTTTTACGGCATCGGCGGCGTGACGGGAGACGACTTCCGCCGCGTCGAATTGACCGGCCCGGAGCGGGGCGGCATTCTCGGTCAGGCGAGCGTGTTGACGGTGTCGAGTTATCCGACGCGTACTTCGGTGGTATTGCGAGGCCGGTACGTTCTGGAGAACATCCTGGGATCGCCGCCGCCGCCTCCTCCTCCAAACGTTCCGCCACTCGATGAGGAGGCTCCGGGAGTCGTGCAATCGCTGCGGCAACAGATGGAGCAGCACCGGGCCAACCCGACATGCGCGTCGTGTCATTCCAAGATGGATCCGCTTGGATTCGCCCTGGAAAACTATGACGCCATCGGAAAATGGCGGACCGCCGACGGCAAGTTTCCGCTCGATACCACGGGCGTCTTGCCCGATGGGACGCGGTTTAACGGGCCGGCGGACCTTCGGGAAGCGCTCGGCGACCGGATGCCGCAGTTTGCGGAAGCGCTCACGCGGAAAATGCTGGTGTATTCGCTGGGCCGCGGCCTGGAAGGTTACGATCGCCGCAGCGTCAATGCGATCGTGAGCAATTGGGCGACAAAGGAATACCGGTTTCAGACGCTGATTTACGAGATCGTTCGCAGTCTGCCATTTCAATCGAGACGGGGAGAGTCATGATCATCACCGGAAAAGCGCTGCCACGACGCGCCTTCCTTCGCGGGATGGGCGTTGCCCTCGGTCTTCCGTTAATGGAAGCGATGGTCCCGGCCCTGCCACTGGGGGCGGCCGCGCGCCAGGCCGGCAAGACGCCCGTGAGGCTGATGTTTCTCTATGTGCCCAACGGCATCGACATGGAGAACTGGAACCCGGCCTATACGGGCCCGCTTACCGAACTGCCCAGAATCCTGAAGCCGTTGCAGCCGTATCGGGACGACGTGCTGATGCTCAGCAATCTCACGCACAACTGGGCTCGCGTGCTGCTCGATGGCGCCGGCGATCACGGCCGGTGTTCGGCGAATTACCTCACCGGCGGTCACGTTGAAAAGACGGACAAACGAGCGTTCGTGGATTCACCCATGTCGATGGATCAGTTGATCGCGAGCCGAATCGGCGGGGAGACGCGTCTGCCATCGCTCGAGCTGGGCATGGAAGACCCGAGGCAATCGGGCAACTGCGATTCCGGCTATTCATGCGCGTATACCAACAACCTGTCCTGGAAGAGTTCGACGCAACCCATGCCGCCGCTGCTCGATCCGCGCATGGTTTTCGAGCGTCTTTTCGGCGCGTCCGCCGATCTGACGCCGGCGGAACGCGAACAGCAGTTCCGCATCCGGAAGAGCATCCTGGATTACGTGAAGGAGTCCGCCAGCGCGCTGGCCAGGGATCTCGGGGCCACCGACAAGCGCAAGCTGGACGAATACCTCACCGCCATTCGCTCGATCGAGACGCGCATCGAGAAGGCGGCGACGGATCCCACACCGGTCGCGCCCGGCATGGCAAAACCGGCCGGCACGCCGGCCGATTTCGCCGAACACTTTTCGCTTCTCGCGGACATGGTCACGGTCGCGTTCCAGGCGGATCTGACGCGGGTGGCGACGTTGCTCATGACGCGCGAAGGAACGTCGCGGCCATATCGCGAGATCGGCATCTCCGACGGACATCATCCGCTGACCCACCACGGTGGCAGTCGCGAAAAACTGGCGAAGGTGACGGAGATCAACGAATACCACCTCCGGAACTTCGCCGAGTGGGTGGGACGGCTTTCCGCATTGAAAGAAGGATCCGGCCGGCTGCTGGACAACGTGATGCTGGTTTACGGAGCCGGCCTGTCGGACGGCAACCGCCATCTTCACGACGACCTGCCGACAGTGATCGTCGGCCGTGGCGGCGGATCGCTGAAAACCGGACAGCGCGTGATATTCCGGCGGGAAACGCCGTTTTCGAATCTCCATCTCAGCCTGATGGATCGCATGGGCGTTCACGTCGAGGGCTTTGGCGATTCCTCCGGCCGGCTGTCCGGACTCTCATAAATCGGATTTGCTTGTAGGGGCGGTGTATGACCGCCCCTACAGCAGAGAAGCCCATTCAGGATCTAAATGCCAATGCAGGCTCGCGGCGGATCGCAGCTTCCCGGACTCCTTTTTGACAGCGACATGGGCCGCAATATCGATGCGGCCATCGCGCTCTCGATGCTCTATGGGCTCGGTCGCGGGCGCGTGATCGCCGCGTCTGTCAGCAACTCCAGTCTTGAAGCCGCGATGTTCTGCGATGTGCTTTCACGCTTTTATGGCTCCGGCGGATCCCTGCCCATCGGGTTGGCGGAAGACGGTCTCCCGCTTGAAGATTCGCCGATGTTGCGTGTTCCGCTCGAGATGAAAAATCCCGACGGACAACCGGTGTTCCGCTCCGGCATTCAAACCGTGATCGACACTGGCGAACCTGCCGTGGTCTTCCGCAATGCCCTCCTTGGCCAGCAGGATCAGCAGGCAATCGCCGTCCTGGCGGGGCCCGCGACGAATCTGGCGCGGTTGCTGGCTCTGCATGGCGCGCGAGACATCCTCAAGTCCAAGGTCCGCCTGCTTGTCGTGGCGATGGGCTCATTTGAAAACGGCGGCCGCGTTGAACCCCGCGCACATTCCGATATTCCATCGGCAAAGAGACTGTTTGCGGAATGGCCTTCGCCCATCGTGGCCGTGGGCGTGGAGGCTGGGAATGCCGCGCCCTATCCCGGCGAACGGCTGGAGTCCGATCTTGGCGCGACACCCAACCACCCGCTCATGGCGGCTTATCGGGCATTTCGGGAAGGAACGGCGGGCGCAAGTATTCCCGCACAGGCGGCGATCGCGGCGTTGTACGCGGCCCGCTCCGACGCGGATTACTGGAGCCTGTCGGCGCCAGGAGCCATCTCCGTCCTGGACGATGGCCGCACGACGTTCAAGGAAGCCGCCGGCGGCCTCCATCGCTACGTCATCGTGACGCCCGGCCAAAAAGATCGCATCGTG
>DASUFH010000109.1:0-2706 GCA_036274645.1 Terriglobia bacterium
CCGGTGGGCTTCCCACCCACACAACAGCGGAACCATTTCCAGGTCCCCTCCAAACTCCAGGGGCGGTCATAGACCGCCCCTACAGGCAGAAGCAGACGGGGACTCAAAAGCTTTCGATGAATAGGGATCTTCAAGGGGCTCCCTCAACACAGTAACTGTCGGTTCAGTCTGCCGGCCTCGGTCCATCATTCAGGCGGACCGGCGGAGTCCCGCCGGGATTCAACGCCATATGCGCCCCCAGGTCGCCACAGCCGGCACAGTACCAGGGGATCGATGCATGGTGAATCACAATGACCAGCCAGCCTACCAGCCACAACCCACTGCTGATGACGCTCAACCAGAAATGCAGCCAGTTGTTCGTCGCCGGTCGAAGGAAGATGGCGAGTTCGCCGCAGGCCGGACAGGTCCTGACGCTCACTTCCAGCCGCCTGTTGAGCCACACCTCCGGAAATACGTTCATTGCCATTAAAACCACCTCATCACCAAACGCAGAATTGCGCCCGGAACGCATTTTCAGAGTCCGGACGACTTCATCAATTTCATTCAGAAACCGCGTGCCCGGACGAAAGATATGCGATAAATACTGCCTCACGGAAGGGGATCTTTTGTCTTCACGCGGATCGGGGAAACATCGAGGCAAACAACGGAACATCGCGCCGCCTGACAAGGGATAGAATGCCTCAAAAGGGAAATCGCAAATGACCATGCTCCCGTACTTGTTGTCATTGCTCCTCGCGCAGCAACCTGGCCCGGCAGCCGGCGCGATCAGCGGCGGCAGGAGTCCCGATGGTTCCGGTTGCCGCGAAAATGGAACCCTGCGCGTTGTAGATGGAATCATCCCGAGCTATATCACGCTGGAAATTGACGGCAAGCCCAGAGGAGTTCAGGTTCGTGGACCGGGGAGACAGTTCTGCCTCCCACTCGACCCCGGAAGCCGGACCATCAATGTGGCGCATCCTCTCGGCTACTACGTGGCGTCCATAACTTCCGGAAACACCGACATCACGAAAGCGCCGCTCATAGTGACGCCGGACATGACCAGTCCGCCAATCAACATCGTTCTCACAACGAAGCGCCCGGCTGGACCTGTTCCAGGCGTGAGCGTAACCGGCCTCGTCACGAATCTCGACGCTCTGAAGAAGACGAGCCCGCGCTCGAAGGTCCTGCTCACCTTGAGATATCTGCCGACCGCCGATCCGCTGCCGTCGGACCCGATCGTTGGCCACGTAACGATGGATGAAACGGGCGCCTTCAATATTGAAGGCCTGGCGGCGGGGCGATACACGCTGGAGGACAGTCTGCCTTTTGACGTGGGGACAAGCGATCTCGCGAATCTGGAGGTGCAGGTGGCGCGCGTCCGGCAAAGCGCCGCAGCGGAACCGAAACCACCGAACCCGCCGTCAATCGTTCCCGTTAACGTCGTGGTCGTTACCCGGGATGGAAACGTTCCGGCTTTTGAGATCGGATTCACGCCCACTCGAGATGGCGGCGCGCCGCAGATCGTGGCGGTCTCCCGCGGGGAGTCTTCCCTGTCCGTTCTGACCGGAGAATATCGCGTCCACGTTGCGGGACTCCCCGGCGGCTATACCCTGGAGTCCGTGACCGCCGGGCCGCTCGATCTGACCGATCCATTCCTGATCACCGACGCCGGAATCGCCGATCGGTTCACCGGGGCGCCTGTTCTCGGCCGATCCGAAAGCAGGGCGGCCGGAAGCAATGTCCCGATCACGGTCCGCCTGACGTCCCCTCCCGCGGCCGGTAACAACATCCAATGATCCACGCCAGGCGAGTCCATATCAGGCCCGCAGTCGCGGCGCTGGCGCTCACGGCTTTTGCTTTGTTCTGCTCCTCGTCACAAACCGGATCGAGTCAGAACGCCACGCCCCCGTTCGTGACGGAAGCGGCAAATCCGGCAGCGTCAGACAGACGGCTGATAGGTTCCGTCGAAGTTCCGAACTGGTTCGATCTGCCCTCTACTGAAATCCTGACACCTGTTCCCGGCGCTATTCCTCTGAACGAGCGAGGCGCCACTGCCTTGCGAGAGGCGCCGAACACCGAAGCGCGCGTTCGCGTTCAACTACGCGCGGAGGAAGCGCGAGAATCTGTGACGTGGCTGATGCATGGTTACGATGAATTGTCTGCGGAAGTGTACGACGTTCGAAACGGATGGTTCTTGCTGCGCTATACCCAGAACGGAAAGCAGGCAGAAGGGTGGTTGTCGCCCAATGACGCTGGCGCTTTTCGACCGTTGTCATCGTTGCTCCTGGGCAGGATGAGTTACCTGACCCCGGATTGGGATGGCATCCTGTATGAAAAGCCTGACCCATCGGCTCATTTCGAGAAACTGAAGGATCGAATCGAGCGGCAGGACGTTAATGTCAATGACCACGTCGTGCGTGAAGGCAAGGACTGGTTCCTCGTTGACGTGCTCGAACCGGGCCGCTGCGAGAAGTCTCCGGAAATACTCAGGAGTGGCTGGATTGTCGCCTTCTCGAGGTCTGACAAACCGCAGGTGTGGTTCTATCCCAGAGGATGCTAGCCCACACGTCTCAGCAATGGGAGCATCTGATCGGGTCGGGACCGTGAGATTGCGCTCACGGTCCCTCCCACACCACCGGACGTGCGGTTTTCCGCATCCGGCGGTTGAACCTACCGGCTCGGGACCGGCAAGTCTGATGGAACCCAGAAGCCGTAGCGGCGGAGAGT
>DASUFH010000110.1:0-21287 GCA_036274645.1 Terriglobia bacterium
CTTGCAGGGGCGGTCTATGACCGCCCCTGCAAGCAGACGGGGCGGCACAGCGCAAAAAACAGCAAAGGCGCGCGGGCTGGAAGACCGCGCGCCTTCAGAAAACGGGAACCGGGTGTTATTCTGCTTCGGTTTCGCCTTCGACCTTCAACGTGACGTGAGCGGTCACGTCTTTGAAAAGACGGACAGGGATCTGGAACTCGCCGAGATGCTTGATGTGATCCTCCATCACGATCTTGCGCTTTTCGATATCGAATCCCTTTTTCACGAGTTCCTCGGCGACGTCGGCGTTCGTGACCGATCCGTAGAGCGTGTCCTGCTCGCCCACTTTGCGGCGCACCACGACGCTGACCGCGTCGAGCAGGGCCTTCAACGCCTCTGCGTCGCCCTTCTGCTTGGATTCCTTGCGGAGCAGGGACTGCCGCTCGAATTCGATGACCTTCAGATTGCCCGGCGTCGCCGGATAGGCCAGCTTTTTCGGCAGCAGGAAGTTGCGCGCATAGCCGTCGGCCACTTTGACAACTTCACCGGCGCGGCCCAGCGTATCGATGGTTTCGCGAAGAATGACTTCCATGGTGTTTACTCCGCCGCAAACGGCAACAGGGCGATGTTGCGGGCTTTGTTGATGGCGTCGGCCAGCAACCGCTGATGAGGATTGCACACGCCGGAAATGCGGCGGGGCATGATCTTGGCGCGTTCCGGGACGAACTGCGACAGCAGCTTCACGTCCTTATAGTTGATGGCATCGATTCGTTCGACGCAGAATTTGCAGACTTTCTTGCGCCGGTAATACTGTTTCTGAATAGCCACGGGCTTCTCCTTTGGCGCGCGGATCATACCGCGCCGTATCTCGCATTCTCCGGCCGGGGCTGCCGGCCGCCAAATCCGTTAAAACTCTTCGGCGGACTGTTCCGCCGGGGCGGACGAGGCGTGCGCGCTGCTGCGTCGCGCCGCCCGCTTTGCGCGGTGCGCCTTGATCTTGTCGAGGCGCCGCATTTCCTCGTTCATCCGGACGGTAATGTACTTGATCACCGGCTCCATGACGCGCAGGCGTCGCTCGATTTCCTTGACGATGGGGCCATCCGCCACGATGGTAAACAGCACGTACGACCCTTCGCGGAACTTCTCAACCGCGTAGGCCAGTTTGCGCTTGCCCATCTTCTCGATCTTGTCGACGGTCCCGCCGCCGGCCGTCACAATGCCCTCCACCTGGCTGTTGATCTTGTCGATCTCCTCTTCCAGGATGTTGGGATTGACGATAAACATCACTTCATAATTTCGCATTGCCGTTATTCCTTCGTATCTTCCTGTCCGCGCAGGTCCATCCCGTTAAACTCCGCCATCGCCTGCTCAATGCCACGGGAGAGGAGGGTCTCCACGGCCTTTACCGCCAGGGCCTCGGACGACTCCAGCAAACTCCTGTCCACTTTCGCAACCCGGGAGAGGACGAAATTTCGCATCTCCGCAATCGGGTGGTCGGGCTTGATTCCGACGCGGACCCGAAGAAACTCGTCGGACCCGCAAGCGGAAATCAGCGATCTTACTCCATTGTGGCCGCCGGCAGAACCCCTTTGCCGTACCCGGACCTTGCCCAGCGGCAGCGCCACATCGTCGTAGACGATCACGAGGTCGCCCGGCGCGGCCTCGAACTTCTCGAATATCGCCGCCGCCGCATCCCCGGAACGGTTCATGAAGGTCTGGGGAAGCACGAACCTTGCGCTTTGTCCCCCAACCGTCGTTTCGCCGGAAATCAGCGCCGGCCCGACCCGGTTGCCGATCTTCACGCCGGATTCCGCAGCCATCGCAGCCACTACCCGGAATCCGACATTGTGATACGTATCGGCGTATTCGGATCCGGGATTGCCGAGGCCCATGATGAACCACATGGCCAATCGCGGGGACCGTTACTCCGCCGCTTCTTCTTCCTTCTTGCCCTTCTTGAGCACTTCCGGTTCGGACGGGGCGGCTTCGCCTTCGACTGCCGGAGCGACGCCCGCGGTCGGAGCGGCCTCTTCCTTCACCGAAATGACGTGAACTACAACCTGCCCTGAATCGTCGAGTTTGGTCACCTTGTCGCTCACCGGCAAGTCGGCCACGCGCACGGCGTCATTGATGCCCAGTCCGGTGACATCCACTTCGATGCGCTCGGGAATGTCGCCAGGCAGGCACTCCACGTGGATCTCACGCATGATGAGTTCGAGCACGCCGCCATCCACTTTCACGCCGCGAGCTTCGCCCTTGATGGCGATCGGGACCGTCACGCGGATCGCGACGTCCATGGCGATGCGGTAGAAGTCCGCATGCAGAAAATTCTCCTTGATGGGATCCACCTGCCAGCCCTTGAGAATGGCCGCCGTCGGCGTCCCGTCGCCCAGGTCCAGTTTGAGGATCGTGTTTCGGCCCGCCTCCGAGCGCAGGACCCTGCGCAACACCTTGGGATCCACTGACAGAGACGCCGTCTCTCCCGTTCCCCCATAAACAACCGCCGGAATCAGACCTTCGCGGCGCAGGCGGCGCGCGGCGTTCTTGCCGCGATCCGCGCGGCTTTTGGCAGCGATGACAATTTCAGCCATAAACTCGAAACTCCTTACATGAACAATCCACTCACCGACGTGTCGTCGTGAATGGCCTGCACGGCCTGGGCCAGCAGTTGGGCCACACTCAGTGTTGTCACTTTGCGGCACTTGCGCGCGTCGGCGCGTAATGGAATCGTATTGGTGACGACCACTTCCTTCAGATTCGAACTCTCGATCCGCTCAATCGCGGGGCCGGACAGAACGGGATGCGTGCAGCAGGCATAGACACTCGTCGCCCCCTGCTCCAACAGGGCCTCGACTGTTTTCACCAGCGTCCCCGCCGTATCGATGATGTCGTCCACGACCAGACAGGTCCGTCCCTTGACATCACCAATGACGTTCATGACCTGCGCGACATTGGCTTCCAGGCGCCGCTTGTTCACCATGGCCAGTTCCCCGCGCAGCCGCTTGGCAAAGGCCCGCGCGCGCTCGACGCCGCCGGCGTCGGGAGATACCACCGTGAGGTTCGGCAGATCCAGCTTCAGGAAGTGCTCCACCAGCACCGGCGCGGCAAACAGGTGGTCCACCGGCACATTGAAAAAACCCTGGATCTGCGGCGCATGCAGATCCATGGTCAGAATCCGGTCGGCCCCGGAAGTGACCAGCAGATCCGAAACCACCTTGGACGAAATCGGAACGCGCGGCTTGTCCTTGCGATCCTGGCGGGCATAACCGAAATACGGCAAGACCGCCGTAATCCGCCGGGCCGACGCGCGCTTGAACGCATCCATCATCAGGCAGGTCTCCAGCAGATTCGAATCCACCGGAGGACAGGTCGGCTGAACGATGAAGACGTCCGCGCCGCGCACGTTCTCCAGAATCTGGAAGTAGATTTCCCCGTCGCTGAAACGCGTCAGGGAAGACTGTCCCAGGTCACAGCGCAGGCATTCGCAAATCTCGCGCGCGAGCGCGGTGTTGGCGGTGCCGGTAAAAACTTTAAGGTCGTTGCTCACTGTTGCTCTTTACCGAGTCTGTTCCGAAAAACCTGTTCCAAAAACTGGGGCGGAAGGATTCGAACCTTCGAATACAGGTTCCAAAGACCTGTGCCTTACCGCTTGGCCACGCCCCAATTGCGTTCAATCCGCGGCAACCATCCGTTGAAAATAGTCCGCTCGACCCAATGGCCGCGCGACGACCGCCGAAAAATCCGCCGCCATCCGGCCGGACGCCTCCAGAGCGGCCTCCGTCGAAGGGAATACCCCATAGACGACCGAACCGCTCCCGGACAACGCCGCCCGGACCGCTCCCCGCCGCAACAGTTCCGCTCGAATCGACCCGAGCGCCGGATACCGCGCGAACACCGGACCCTCAAACTCGTTCATGGGTTCGCCGCCCCCCCGGCCGGGAGCAAACTGCGCGCAGAAACCCTCAATGCTAGGGGATATATCGGAAACCGTCAACCACGAATACGCGTCAGCCGTCCGGATGGAAAAGCCGGGCGTCACGAGAACCGCCGCATAGCTACAGTCGTCCTCGAGAGGGTAGATCTCGTCGCCCCGCCCCACGCCCACAGCGCGTCCCCCGACGGCAAAAAACGGGACATCCGATCCGAGAGCCCGCAATAACCGCATCAAAGCCTGCCCGGTCAGCCGCTTTCCGGTCAGCCGCTCCAGTCCAACAATGGTTGTGGCGGCGTCGGAACTCCCGCCCCCCAGGCCGGCGCCCACCGGAATCCGCTTCACCAGCCGGATCCGGACGTTGACCGGACTCGCAATCTCCTGTTCAAACAGCCGGACGGCGCGGACCACCAGATTCGTCGAGTCATCGAGGCCGGCAGGTCCTTCGAATTCGAACCGGCCGGCCGGCTCGATTTCGATGTCGTCGTGCAGATCGATCGATTGGAGTACTGTCCGGATTTCGTGAAAGCCGTCGGCGCGACGTCCAGCGACGCGCAGGTCCAGGTTAATCTTGGCGAACGCCCGCAACAGCATAGAGTCGAGAATAGAACCGGGGACGGAGCAGACCCAGACGATAGATCGCCCTCAGCCCGTAATACGGAATCGACCGGCCCAGAAACCAGAACGGATAAATCGGATCGCCGCGCCGCACATCAACATCCCGGCCAAACTCACCCAACAGTTCCTTCAGCGAGGCGGCTTCGAAGAAATTGACGTGATCCGAAGATAACATGTGCGCGTACGTCACATCGTTCTGCTTGAGCAATTCGATGTCTTCCGCGTTGGGGACCGTCACCAGCACGTTCTTCCGCGCCACGCGAAAAGCTTCGCGCAACACGCCCGCAAAATCCGGCACATGCTCGATCACCTCGAAGACGAGCACGGTGTCAAACGTCCTGTCGGCAAACGGCAACCGGTCGGAGACCGCCGCCACGGGCAGGCCCGCCGCGCGCCCGGGTCCGAGGTAAGCGACATTGATGTCACATCCGAAACAACGATAGCCGCGAGACGCCAGGGCCACCGAGTACGCGCCATGACCACACCCCAGATCAAGGATGCTCTCGCCCGCATGCGCAGCGGCGAAGCGCGTTAACGCTCCATATTCCTCGCCGATATTCGCAGGCATGCCGATCTGATAGAACCGTTCGCGGGTGGGAAGACTCATCAGAGTTCGCTCAGCCGGTCAGCAGCACATACACTTCAATGGGCCGTGGCCTTCACTCAGGATCCGGCCATGCCGATCGGCCAGAGTGACGCCCAGCATGCGTCCGTCGCTGAGCCTGAGGGTTAACGGGGCGCCGACCCAGTCCGAAAGGTTCGCTCCGGCATCGCAGTCAATGGATCCTTCAATGCGGTGCCGTCCCGGAATCGGAAGCCCCGATCCTTCCACGATGCCCTGATAGCGCTGGATGGAATAACGGACGGCGACGGGCGAAACGCCGTCACGCCAGAGTTCGCCGACTCCGGATGCGTCTTCAAACAACTTCATGGTCACCGCGTCATTCTGCTATGAGCGAATCGCCGTGTCGAGGATTGTGTTGGGCCCCCGTCTGCCTGTAGGGCGGTCTTATGACCGCCCGACGTTCCGTAGTGGAACCCCTGGGTTCACAGGAATTCACTTTGAAACACCGGGCGGTCATAGACCGCCCCTACAAGAAGGAGACGGGAATTGACATTGCGCCCTGCGGTCTAATCTGCAGTAGGATGCGGGTGTTTCATATGCGGGAAACATTGCGGTGGATCCTGATTCTGACGATTCCGCTTGGCGTGGCCGTCCAGATCGGACTCGGCCTGCAGCGCGGGGCTGGCGCCCGCGGACAGCGCGGCGCGCGTGGCGGCGCGCCGGGCAACCCGACCGTGACGCCGTCGCCTGGAACGCCGGAGCGGGGGCGCGGGCGGGGACAACCCAACAACCGTCCGCCGACCTCGGTCAATGGCGGGTCCGTCCAGGGAGTTGTGCTCCGCGCCGACACCAATGAAACGTTGAGCCGCGCCCGAATCGACCTGGTCCGGGCAGATTGGGCGCCTCCCGGGCCAACACGTCAGGTGGGTCCACGCGGCGGCGCCGCGCCGCGGCAACCGGCTGCAACGAGCCCTCCGCTGCTCACCGCGACCACCGACGAGCAGGGCCGCTTTCAATTCGACAACATCGAACCGGGACGGTACACCCTCCGGGCCGCGCGAAACCAGTTCGTCCGCCAGGACTATGGCCAGCGGGGCCGCAACGAACTGGGCACACTCATCGTGGTTGAGCGCGGAGAACAGGTGACCGGCATCGTCCTGCGCCTGTATCTCGCGCCCACGATTTCCGGACGGGTTACCGACCCGCTGGGCCAGCCCATGGCCGCCGCGACCATTGCCGCATATCGGCTGGAATACGGTCCATCGGGCCGCTCGCTGACCCTGGCCAAAGCCACCCTGAGCGACGATCGCGGAGAGTATCGGTTGTTCTGGCTGACGCCCGGAGACTACTACCTCGTGGCCGGATATGGCGCGCAGGTGTCGAAGCCCCTGGCGGAAAACGTCTCGCTGACACCCAATCTCCCCGAGGAAGACCAGGCCTATACCGTGGTCTACTACCCGGGAACCACCAACATCCGTGACGCGGAAATCATCCGGCTGTCCGCCGGCCTGGATTCGTTTCGCGATGTTCATTTCATGGAGACGCAGCGATACACCATTCGGGGACGCGTCGTCGACGCGTCGACATACCGGGCGGTCTCCGGAGCGAGCGTGTTCCTGCTTCTGGGCAGCGGCCATACCGGGGGCCGCGAACCCGATCCCATTCGCGCCGATTCTGACGGCAGGTTCACCATTAACGGCGCGGCTGCCGGAACCTACATCCTGTATGCGACGGCGGAGCCCACGCCGCAGGCGCTCGGCGGCAACCGTAATGTCCTCGGGCCGCGGCTGTTTTCCGAACTGCATCGCATCAACCTCACGGAGGATCTGGATGGAATCGTGATACCGATGGCGCCGCCCGTGGAGATCACAGGCAGGGTCCGTTTCGAAGGGATTCTGGCCGACCGGGAAGGTCCCATCGACGGCGTCCGTTCGCTTCGGGAACTGGATGGCGTCGTCGTCACGCTCACCCGCAAGGATGGCGGCGTGGGCGATCCGCGCAGCAGCGCGCTCTCCGCAGATGGCTCGTTCACGATCCTGGAGGTCCCGCCGGGCACCTATACGGTCAGCGCGCCGGTCCCGCTCGGCTTCTATATCAAAGGAATCCGCTACTCCGGAAGGGACGCGCTTTCAGCCGGACTGACGATCCGCAACGTGGACCCGCGTTCCGGATCCCTCGACATCGTTTTCGGCCCCGGGTCGAGCATCGACGGCCGGATTCTCGATCGCGGGAATGCGGTGGCCGGCGCCCAGATCGTGCTGGTGCCCGACCCGCGCTGGGACACGGCGCGCTCCCCGGACCGATTCAAGATCACCGCCACGGACACGACGGGTTCGTTTTACCTGCGCGGCATCGCCCCCGGACGCTACCTGGCGTTCGCCTTCGAGGAACTGGAAAACCGGTTCTACTTCGATCCGGAATTCCTCAACCGATTCGGCGTGCGCGGCGTTCCCGTCCAGCTTGAAGAGAACGGTATCGCCCGGCCCGATCTCACGCTCATTACCGCGGCCGAAACGGAGGCGTTCAGCCGATGAAGATCGCGCTTGCCCTCCTGCTTCTGGCCCAGGCCGGCGCCGTCACGCGGCCGGGCATCCCGACCGGTATTCAGGGAATGATTGTTGCCACCGGCGACCCGCCCTTCGCGCTTCCCAACGCGCGCGTGGAACTCACCCGCGTCCAGCCGTCACAGTCCGGCCCGAACGCGGAAGCCCCAAGAGTAGCGCGCGCCGACGTCAATGGACGGTTCGAGTTTTCCGGCGTCCGGCCCGGCCAGTACCGGCTGAAGGTGACACGCGATCGCTACCTGCGCAAGGAATACGGTGAAGTGGCGCTGGATGAACCCGGACCGCCCATTACCCTGTCCAATGGACAGCGGCTGGACCTGCGGATCGTCCTCGATCCGGCGCCCAGTATCTCCGGCCGCATCTCCGACGAACAGGGAGAGGGGGTGCCCAACGCTCTCGTGCGCGCCTATCGCGTCAACTACGACACGCGCGGCTCACGCCGGATTACACCGGCGTTTTCCACCGAAACCGATGACCACGGAGAATACCGTCTGTACTGGATCGATCCCGGGGAGTACTACGTCGGCGCGGCCATTGTGCCCGATCCGGTGTTCGACAATCCCAATGAAGTCACGCCACCGGACGGATACGCCCCGATGTACTATCCCGGATTGACCGACCCCGCGGGCGTCGAGCCCATCCGGCTGCGGATCGGCACGGAAGCGGCCGGCATCGATTTCCGGCTGACCCGCGACCCTGAATTCCGCGAACGCCGAGTCACCCTGCGTGGCGACGTCGTCATGGGACGAACCAACCTGCCCGGCCGATCGCGCATCACGCTCGAACCTCTCGGCGATGTGGCGGCGCTCGTCCCCCGCGACGAATCGACCGAGGCCGACGGATCATTCGAAATCCATGAGGTCGAGCCCGGCGACTACATGCTGGTCGCTCAAGCCGTACGCTCCGCGGGTCGCGGCGCCGGCCGGGAAACCGGCTTCGTGCGCCTGCTCATCCGGAACCAGGATGTGAGCGGCATTCGGATTGTGCCCACAACCGGTACCCGTCTCGAAGGATTACTCACGGTGGAAACGCCGGCAGGCGCGAGCCGCAATACGCGAGACCTTTCCAGCGCGCGCATCGAATTGCGGCCGGTGGCGGCATCCGTGCCGGTTGCCGTTGGCGACCCGCCACGAGCCGAAGGAGACTTCGGTATCGACCGCTTTTACACCGGAAGCGACTACAGCGTTTCGGTTTCCGGCCTCCCCGGCGATCTGTACCTGAAGTCGGCCCGGATCGGCAGCGTTGACATACTCGACGCCGGAGTCTTCCACCTGAACTTTCAGTCCGCCTCAGACCTGCTCGAAATTGCGCTCGGCGCCGATGGGGGCAGCCTCAAAGGATCCGTCTACGCCGAAAACAGTAACCGGCCGGTCCCGGGCGCCAGGGTCGTGCTGGCGCCCGACCCGAAACGCCGGAACCGCGCCGAACAATATCGAATGATCGTGGCGGACGACGTCGGCAACTTCGTCATTCGGGGCATCCCACCAGGCGCCTACAGTCTTTTCGCCTGGAGGCGGATGGAACCCAATGCCTACCTCAACCGGGACTTTCTCTCCTCTTACGAAGGGGATGGCAGTCCGATTCTGATCCAGGCCGGCGAAAACAAGCCAGCCGGCCTCCGGGTGATCCCGGAACGCTGAATAGGGACGGTCCCCGCTTCTGCTGGGTAAAGCGGACCAGGGCGAGAAATCTGGCCCAGACAGACCGTCCCTAAGAGCAGACGGGCACAAAGTCCTAAAAAACCTTTCCCCAATCCTTTCAATTTGAATACTATTCACTGGCAAGCAATCCCAGGAGGCGCGCATGAAATCTGTCGTCACCGCATTTGGATTCGTCGCGGTCTGCCTTGCCAGCCTGCTCGTCAGCGCTGCAGCACAGACTCCGGCTACGACCAAGGTCCGCTTCGATCAAGTTGTCGCCAGCGTGAAGGACCCCAATGGAATACTCGTGGGCAACCTCAGCGCCAAGGACTTTGTCATCGAGGAAGACGGCGTCAAACAGACCCTGGTTGGCTTCGGCGAAGGCGCCGACGCGCCGATGAGTCTGGCCGTCCTTATCGACATCAACGAGGACATGAACAACTACCTCGGCACGGCGAAGGGAGCGGCGGTTCAGGTCCTGTTCAAGACGTTGACCACGCGCGATGAATTCGCCTTGTACAGTTTCGACAGCGACCTGCACATTCTTCAGGATTTCATTCCCGCAACCCCGGACAACGCTGTCAAGATCCAGGACACGCTGAAAGATCTGAAAGCCAAAGGCCCCACGACCTTCCTCTATAACGTCGTATCGGACACCGTCGCCACGATGAAAAATGCCAAAAATTCACGGCGCGCGCTGGTTGTCATCACCGAAGCCAGGGATCGCGATGCCGGCGGAATTGGCGCGCTGAAAAACGCAGCGGCCCAATATGGCGTTTCAGTTTACGCAATCGGAATCGGCGGCACACTCCCGAGCACCAAGGAAGCGGCCGACCTGGCTGCCGGCGCTTTTAACAGCATCCGCACGAACACTTCAGGCCTGCGCGATGTCGGCCTGCAGGACGTTTCCGGTGGGCTGCAGAACCGTGGATTTGGTGGCGGCGGATTCGGTGGCGGTGGGTTCGGCGGTGGTGGACTCGGCGGCGGTGGGTTCGGCGGTGGTGGACTCGGCGGTGGTGGACTCGGCGGCGGCGGGTTCGGTGGACCCGGATTCGGTGGCGGCGGTCTCGGCAACCCCGGGTTCGGTGGCGGTGGCTTCAACAATAATGGATTCGGTGGCGGCGGTCTCGGCAACCCCGGATTCGGTGGCGGCGGATTCAACAACAACGGATTCGGTGGCGGTGGCTTCAACAACAACACCCCCGGATTCGGTGGATTCAACGACAACAACGGTATCGGCGGATTCAACAACCCCGGCGGCCGCCCCGCGGGGGGCCCCGGTGGGCCCGGCGGATTTGGCGGTTTTGGGATGATGGGATCGAGCGTCGTCCTCCAGAACATGGTCAACGCCGCAACCGGACGGCTGGGAGTGATCAACCTTTCCACATTTGAAACCACTGCCGGCGCCAACGACACCTGGCAGAACATCACCGGGATGGCGCAGGCCATCAGCCAGGATCTGCGCGCCGAATACACTATCGGTTACTACACGACGAAACCGGGTTCATACCAGGACCGGAAATTGACGGTGAAGTCCGTTCACGAGGAACTGACGGTAAGCATCGGGCCGCCGCGGCCGCCCGAACCAATCGCGGTCGCGCCGGCGCCGGCGCCTGAAGCGGCAAAGGCGGCGGACGGCAAAGATAAAGACAAGAACGACAAGACCAAGGACAAGGACAAAAAGTCCAAGAAGTAGCCTTGTTGTAGGGGCGGTCTATGACCGCCCACAAGCGACCATTCCGACACATCCTGGCGGTCATAGACCGCCCCTGCAGGCAGATCCTCAGTCCACGTCAGACCATTCCACATCCTGGCGGTCATAGACGTCATAGACCGCCCCTGCAGGCAGACGCGGAGGGGAACGGCAGACGGTTAGTGCGTCATTGAATAGAGAACGAAATTGATACCGAGGCGCAACGCTTCGAAGCTGGGCCGGACAGGATATTGCGGCGTATCGATCATCTCCCAGAAATCGCCGACATCGTTATCGAAGCAGATAATCACCGCCAGGTTTCCCTGCGCGTTATTGATACCGAGAAATTGAGCGGGCGCGCCCACGTCGTAAGGCGACTCCACGTAGAGGCTGTCGATGCGGTAAAACGTATTCAGAATGCCGTGCGTGTCCGCCATCCTGAACATCTCCCGATCCGGAAACACGCGCTCGAGATTTTCGCGCATGACTGCGAATTGGCGCTCGCCGTCAAAGTCATCGATCATGACGAACCCGCCGCGATCGACGTACTCCCTGAAGTTTTTCACTTCGGCGTCGGTCAGGGTCATCTGACCCGGTTCGGAGATGTACCCGAAGGGGTATTTGAAGATCTCATCGCTGTCGATACGCACGATCCGGTACGACATCTTCTCGACATTGATACCGGTCGCCTCGTCCATGATCTGGTTGAGATGCTCTTCCGCGTCGGGATAGTCGTGCCACCAGCCTCCGTCGCTGGCGTACTCCCAGCGGGCGAAAACGAACTCCGTCGGCGGCGGCTCGTTATTCGCCATGTCTCGGCCCCTCCGGCCAAACTGGGCCGACAGCGCGCCCCCGGCGGTGATGAGCAGGAAGCACGCGATCGCGAAAGCCTTTGGCATGCGCCTATTCTTCTCAGATCGGCGCCGGCGGGCAACAATTAACTGAACGGGAACTTAACAGGGGGCAACAACTAACTGAACGGGAACTTAACAGCGGGCAACAATTAACTGAACGGGAACTTAACAGCGGGCAACAACTAACTGAACGGGATCCTAACGTTCGCTCTCCGCGGCGACCACTTCATGATAAACGCGATAACGCAGTTCAAAGTCCATCAGGCCACGCTTGAGAATGGCGACCAGACTGGGCAGGTCGGCCAGATTCATCACCTGATGCACGCTTTCGGCAAACGCCTGCATGGCGTCGAGCGTCTTGAACGACGGGCCGATGAGGCAGACAAACGAATAGCGCCGTTGCGCCATGGGAAGAGAGCGGAGATAGGAGAGGACGCTGTTCGTGCGAAGGGAACTGCCAGCAAAGGACTCGTGAATGACGATGCAGTCGTAGCGGTTGTACCGCATGCGCTCGATCGCGGTTTCGCCGGTTTCCGCCGCGTGAAACTTGAATCCCAGATCCCGCATCGCGGTCGCGACCGCGTCGCGCACGGACGGCTCCGCGCAGATCAGGCCGGTTCTGTCGCCCACCTCAAAAAAATCGGTTCTGCTCATGCCCTATTTCCTTCGATAACTCAGATCCAGCTTCAGTCCGCCGAGGTCCGTGGTGCTTTCGCCGCGACTCTTCTTGATACGATCGATGCCCCGCGAAACGACGCCTTTGGTCGTGCAATACAGCAGGGCGGTTTCTTCGGTAATCTCGCCCCGCTCGTAGAGTTCGAGCATGGCCATGTCGAACGTCCTCCAGCCAAAGGGGGCCGCGCCCTCGATGATTTCATAGAAGGACTTCCCTTCCGATTCGCCGTGTTCGATGGTGTCCTTGATACGCAGACTGTTGCCCATGATTTCCAGCGCGGCGACGCGGCCGCCTTCAACCCGGGGAATCAGGCGCTGCGAAACGACCCAGCGAAGGGTCTCGGCCAGGCGGACGCGGATCTGCTGTTCCTCGTCCTGTTCGAACATACCCACAATACGGTTGATCGTCTGTCCGGCGTTGATCGTGTGCAGCGTGCTGAGCACCAGGTGCCCGGTTTCGGCGGCCGACAGGCCGATTTCAACGGTTTCCCGGTCGCGCATTTCACCCACGAGAATCACCTTCGGCGCCTGCCGCATGGCGGACCGCAGGCCGGCCGCGAAGGAACTGAAATCCACGCCCATCTCCCGCTGATTGAACGTCGCCCTGTTTGACGGGTGAACGAATTCCACGGGATCTTCCAGGGTGACGATGTGAATCGCCTTGGTGGCGTTCAATTCATTGAGCAGCGCCGCAAGCGTCGTCGATTTACCGGAGCCCGTGGCGCCCGTCACCAGCACGAGTCCCGTCTTTTCCTTGGCAATGTTGTGAAAGACCGGAGGAAGATTCAACTGCTCGAGACTCGGAATCTCGGTGGTCAGTTTACGCAGCACGATGGAGTAATGTCCGCGCTGCGTAAAGATGTTCACGCGGAAACGGGCCTTCTGCCCCACGGTGTAGGAACTGTCGCACGATCCGGTCCGGATCAAGTCCTCCATCAGGCGGCGTGTGCCGCCGATGAGCTGAAGCGCGATCATCTCCGTCTGAAACGGGGTCAGCTTCTCCACCGGAGGGTCCACGGAAACCGGAACGAGCTCTCCGGAAGATTCCACCTGAAACGGCCGGTCGACGGTCAGGTTCAGATCCGAAACGTTGCCGGCGGACTCCAGCATTGTTCCGAGGATGTAGTCGAGTTCCGCCTTCGTCATTGCCACTCCTCCGGTGGATTTTTCAGCAGGGGCCGGAACTTGGTCTTGTCGATGGCGCGGTCGTAAGCGTCCTCCGGACTGATCATTTTCTTGTTGAGCAGGTCCATGATGGCGTCATCCAGCGTCTGCATGCCGTGCTTCTTGCCCACCTGCAGCATGCCGGGGATCTGAAACGTCTTGGCTTCGCGAATCAGGTTCGCGATGGCGGGCGTCACCACGAGGATCTCCAGCGCGGCCACCCGGCCCTTGACGTCCGTGCGTTTCAACAGATTCTGCGCAACCACGCCCTTGAGTCCTTCCGAAAGCGTATTCCGGATCTGGTTCTGCTGCGCGGCGGGAAACACGTCGATGACACGATCGATCGTTTTCGCGGCGCTCGGCGTGTGCAGCGTGCCGAACACGAGGTGACCCGTCGCGGCCGCGGTGAGCGCCAGTTCGATGGTTTCCAGATCTCGCAATTCGCCGACCAGAATGATGTCGGGATCCTCGCGCAGCGCGCCGCGCAGAGCCGACGCGAACGTCTTGGTGTGCAGGCCCACTTCGCGGTGATTGACCAGACAACCCTGGCTCTGGTGGACGAATTCGATCGGGTCCTCGATCGTGATGATATGGTCGCGGCGCTCCTTGTTCGCATAATCGAGGATGGCCGCCAGCGTGGTGGATTTACCGCTGCCCGTCGGTCCGGTCACGAGGACCAGCCCCTTGTGCAGCATGGCAAATTTCTTGAGAATCGGGGGCAGCCCCAGCTGATCCGCCGTCAGTACCTTGGAAGGAATCTGCCGGAAGACCGCCGCCACTCCATTTTTTTGATTGAAGAAGTTGGCGCGGAAGCGCCCGACATCGGGGATTTCGTAACCGAAGTCGATGTCACCGGTTTCTTCGAAGACCTTGATCTTGTACTCGGGAGCAATCTCGTAGAGCATCGACTTCAGATCGTCGCTCTCGAGGTCCTTGTACTTGACGCGCTCCAGTTCGCCCCGCACCCGCAGGATCGGCTGCGATCCCGCGGCCAGGTGCAGATCCGAAGCGCCGGTTTCCATCATCAGATTGAAGAACGCGTCGATTCTGGCCATAGCAGTCCGTGTCGGACGGACTGGGGGATCTTAAAACGGGGACATTTACGCCATACTCTGTTTTTCTTTGCAGTCCTTGCAGACCCGAGTCCATGGAACGGCCTCCAGACGCGCCAGAGAAATCTCCTCCTCGCAGTCCCGGCAGATTCCGTAGGTTCCCTGATCGAGCCGATGGATGGCTTCCTCGACCGCGCGCAGCAGTTTCGAATCGGTCTGTTGGAGAGCCAGACGAATGTGGATTTCGCTTTCCTGACTGGACTGGTCAATCCAGTCGCCACTCTTGGATCCCGGCTCCGAAGCCGGCGGACGCCCGGGCATGGCCGCCACGAGCTCGGCCCGCTTCTTTTCCAGGATCTCTCGAAATTTTTGTGTGTCAGACGGAGTCATCTCCGCGTCGCTCCTTGTATAGAGAGTCTCTGCGCATTGAAACAAACCCAGAATGTTAGCACCCGAAATACGGGGCCGCCAACCCATACGCCGGATTCGCTGATAACATGCGGTCATGAGCGAATCCAACCGGCGACTTGGAATGCCCGGTGAATTTCCGTTCACGCGGGGCATCCACCCGGACATGTACCGCGGCAGGCTGTGGACCATGCGCCAGTACGCCGGCTTCGGCGACGCCGCGCAGACCAACCAGCGTTTTCACTATCTGCTCGCCAACGGCCAGACGGGCCTCTCGGTCGCGTTTGACCTGCCCACGCAGATGGGCCTCGACCCGGACCATCCCCTCGCTCTCGGCGAAGTCGGACGCGTGGGCGTTCCCATCGCCACGCTCCGCGACATGGAAGTTCTGTTTGACGGAATTCCACTGGAAACGGTGTCGACGTCGATGACCATCAATGCCACGGCGCCCATTCTTCTGGCCATGTACATCGCCGTCGCCCGAAAGCAGGGCGCGCGGACGGAGAGGATTTCGGGCACGATCCAGAACGACATCCTCAAGGAATACCTGGCGCGCGGAACACAGATCTATCCGCCGCGGTTTTCCCTGCGGCTCATCACCGACGTCTTCGCGTTTTGCCAGGAAACGGTTCCCAACTGGAACACGATCTCCATCAGCGGATACCACATTCGCGAAGCGGGCTCGACCGCCGTCCAGGAGCTGGCGTTCACTTTCGGCAACGCCATCGCCTATATCCAGGCCGCCATCGATCGTGGCATGAAGATTGACGACTTCGGTCCGCGCCTGTCCTTCTTCTTCGCCGCCCACAACGACTTTCTGGAGGAAATCGCCAAGTTCCGCGCCGCCCGCCGCATCTGGGCAACGCTGGCGCGAGATCGATTCGGCGCGCGCAACGCCAAAACGATGGCGTTGCGATTTCACGCGCAAACCGCCGGCTCGACCCTGACCGCCCAGCAGCCCGACAACAATATCGCCCGCGTCACCCTGCAGGCCCTCGCGGCCGTCCTGGGCGGTGCGCAGTCCTTGCACACGAATTCCCGCGACGAGGCGCTCGCCCTGCCCACGGCAGAATCGGCGCGCCTCGCGCTCCGAACCCAGCAGATCATCGCGCATGAATCGGGCGTGACCAACACGGTCGACCCGGTGGGGGGAGCGATCGCCATCGAGGCCCGCACGGATTCGCTGGAGCGCGAGACGTTCGAAATCCTCGCCCGCATTGACGCGATGGGCGGCATGCTCGCCGCAATCGAGAACGGCTGGGCGCAGCGGGAGATTCAGGAATCGGCGTACCGGTATCAGCAGGCGATCGAGAAAAAGCAGCAGTTGATTGTCGGCGTGAACGCTTTTCGCGTCGAGGAGGAGCCGCCCTTCCGGATCCACACCGTCGATCCGGCGCTCGAGAAGGCGCAGGTTACGGCGGTCCAGCGCGTGCGCGCCGAACGCAATGCCGCCGCGGTGAACGAGGCGATCGCGGCGCTCGAAACCGCGGCGCTCGAAACCGCGGCGCGCGGCGACGTCAACCTGCTTCCGCCAATCCTTCGCGCGGTGGAAGCTTACGCGACCATCGGCGAAATCTCCGACGCCTTCCGCCGGACACACGGAGAGTATCGCGAGAACACGTGAGGCGCCCGGGCGTCCGGCAACGCCGACGCCCGATTCGTCACTCGTCGGGCCACGCTACGGAATCCAACCCGGCATGGCCGCCGCCTGCCGAACCCACGCGGTCATTTGCGTATCGTCGAAACCGTCCTCGCGAATGTCGATCCAGCGCGCTTCCCTGCCCGTGCCCCCCGGCAGAACGGGTTCGAGGAACGCCCCCCGAAAAAATGTCACCTTCACGTAATGCGTGAAGACATGGAAGGAGACAAACCACCCCTGTCCCTCAAGGCCGTACATGGGCGAGTTCCACTTCACCGCCTTGCGCACGCCGGGAACAGCGCGCACGATGAGCGCGTCCAGGCGGCGGCCGACACTACTCTTCCAACCGGGCATCGCCGCGATGTAGGCCTGGACCGGCGCGTCGCCGTCAGCCTTGGCGATCTGCGGATTTCCACCCGTGAGGAGTTTTACCGCATTCCCTTTCGCGGTCTTCCCTCCACCTTTCCGCCCGGCTCCGGCGGATTTCCCGATCATCCCCGTGGACTTTTTGGTCTTCGTCACGACCTTTCTGGTTCGGCGCGGCTTTTCATTTTTGGTAACCACGGATTTCTCCTGTGCAACCCGAGTTCTACTTCGCGCGATGTAGGAGGTAGCAGCGAAGAGGCCGGTTGGCTCCACAAGAGGTCACCCGTTCAGGGGGAGAGGAAGCCAGGGCAGTGGTCGAGGCACCTTGAACGGCTTGCGCCGGCGCTGCCTGCGGAGCCGGGGGCGCAACGGGGTCAGACACTGCCGATTGAGGCTGCGCCGCAGGGAGTGATTGGATCAGATCCTGAACGTTGGTTCCGACCAGATCGAGTCCGTACGACCAGAGCGCGATGGTGTCGTCATCCACCATATCGACATACCAGGTGGAGTACGTCGAGGGCGACATTTCGATCCGGAAGTAGACCCTGGTCCCGTCGATCCCCTTACCCTGATCGAATGTGTAGAAGTCTCCGCCGAGTCCTCCCAGACTCAAAGCGCCTTTGACCGTGGGGCCCCCGCTCGCTTCCACAACGGTCAACTCCAGTTGGGCGGCGCCTCCGCGCTTTTCCTGGTCGCTCAGCAACTCCGGATTTTGCGGTCGATCGGTCTTCCACTTGCCGTCAAATCGGCTTTGAGCCAGACCGGCAGTCGCCAGCAGGAGCAATAGAGACACAGGGGTCAGAATCTTGTGCATTTCCGTTCTCCGTGTGGGGAGCGGCGCGATTATACAACGCGTCACAACGGGCGGCTTGTCACGTCAGACTGATGATCAGGCCGGTTCCACGCTCTGACGCGCGTATAACGAACCCCTTCAACACGGCGAAGTACTCCATGCAGTATCCAAAGGTATCGTCCTCAGCAATAACCCGCGCCGAGCGCAGCGAGTGAACCGCTATGGGCGCGCTAGCGGCCGCAGCGGCGTCGGGCGCAGCCGCTTGTTCGGCTGTCGCGCATTCGCCTACAATGCCCTCATGAGCACTCGGGCGCAAGAATTACTTCGTAAAACGTTGACGCTTTCTCCCAACGAGCGCGCTGACGTCGCCGCCGAACTGTTGGCGAGTCTCGACGAACCAACGGACGACATTGCGGAAGTTGAAAAGGCATGGGCCGTTGAAATCGAACGACGCGCCCGCCGGGTTCTGTCGGGTGAATCGGCAGGCGAGCCCTGGGAAGAGGTTCGTGAACGGATCGCACGCCGCTTGATGAAATGAAGCCGCTTCGGACGGAACCCGAAGCCTCAGCCGAACTCGAAGAGGCAGCCGTGTGGTATGAGGAAAAGCGCAGCGGTCTGGGTCTCGAGTTTTTGGACGCCGTTGATGTAGCGCTCGAATTCGTCAGTCGTTTTACGGAAGCCGGATCCCTGGTTCCGTTTGTCCCAGATGATGTTCCCGTTAGGAGAGTGCCTGTAAAGCGCAACGAACCGGGGACGGGGTCGTCTAGAGAGAGCCGGAGTTGCGGTAGTACTCCTGCCGCCACGGGTCGATGAGGCCGTGGACGACTTCCTCCAGACGGCGGGTCATTTCCATGGAGTGCAGATCATCATCCGAGGTCCGGGCCAGAAAATCGCGAATCTCGCGTTCGAGTTCCCGATACTGTTCGTCGTTGAGGGCGAAATCGTAGGGCAGCAGGTTGGTCCAGGCGTACCCCTCCAGCGCCTCGCAGCGGGCGCGCCGCTCGGCGAGGCGCTTATTGTCGTCTCCCCAGAACTGACCGAAGAACTGGCGTCGATTCAGTGGCACGTCCCGCAACATACCACAGGTTTCGGACGGTTATAATACTTCCCCGATTGGAGGACCGATGGCCACTGCCCGAGAATTTGTCGACGATCTGGAACATGAAATTGCGGCGCAACTCTCCGCTCTGGACCTGTTGAAAGAGACGGAGATCGCCGTGAACGACCGTTCCGACGTCGTGCGGCGACTCAAGATCGCGCTGAAAAACGAACTGGAAGCCAGTGAGCTGGCCGCCGTCTGGATTCCGTCCACCCCGGAACTGGACGTCAAACTGGCGCTGGCGCGGCAGGCCGGCGACGAGGCCAGGCACTACCGGATGATCGAAAAGCGTCTCCAGGAAATGGATGTTGACCTGGGCGATTTCGATCCGGCGGCGGGCGGATACGGGCCGATGTTCCAGCTGCTCTGCGGTCTGTCGTCCACCGTGGAACGGGCCGCCGCCGCCGGAATGACCCGCGAAGCGCTGGCGCACACCAAAAACGAACAGTTCATCGAATTCTGCGAGGCGGCCGGCGACACCGAGACCGCGGCGCTCTACCGGAACGAAATCCAGCCGGACGAACAGTGGCATGTCGCCATGGGTCGCGGTATTCTCGAAAGGTATGCCACGACCGCCGAACTGCAGGAGAAAGCCCGGCGGGCCGCCCAGGCGGTCCTCGACCTGGCCATGAAGATTCAACGCAAACAACTCGAGGAGATGAAAGTCAGCCACGCCCCCGGCTGCTGAATCACCATGAAACGATATTTCCTTTTCCTGGCACTAGCGCCGCTCGTCCTGTGGGCGTGCAACCAGAACGCGAACGATGTCCGCGAGGGCGTCACGCTGGAAAACGCCCCCAAACCGGTCGCCGAAAACGACCACCCTCTGGCGGACGCGGGGGGCGGCGGACCTGAAGGCGGCGGCGCGCCACCCATGCGCGACGTGCAGAAGACCATCGCCAAAGCGTTTTTCATGCACCGCTTCGTTGAAGCGCTATACAGCGTTCCGAAGAACCCGGCGCCCAATCCGAAATGGTCGTCCCCGCTCAAGGACCCCGAAAATGGCAAGGTCTGGTGTACCGACTGCCACGACCCGAAAAAAGCCGATGTCTCCCGATTCCCCGCCGAACGCACGCCAAAGGTGGATGAACTGGAAAAGGATCACGAATTCATGGTGGAACTCATGACCAAGTGGGTGGGACGCCTGAACAGCGGCGACTTCGGCGCAAAGGCCAAGCTCAAACAGCCGGTCACCTGCACGACCTGTCACGCTCAGGATCCGCGGGACCAGTAGCTGCGGGGGGGGGGAGCCCCGCCTGCTTGTCCTGCTTGTAGGGGCGCTCTACGACCGCCCGGCGTCCTCTACAAGCAGACGCAGACGGGGGCACCTGCTTAGAGCACGCGCGTCAGATCACCGTGCCATCCGGTATAACGCCGTTTTTCGGGATCATCACGACGCCGTCCCGGATGTAATACCCCTCGCCGTCATGGTGCTGAACGCCTGCCTCGTTAAGAATGCGGACGTTTGCGCCGATGCGCGCGTTCTTGTCGACGATCGCGTGGCGCAGCACGGAACCGGGCCCCACGCCGATATCGGGAATGCCCTGCCGCCGGTTCAGCGCGTGTTCTTCCTCGTCCTCGTAGTAATCGGCGCCCATCAGCAGCGTCTGATCCACGGTGACGTTCCCGGCCACCACGGCGCGGATACCCACGATGGAACTTGCGATCTCGGCGTCTTTCAACAGCGCGCCCTCCGCAACAATCGAATCGCGCACCTCGCAACGCTCCATTCGCGTCGGCGGTAAAAAGCGCGCATGCGTGTAAATCGGCGCTTTCATGTCGTGAAAGTCAAAATGCGGCTTGCTGCTCGTCAGGTCGATGTTCGCCCGATAAAACGCCCCGGCCGTTCCAAGGTCTTCCCAGTAACCGTCAAACGGAAAACCATACACCGCATGCGACTCGATCGCCCGCGGAATCACCTGATGTCCGAAATCGATCATGGCCGGATCCCTGAGCAGTTCCTCGAGCGCAGCGCGCTTGAACACATAGATGCCCATCGACGCCAGGTATGGACGCTCGGCCGCCTGGGCCTTCGACAGGCCGAAGCGTTCGGTGTCGCAGCGCATTTCCCTCAGCAGATCGCCCTTCGGCTTTTCGCGAAACTGCACAATACGGCCGTCGTCCGCCAGCTTCATCAGTCCGAACTCGGACGCCTGATCCTCACTCCGGGGAATCACGGCCACGGTCACGTCGGCGTTGCGCTTCCCATGTTCCTCGAGGAGCGCCTGGAAGTTCATGCGATAGAGC
>DASUFH010000111.1:0-2360 GCA_036274645.1 Terriglobia bacterium
CAGGTTCATTACACATCGGACAACAGCCAGCGCACAACGGACAACGAGGGGACAGGAGGGGTGGGCGGTCATAGACCGCCCCGACAGGGAAGGTTTGCGAAGTCCTATTGTTCCGGAGTGGAACCACCGCTGAACAGTTCTTTGCCGTCGGACAGCTTGATGGAACGACCGTTGGCGACGGGTCCACCCGCCTTGGCGCGAAATCCGGTGATACTCACTTCCGCTCCAACCGGGATGGAATCCTTCTTCCAGCCGAGGCGGAGGAGCGCGTTGGGGGCGCCGAGTTCAAAGCGCCAGTTGACGACCTTTCCGTCGGCGCCCGTCACATCGACGTAGAGCCAGGCGTGCGGGTTGGTCCAGTCGAGCTTCGTGATCTTGCCTTTGACTTCGACGGGAGCCTTCACGTCGAACTCTGCCGCAAAAGCGTGATGGGCCATCGCAGACGCGGCCGGCAACAGGACAAGGCCGGCGAGGATGACCAGAGCGCTCATTTTTCTCATCGTAGTGACCTCCGTCGTTGGCTACTTTTCCGAACCTTCAGGTTTCCAGGCTTCACTTCTTGCCCGGCGGCTCGCCAAAGATATTGACCAGTGTCTGGCTGCCTTCGGCGCACGCGAACTCCAGGGGCTCGGTTCCATCCGCGGCGCGCGTAAAGGCGCCCGCGACCGTCCACGTTTTGGTGAACAGATTCGGATCATCAATGGTGACCTCGTATTCGATGGTGTTGGCGTCCGCCACCGTGAATCTTTCGACCGTGTGCAGCGCCTCGGTCAGGTAGGGAATCTCGCGGCTATATGCGATCTTCCCGTTGAAGTTCGTCGTATCGACGATGAGCGTATTCCCTTCCCAGTGACCGATGGAATCCCCCATGAACAGCTTGATCTTCTTGTCCAGATGGGTCGTGCGCTGAAGATCGATGATGCGGGGCGAGTGGTTGTAGTCGTAAAGCAACACCACCCTGCCCGGCGGTTGCAGAATCATCCAGGGATTGGCGTTGTCTTCGCCTTCGAACAATCCGGGCAGGGCGCACCGCGCATTGAATTCGACGTGGCTGAGATCTTTGGGCGGATTCATGTCGAGCAAACGCTGACGCCGTCTGGCGTCTTCCTCCGGTTTCCAGGGAAGGACGCGGTCCGGCGGATCGATGATGCCTCCGCGGCGGCCTCCCCGGGCGGCCCCGCGACCGCCGCCGCCTGAACGCAACACGGTTCCCACCTGACCGAAGACGCCGGGATACGGACCGAGGCCGTCTCCGCGTTGAGAGACGGACAGGGGATTCCGGTTGCTGGGATCGATCGGGTTTGTCGGCGGCTGAGCCTCCGTGGATTTGACGCCGCTGCGAGTGTACATACCCTGCATGTCGGGCTGCCCATCGGCCGTTCGCGCCGGTGTGAACGGCATCGCCGGCGCGGCAACCGCTCCACGCCCGGCAGCCGGCGCGCCCAGGCCCGCTCCGCCGCGGGCCGGTCCCTGAGCAAATCCCACGGCGACACTGACAGCGGCGACGGCTGAAACACTCCAGATTTTCAAGGATTCAGACTTCACTGAAACCTCCTCCACGTGACCGACTTTATTGCTTGAACGGCGCGTCCTTGAATCGCTCTTCCTGAAGGTAAAAGACACATTCGTACTCGAGCACCTTCACGTTCTTTTCCACTCGCCGGTATAACGGCATGCTGATTTTCCAGCTCCGCGTGAACACCTTCGGATCCTCGATGGTCGCTTCGTAGAGGATGTGATCCGGACCCTGGGGAATATAGCGTTCGACCACGTGCAGCGCATCGCTATGATAGTTGCCCGCGTGATCGAACCAGGTCTGGTCGTTGAAGCCCGTCACGTCAACCACCAGCGTGTCCCCTTCCCAGCGCCCGCGGGAATCGCCCATCCAGGTGTCGGGGTTTCCTTCCGGATGTTTGCTCCCATCCATCAGAATCTGCCGCACGTGATGACCAAACTCATACACGATTGCGATCGTCTTCGGTGTCTGAACAATACTGAATGGATACGGCATGTAGTTCGCGCGGGGAACCCCGGGCGCAAAACAATTCGCCTCGGTCGGATCGGCCGTCGCGCGCTTTGCGAAGTTTTCCTGGCGCCGGGCAAGCGCCGCGGGCTGATACGGAATCTCGCCGCCTTCAACCACGCTCTGCCCCGGAGGCATACCGAGCGCGCCTGTGTGGTCTTCCAGGTTCCAGGAAGCCGTGTTGAGGGCCTGCCACACACCGTTGAAGTCCGGCTTCCCACCGGCAACGCGACGGAGACCGGCGGATCCCGCCGTCTGCGCGCCGGCGACCGCGGCAATCACCAGAATCGACACGATCGCGATGGCGCCGATCGAACCCCCATCCCTGCTCATCAGT
>DASUFH010000112.1:0-4022 GCA_036274645.1 Terriglobia bacterium
AAAGCCGAAGTTTGATTCCACGCAGCTGAAGGAGATGAAGAAGGAGTGTGAACTGCACTGCTTCTCCACGCTCAACCATATCGTGAGTTACGCCTACAACGACGCGCGGGTTATCAAATTTATCCTGCGTCAGGCGAGACACGGGTTCAGGGAAGCCGTCGGCACGGTCGAGTAAACGTACCGTTTATCCCCGTCTGCTGTAGGGGCGGTCGCTGACCGCCCGAGGTTAACGAGTCATCCCGAAGCGCCGGGCGGTCATCGACCGCCCTACAACGGGGAGGGCGCTGCCTCTTCAATCCGCGCCGTAGCGGATCTCGATTCGACGAATTCTCCATCCGGCCACCGCGACCACCAGCAGCGAAAACACAAGCAGTCCGGGTATGCTCCAGGCCGGCGACGGCGCGTCGGTCACGATGGCGAACGGGCCCCTTTCCGTCGGAAGGGGTAGAAGTGGCTGAAGGTAGTGCGTGACGCTCAGCTGCTGGAGCGTGCCGGGGAGCAGGGAACTGAACGTTTCCCATCCCAGCAGGATGAGTCCCGGCAGCGCCGCGTTTCGGGAGACGACTCCGATCAGTGTGAAGACAGCGCCGTAAGTGGCGCATGCGAGGATGACGATTCCCAGATAGCGTATGAGGAGGCCGGGGTCGGGGCCCGGAGCAAAGTAGAGGGCGAAATAGGACGCGATCGTCGAGAGGCCGAACAGCCCTGCGGTCGCCGCCAGCGCGGCGAGATATTTACCCGCCATCAGTATTTCCCGCCGGACGGGAGTGAGGAGATAAAAGTGCAATGTTTTCTCCATCATCTCTCCGCGGATCAGGTGGGAGAACACGACGCCGCATGACACGAAGATGGCGAATCGCAGCGTGTAGACCTCGAAGACACCGGCGTAGACCCGTTCCATGGGCGCCGAACGTCCCGGTCGTACGGCGGCAAGCAGGAGCAGCAAGACAGGCAGAGCCGCAAGGAGGTACACGCCGATCCATCGCCGGGCCGCCAGGTAGCGGCGCAGCTCGAGTAGGGCAATGGCGGTGATCTGGCGAACCGGACTCACAGTTG
Organism: Terriglobia bacterium; assembly: GCA_036274645.1. Lineage (GTDB taxonomy): Bacteria > Acidobacteriota > Terriglobia > 20CM-2-55-15 > 20CM-2-55-15 > DASUFH01. The sequence continues at coordinate 1,057 of DASUFH010000112.1, forward strand.
GTGTCCTCCGTTCGTTCCCATGAGGTACTGATAGACCGCGTGCGCGTTGTCATCGGCCGGAGCGACGGTTTCGATAACTACCCCGCGATCCAGCACGGCGCGGTGGAGGAGAGCGTAGAACCGGTTGACGTCGCGTGTGGCGGCAATCAGCCCCTGGCCGTCCGCGTGGATTTGCACTTCGATGGCGCCGCCGTCCGAAAAGGCCGCGGCCGCGACGATCCTCGGCTGGTCGCAACGAACCAGAATCCGGATCGGATGGTCCTGTTCCATCTCGCCGCGAACGCTCTGGATGCCGCCGTCGGCAACGACATAACCGCCACTCATCATCACGATCCGGTCCGCGATCAGATCCACCTCATGCATGATGTGAGAGGAAATGATGACGTGCATGCCATCCTCGGCAAAGCTCTGGAACAGGGCAATGGCCTCCGCCCGAGCCATGGGATCCAGGCCGTTGAGGGGTTCATCGAGCACGATGGCGCGCGGCGAGTGCGCCATCGCCAGAGCGAGCTTGATGCGCTGTCGCATGCCTTTGCTGTAGCTTCCAATACGACGGCGCGCGGCCTCCGTCATTCCGGTCTTTTCGATGGCCCGCCAAGCGATGTCGCGCGCGTCACGCCGGCTGTGTCCGCGAACGGCGAGAAATGAGGCGATCAGGTCCAGTCCGGTGAGGCCTCTGGGAAACGCGTCGAACTGGGGACAATACCCCACGACCTCGTGCAGCCGCTCCAGGTCCGTCGTGAGATTGCCGAGCACGCGGATCGTCCCGCGCGTGGGCGCGAGGAGCCCGGTCATCAGGTTCATCAGGGTGGACTTGCCCGCGCCGTTCGGTCCAACCAGACTGGTGATTCCCGGTTCCAGCGCCAGCGTGACGCGGTTGACGCCGAGCGCCTCGCCATAAAACTTCGAGACTTCATCAAAGCGGATGAGTTGTTCCGGAGATGTCATTCCCGAACCACCTCCGCGGAACGAATCTTCCATGTCAGCAGCGCTAAAGACAGCGCGCAGAATCCGCCCATCGATACCAGTCCGGTCCAGGAGGGAATGCCTTCAGAGCCTCCCGCCCCCATGTAGACGGAATCGCCGCTGAGGAGCCACGCCCAGAGCATGTTCATGGTTGCGCGGAGATTCAGCAGGGTTCCCCAGCGGGGATCAAGACCGAGCGTGTCGTTGGCCGCCTCGCCGAAGGCCGCGCCGACAAAGAACACGCCGAACAGGGACGCCACCGCAATCGGCTTCCATTTCACCCAGGCCGAAAGAGCCAGCGCAATGAGCGATACGGCCGTGATCCAGATCCAGGAACCGGCGACTATTCCGCTGACGATGCGCGCATGTTCCCCGAGCCATTCGGGCCCGGCCAGGCTGACCTGAAAGGCGACCAGTACGAGCGCCGGAACCCAGGTCATTCCTGAAGCGATCACCGCCAGCGTGGCGAACTTTCCGGCAACATATTCACGTCGCGAAAAAGGACGGCTGAGAAACAGGGGCAGGGCGCTGTTGGTCAGGTCCGGCGAGACAAGGCCCGGCCCGATCAGCGCGATGGCAATGAACGTCAACCAGCATTCCGCCCCGAGCACCCGGCCAAAGAAGGCGCCGTCGATGGAAAACAGGCTGAACAGGCGTTCGGCGGGAAACCTCAGGCCCAGGGCGCGCACCATGTCGAGATTGTTCCGGAGGTAGATGAACGCCAAACCGATGACGTGGGGAAGCAGGCAGATCGTGAACAACGTCGCGGCCAGCCTTGTCTCGAGCAGTGTCTTGAAAGCGTATCGGGTGAGGATGGTAAAACGCAGCGACCGCGTGGTGACCGGGCCATCGTAGGTTGTAAACGTTCGCTTATAGACGGCCATGATGCGGTTCCGGTCTGGTCTCCATCGCGTTCATGAAAATATCCTGGAGCGAATCGCGTTTGAATTCCATGCGCCGGATCTGAACGGTATGCCGGTCGGCGAGTTCATAGAGATCACGGATTTCGATCTGCTCGGGCAGGACCATCTTGATCCGGCGGGTTCGGTCGTTGGTGGCCGCAACGCAACCGCGGCGCTGCGCCGCATCGAGGAACGGGCCGAATTCGCCGTGGAGTTCGAGTTCAATGAACTTCCGGTTGGCGCGCCGCTCTTCTTCGAGGTTGCACTGCGACGCTACCCGCCCATCCTTCAGGATGAGAACCTCATCGCAGCAGGCCTCAACGTCGGGCAGCAGATGCGAGGAGAGAATCACCCGGGCCTGTCCGGCGTCGCGGATCTCGCGGATGAGCTGGATCATCCGCTGCCGCCCCGCCGGATCCAGCGCGTTGGTGGGCTCATCCAGAATCACGGTCTGGGGGCCATGGACAATCGCGGCCGCCAGCTTGGCCATCTGCCGCATGCCGAGCGAATAGGCGCCCAGCCTCCGGTAACGCGCGTCTCCCAGTCCGACGAAAAACAGCGTTTCGTGCGCGCGCTCCATGGCGGCCTCCGCAGGCAGTCCCGAGAGCTCTGCCATCAGCCGCACAAACCGGATCGCGGTCATGTCCGCAACGAACGCGTCGTTTTCCGGCATATAGCCGATGCGCGGCCGGATCTCGCGCATTTGCGAGCGGATATCCAGTCCCAGAATCCGGGCCCCACCGGCAGAGGGGCGGTGAAATCCCAGCAGAGTCCGGATCAGCGTCGTTTTACCCGCGCCGTTCGGGCCGAGAAGACCGATGGCCCGGCCGGAGAAGGCGCCACTGAGCGATTTCAGGATCGGACGTCCGAGATCAACGCTTAACCCGTCGAGTTCGAGGAACGGCGGCATGCGTGTAGTCAATCATCGGATCGGTGGGGAGATCAAGGCCGGTGATGAATGAATGGAATCTGGAGGGAAAATTTGTCTCATTCCGCCGGGTCGGTGGGGAGATGTGGGCCGGTGATGGAATCGGGGGAAGGGAAGATCAGTTTTCGTTCGTGACCGCCAGATTGCTCAGAACTTCCTCGACCGTGGTG
>DASUFH010000113.1:0-2353 GCA_036274645.1 Terriglobia bacterium
CCGATTCCGACCGCCCGGGCGCCGAGCGCGAGCGCTTTGTACACGTCGGTCCCGCGGCGGAAACCGCCGTCGACCAGGACGGGAATCTTTCCGCCAACCGCGTCGATCACTTCGGGAAGCGCTTCGATGGTTCCGCGATAGGTTTCGGTGGCGCGCCCGCCATGGTTGGAAACCAGCACGCCATCAGCGCCGTTTTCGAGCGCCAGGCGGGCGTCTTCTCCGGTTTCAATGCCTTTGATGATGACCTTCATCGTCGTCATCTTTTTCAGCCGTTCCACCCAGGTCCAGTTGGCGTCCCGTGGAGCTCCCGCCGGAAGGCCCATGGTCATGGGCCGCGGCCGCGGCGTGCCTCTGGAGTCGGGATGACACTGGGCGCAGTCGCGCGTGTCCGTGCGACGGAAACGTTCCGCCGTTTCCGTGTTGCGTCCACCCAGCAGGTCGACCGTCCATGCCAGCACCGGACATCCGGTGGCTTCAACCCGGCGCACCAGTCTTTCGGTGGCGGCCCAGTCCGGGGGCATGTAGAGCTGAAACCACGGCGGGGCCCCCAACGCCTGCGCCACATCCTCGATGGAGACCGAAGACTGCGTCGACAGACACTGCGTCACCTTTTTCGCTTTCGCGGCCTGAGCCACGCCGATCTCACCCAGCGCGTGAAACGACTTCTGGCCCCCGACCGGACAGAGAAAGAGCGGCGATTCCCACGTTGCGCCGAACAATTCGATCTTCGTGTCCACGGTCGAGACATCCACCAGCCGATGCGGCCGGAGCTGGATCTTCTGGAATCCCGCGCGGTTTGCCTGGAGCGTGAGATCGTCGTCGACGCCCGAAGCCTGATAGCCCCAGTGCGCCGGCGGAACCTTCTTGTGCGCGAGTTCCTCCATGTCCATCACACTCAGGACGTCTTTCGCGGTCATCGGGTCGGCCTGCCGCGCGAAGGCCATGGCGGCGAGCGGACTGGCCGCGAGGAACTGCAGGAAATGACGGCGGCTCGAGGCGGTAAGAGCAGAACTCATTTCTTCCGGCCGTAGTTTTCTTTGGCCGCCGCTTCCACCAGCGCGGCGGTCTGCGTGTTTTCGCATGACGTTTCCATGATGTGTTCGAAGGGCGCGCGCTCCAGCCGGGTCGTGGGACCCTTCCATGTTCCGGTCAGGACTTCGGGATCTTCCGCCGTGACCGTGATTTCGAGCGTGTCGGCGTCGATCAGCCTGTATGTTTCCACCATGTGCAGCTTGTCGGAATGAAACGAGATATCCGCGTGATGGTGAATCCAGTTGCGGTCGCTGAAGTTGACCGCGTCGACCACCAGCGTATCGCCTTCCCAGCGCGCAACCGCGTCTCCGTGATTCGAGGGCAGCACATCGTCCCGATGGGGCCGCCCGTCGAGAGGGATGATCCGGAATCCGTGGTAGGTTTCAATCAGCTGCACCATCGTGGTGGGTGTCTGCACAATTTCTCCCACGAATCCATTTCCCTGGAGCGCGATCGGTCCAATCGTGGGAATGCAGAACAGGGAAGGATCGTCCTTGTCGCTCATCGCCTTTGCCTTGGCCATCGCTTCCGGTTTGTACAGACTTCCGAACGATCGCGCGCCGATGCCGATGCGGTCGCCGTCACGGTAAACCGCTCTGGTCTGCTCGGGAATCAGGTCGTGTCCCGGCCACCACGATCCGGTGAAATCCGGATGGCCGTCCGGCATACGCGGTATGGGTTTGGACGACGCTTTGGCGGGCGCCGATTTCGCCTGGCCTCCCGCCAGGGCGGCCGCCGGACTGGATGTCATGAAGGCCAGCAGCGCCGCGGCCGCAATCGTCCCGGCGAGCGCTCCGGCGAACCAGAATCGTTTCATGGTGGAATCTCCCCTTGTGTGCGCCTACCGATTGGCGTCGGGTTCGTTGCCTTTGGGGCCGATGATGAAGGACCGCCCGTCGGCCAGAATGATTTCTCGCGCCGCGCCTTCATTCTTCGTCATGTCGCGCGCGTGGCAGCCCTTGATCGTGACCACCGAACCCACCTTGAACACCTCCGGCTTGACCCCGCTGCGGATGAGGGCGGTCGGCGTCTGCGCTTCGAAGCCCCACTTCTCAACTTTGCCCTTGTCGGTCGTTACATCGAGATAGATCCACGAATGCGGATTGGCCAGGCGGGCCTCGGTGATGACCCCCTTGACGGTCACCGGCTTATCGGCGTCAAACGCTGCCGCGAATGAATGATGTCCCCACGCCAAGCCAGTCAACGCCGCCATTGCGAGCGCAGCCGCCCCCACAACGGCCAGGATTGTCCGAGCCATGCGCATACCTCCTGATAAAAATGACGAGGGAATCTTGCTCGCTCGGCCGGCGCAAAGTCAACG
>DASUFH010000114.1:0-3043 GCA_036274645.1 Terriglobia bacterium
CTTTCGAGCGCCTGAATGATGTCCCGAATCTGGGCGCGCTTGACCTGATAGGCCGCCCGATTCACCACGAATCGCGCGGAACTCTCCGCCAGCACCTCCACCACCTCCAGCCCGTTTTCCGCCAGTGTCCGTCCGGACTCCACCAGATCGACAATCAGATCCGATAGTCCCACCAGCGGTCCCAGTTCGATGGACCCCGCCAGCGGAATGATCTCCACCGGCGTGCCGCGCGAATTGAAGTGATCCATGGTGATCCGCGGATATTTGGTCGCAACGCGGATGGTGGCGTGTCCGTTGGTCTCTTCGGCGCCGCGCAGCCGCGCAATCACGATCCGGCAATAGCCAAAGTCCAGCGTCAATGGCTGGACCAGATCGGCCCCGGACTCGAGCAGGACGTCGCGACCGACGATGCCCGCGTCGGCGGCGCCGTATTCGACGTAGGTGGCGACGTCCGCCGGCTTGACGAGGACAATCCGATGCCGGGAGTCCTCCGCGTCGAAGATGAGGCGCCGGGACTTCAGGACGTCTTCGGAGAATCGAATGCCGGCGCTGGCCAGCAGCGCCAGCGAAGGTTCGAGCAGGCGTCCTTTGGCGAGCGCGATTACGGGCACAGTTTCACCGCCTTGCCGGCGCGGCGCAACGCGCGCGCCCGGCTGAACGCGGAAACGTCGGCGGCCGGAATCTCTTCGGCCGCCACTTCCGGAATCTGGAGATCCGGCATGGCGATTTGTTCCAGCCGATCCAGACTGAACGAAAATCCCACCGCCGGCAGGTCGGCCCCGAATGTGGCCGGCAAGCCGTCATAGCGCCCGCCGCTGGCCACCTCAAAGCCCATGTCGCGGACATAGGCTCTGAACAGAATTCCCGTGTAGTAGTCGAATCCGCGAATCTCGCCCAGATCGATCGTCAGGCGCTCGCCAAGCCCCAATGATTCGAAAATCGACGCAATGTGTTCCAGATGATCCAGCGCCTCGACGGAACGCGTGTTGCGCACCAGGCGACGGGCTTCCGCCAGCACGCTCCGGTCGCCGATCAGGTGCGGGATGGCGCGCAGGATCGTCTTCGGACGCTCCTCCAGGGGGAGCCGGGCCAGCAGCGATTCGAGGCCCGACCGGTCCTTGAGATTGAGCGCGTGTTTCAGTTCCGCAATATCCGCTTCAGGCAGACCGATCCGGTCGACGATGCCGCCAAAGAAGTCGACACTGCCCAGATTGATCTGAAAATCACGGATTCCGAGATGTTCGAAAACCTCCGCAGCGATGAGCAGAACCTCGACATCCGAGGACCGCGCCGAGCCGCCGAAATTTTCAATGCCCGCCTGGGCGAATTCCCGCTGCTGGCCGCCCTTCGTTTTCTCGAACCGCAGGACCTCTCCGGAATAAAAGAGGCGAATCGGCTTGGGAGCGCCGGCCAGACGTGTGGCCGCCGTCTTGGCAACGAGCGACGTAAACTCGGGACGGAGCGCCAGGATGGCGCCCTCGCGATCGATAAAGCGATAGATCTGCTCCTCCAGTCCCGTGCCCATTCCCTTGATAAACGCGTCGTAGTAGTCGAAGATCGGCGGAACGATCTCCTCGTAAGACCATCCTTCGAAGACGGACGAAATCGCGCGCTCCAGGAAGGAACGCCGGCGGGCCGCCGGTCCGACGAGAATCTGCGTGCCGGGCGGAATCTGGGTGTAAGCCTTCATCCGGCTCTTCCTGCCGGGGCCGGTATCCCATTTTGCGGGTTCTTCATCCTGATGAATCGTCCTTTCCAGTATCGCCGCGTCAACATTACACGAGGGCAACGAGCCCGGTCCGATCCACGCGGACCGGGTGCGACGCCGCGGAAACGCCGTTTTTCTCAAAGACGGCCACAATGGCGTGGCCGACAGCTTCGGCGCGGGCCGGAGCGGCCATTGCAAATACCGTCGGGCCGGCGCCGCTCAGGGCGATGCCGAACAAGCCGGGCAGATCCAGATCGAGGATTTCTTCCAGCCCGGGGATCAGTTTCGCCCGATACGGCTGATGGATGCGATCGCGCATGCCCTCGCGCAACAGTTCCCATTTGCCGGTCGTCATGGCGGCGATCGTCATCGCCGAACGCTGGAGATTGAACACGGCGTCCGCCCGGGAGTACGAAGCCGGCAGGACGCCCCGCGCCTTCTCCGTGGACAGTTCGAACGAAGGGATCACGACGATTCCCTGGGCGCCTTCAGCCGGTTTCAATCGCGCCACCAGCGTCCGTCCCCGGGCATCGACCGCCGCGGAGATCAGTCCCCCGTAGAGCGCGGCGGCAAGGTTGTCGGGATGCGGCTCGAACTCGAACGCGCGCTGAAACAACTCGACTTCATCCAGGGCGTCATCGAGAAGGAGTTCATAACACTGGATGCCCGCGATGATCGCAGACGCGCTGCTTCCCATGCCACGCGCCAGCGGAATTTCGTTGTGAATCGACATCCGGAATGGCGGGAGCGACCGCTGGCGATGTTCCGCCACGCGCGCTGCGACCCGATAGATCAGGTTGGTCGCATCCCGTGGAATTTTCTCGCTTTCGATTCCTGATGGGACGATCTCGAGAGCGGGGGAGGGTTCCACCGTGATCGTCAGATACCGGTCCAGCGCCAGACTGAGAGCGTCAAAGCCGGCGCCCAGATTGGCGGTGCTGGCCGGCACACGAAACTGACTGCGGTTCTTCACTCGATTTCAAAAACCTCGGATGGCGCGGGCTGTCCGGTCCAGATCTCAAACTGCCGGGCGGCCTGCGCCATGAACATGGCCTTGCCGGAAATGACTGTTTTGCCGGCAGCCGCGGCGGCCTTGAGCAGCCGCGTGGACTGGGGATTATAGATCATGTCGAACACCACGTCCGCCCGGATGGGTCCTTCGAAGGGAATCGCGTCCGTGTGAGGCCACATTCCCACGGGAGTGGCGTTGATCAACAGGTCGCACGCGCGGGTACCCGCCTTAGCGATCTCCGGACGTCCAAGCATCACGACATCGCGCGCGCCTTCCAGCGCGGCGGCGGCGGCTTTCGCGGCGCCACCCCGTCCGAGAATCAC
>DASUFH010000115.1:0-10224 GCA_036274645.1 Terriglobia bacterium
GTGTTGTAGCCGTTCCGGAAATAGTCGTGGTGCTCGACAAGAATGGCGGGCTTTCCCAGGAACAGGTCCAGGGCGAAGTCGGCCAGGGATCGCGGATACCGCCGCATGAACAGCGGGAAGGCGCTGAACTTCATCACAGCCGGAGTCATCAGATCCGCCAGGGTCAGGCCGTGAGAACGCGGTTGATCGACCGGAATCGCCGTGGAGTTCAGCGCCGCTTCGTAATTGTTTCGCTTCAGCGCTTCCATCGCGACCGTCGAAAATTTCCCCTGTGGAAAGACCATGACCGGCGCGCAGGGGATGCCCGTAAGGGCCTGGTGTTTCGTCATGCGGTCGATAGCCAGGCGCGCCCGCCAGTTCAAGTCCGCCGGGTCCGCGCCGGCGAACTCGCCGCCAGTGTGGTCACAACCATGAACGCATATCCCGAACCTGTCGGAACGCTCCCGAATCAGTCCGGCGATACTCGATTGTGTGCGCCGATAGTTCCAGGGAATGAACGCGATGGTGGAGGCAAAAGACGAGCGGTCCATTTCCTCGAGCAGCCGGGCATAGCTCAGGAATCCGTACGAGCGCCTCAGGAGCGGGTCGTCGATGACCAGGCTGGCGTAACGCTTCGAGCTGTGCCAGATCTGATTGCCGAAGACGTTGCGCAGAAACATCGCCACAGGGATGAGTCCGGAGAAGCACCTTCGCGCGGAGAGCACGCCGTCGGTCGGCGCGTGAATATCCGTCATCGAGTCCCCGCACAGAAGGAAAAGAGAACTCACTTCGTTCTTCAGGAGCGAGAAGAACGGCAATCCTCCGACGGTAATCAAAGGAACGAAATTATCCCCCGCCGAGTCGGTGACCAGACCGAAGACAGGATCGGTGTCTGCGGGGCCACACGTCAGTCCGGTGAATTCCTCCGTGATACTGCGATGCCCCGGATGGACCGCATACGATTGGCCGGCTCGTTCGCATTGGATTGACCGTGTCACCAATCCTGCCGTCAGTGAGCGAACTCCGTCAATGGCCTCATCTTCATCGGTGATTCCGTACACAAACAGGTACGGAACCCGGCGGAGAGTTTCCGTGATGCGGCTCGCTTCGGACGCGCCGGCCTTGTACAGACGGCTCAGCGTCCGCGCGCCGAGCATCAGACAGTGAGGCGCTTGATTGGTGAGCGTTTGCCGGTCCAGTTGCCGCACTTCAAACGTGACGCCGAAGAAGTCACAAATGGACTGGACGCGCCGGTCGGCGTTGGATTCAGGGCCGTAAGTGGCGATCGTTGCAGGCAACAAAGTTCGTGTTTCCCAGTGTGTGAATCAGTCCGCGATTCTGGTCCGCGACATCCGACGATTGTATCTTCGGGTCATGTCCCCTTGCAGGGGCGGTCTATGACCGCCCGGTAGGTTCGGATTTCGCGAAGCAACCGAATAGGAATTTCCCCGTCCATTCCATAACTCCATGGCGAAGAGTTTCCCCGGATCTCGCCACTATTGATCTCTGGGCTCGAGTACCTGATAGATTCCGATTTTCTTCGTCGGCGCGTAAGCGCGCGTTATGGCGCCGGCCACGGCGGTCGTGAATCTCTGCCGGTTCGACAGGTCTTCCACGATGATCAGCGGAAAGCGATGACCGTCAATCATGGATATGAGGAGGTTTTCGTTCCAGAAACCCTTCCCGGCCAGCTCAGTAACAATCGAGGGTTCGGCGGGTACCTCTTTGCCTGCCTCGACCAGGAGCAACATGTCCTCTGAATAGACAGGCCCGCTGGTTTCCTGAACCAGTTTGAGAGCCGCTTCGTGACTGGCAAGTCGCTCCGCGTTTTCCGCAATGGACTGGCGGTCAAGCTGGGGAAGAAGTCGTACGGCGCTGGTCGGCACACCCTCGAGTCCGAACAGGATCGGGGTGAGCAGAAGTAGAACCGGTCCCGGAGACCAGAAGCGAAGAGCCCGCCAGGACGCCAACGCCCGATAAAGCACAAGGCCGGCCAGGGCGCAGGAGATCATGTTCCATTCCAGGAAATAGTTGTAGTTTGAACCGGTCTTCCCGTACGTCAGCGAGACGGTGATCGCGTAGAACAACAATATGGAACATACCGTGATCGAACGCCGGTACGGGCTGTGTTCCAGCCACGCTCTGACGCGCTGGAGCCGTTTCCCTCGCGGTGTCTTCAACGCGTCGACAAGGATCGAAAATGCGGCGGTCGCCGCCAGCGCGACGAGGGGCACAATGGTCTTGAAGTTGTCGGAAATGCCGTGCAACAGGCGCAGGAGCGTGAAGGAGTTCTGATTGTAAAGAAAAAGGTGTTTGAGGACCTGCCCATGGGTTGCCCAGGCCAGGCCCAGAAGGACCGTCGAGCCAAGAACGGTCGCAAAGAGACAGAGACGCGCCGCCCGTTTCCAATCTGCGATCAGCGCGACGGTAATACAGGTCAATGGCGCCGCCAGCATGGTCTGCTTGGTGAACAGCGCGGCGACCAGAAGAGCGAATGCGAGGTATTGACCGACCTTCCTTCTGGAACTGATGGCGAACAGCGCGACTCCGGCAAACGACAGCAACAGCGCCAGCATGTCCACGCGCGCAAACCGCGTCCAACGCATCGCATCCAGCAGGCTCACCGACAAACCCGCAAAAATCGCCGCGGCGATCCGCGGTCCAGGCTTGAGTTTTCGCGGGCAGGAAAGAAAAACGAGCAGTCCGATGATGACCTGAATCAGGAACCCCGACGCCATCGACACCAGGCGTCCTGCCATCAACAGGCTTGCGCCGAACGCGCCGGTCAGGCGGGTCGCGGCGTGATACAGAGGGGGATAATGAAAAACGATGAACGGATACTCGTCGATCGTCTTATAGGCTTCGTCCAGCTGGCCGATCTTCGTGGCCTGGTAAAGGACAATTCCTTCCCCGTAGTCCAGTTGGTAAGGCGCAGCGGCCTTTGCAATCGAGTCATACCAGAAGGCGGCCGCATTGACAGAGAGAAGGAGCAGCAGAAGCGCAACGTATATGCGCCGTCCGGGCAAGGACGACGCCTGCCTGTTTGACACATCTCGCGATCGCGGCATGGGCGCCGATACTTCCCTGGCGTTCCCGGATGGGGTCGTGACTGAAGACGCGGGTCGATTCATTCGCTCTATTCCGTTTCCAGTTCCACCTGTCCGGCGCTCCGCGTGTTGCGATGGACCCATCGGATGCGAATAATGTCGCGTAACATGCGGAACGAGTCCGTCAGCAGATTCACTGTCGAGCCCGGCTGGGCGGTCCAGTTGACGCCGACTTCGGCAATGGACAACCGTAGTTTCCTGGCGATCAGCAGAATCTCCACATCGAACGCGAACCCATCAACGGACTGCCGGGAAAAAATGGGCCGGACCACTTCGCGCCGGAACATCTTGAAGCCGCATTGCGTGTCCCGGACGCCGCTGGAAGCCAGCAGATGTACCAGAGAAATGAAAGCCTGCCGGACTCCCTTTCGGGCCACGGAACTCTTCACGATCGTGTCGGCGTCGTTTGTCACCCGCGATCCCACGGCGACGTCGTACCCGTTCTGAAGCGCGGCAAGAAGCCGGTCGGTTTCGCTCAGCGGCGTGGCGCCGTCCGCGTCCATGAAGAGCACATACCTGCCTTCGGCCGCCAGCATGCCGGAGCGTACCGCTCCACCCTTGCCCCGATGCGGGCAGGCCAGCGCCCGCAGGCAAACATCTTCATTCAGGAAACTCCGCGCGATGGCCAGTGTCTGATCGGAACTCCCGTCATCGACGACAAGGATTTCACAGTCCTCGAGGTTGTTCCGGCTCCATGCCATCGTCTCTCGAATCGTCCTGGCCAGACGCTTCTCCTCGTTATAGGCCGGGATCACTATGGATATGAGGGGCCGTGCGGAAGAATCGCGCTTCATCGGGAAACCTTGCCGGACGAAAGGACGTCCACACTGTCCGTCCGGGCCTGGCGGTTGGGCGGCAGTCGATCGGCGCCGCTGCTCTTTGATGGAATGTGGAAGATATACAGCGCTCCTCCCGCTTCAGACCACGACGCATGGTTGAACAGGTCAAGACAGTGGCCGACCGGTTTCGCCGAATCGAACGACAGATCCGGTTCGCTGAAGAAGCGGCTGGCGCCGACAGCCACCCACTCAGCTGAATCCGGCACACCGCGCTCGCAGTTGAACGCGCGCGCCCCGGGAACGTAGACATCGGGCGTCGAGCCGCTTGAATCGATGAAAATGTCATTTACTCCATGCGATGCCATGAAATTGCGCAGGGGGATCAGCGTCTGTCCCCAGTCCAGGTTGGAGTCCACGGCGATCTCGAACTTGGGTCTATCGCCGGCCAGAAAATTGAAATAGCTGAGGTAGTGCGGATAAGTCACCGCGGACGACCATACGCAACTGGCGACAGCGGCTACCGCGATTCCGTTGAGCGCCAATCTCATGCGGTGGTGAGGCAGCGAGGCGATCGCCGCCGGGACCAACCCGACGAGAATCGTCAGGGATGCGATCGGGATCGAGATGTGGCGGATTCCGATGTTGAGCGGCGACGCTATCGCCGCGACTCCAAACGTCACGCAGAGCGCAATCAGCGCCTTCGCATGATAGCCGGCGTCATGATTCGGCTTCTGCCCCGAGTCGCCCCATGTCTTCCGCCGGGTGGGAGCGGACGTTATCGCGACATTCCAGACCATCACGGCGAGCAGCAGAATGACCAGGCAAAGAAAACCCGGCGTCATCTTGAACCCGAACAACGCCGGAAAGTAAGTCCACGTGCCACCGTCGTAGATCTTTCCCAGCAGATATGTCGCTCGCGACATGCCGCGCAGGGTAGCTCCCACGCCGAGAAAATACAGGATGGGTGGGAAACTCAATCTCTCCAGCCACGGATGACCGCCGAGCACATCGGCGGCAATGCGCACCGCATTGATGGGTCGCTTCGCATATTTGAAATGCAGCAGCGATACGGTGTCGGTGTTCCAGTAGGCGATCGCGCACACCGCGTAGACGATCACCGCAGCCGAAACAAGCGCGCCCAGGCTCAGCAGCGCGGCTCTTCGGGTATGGGCCGATCCGGGTGAGCGTTTCCAGTAGAACAACGCCAGCCCGATGCAGATCGGGATGATCAGTCCGGATGAGTATTTCGACAAAAGAGCGCCGGCCAGGCTCAGCGCCAGCAGAGCCGAGCGCGCGGGGGTTGGCGACTGCCAGAGGGAAGCGAAGGTCCATACCGTCTGAAGCGCAAAGAACGCCACTCCGATGTCGGTGAGGACGAGGGGGCCGTAGGCCAGAAAGAACGGCGCCGTGATGAAGACCAGAAGTGAAAGAAAGCCGCCCGCGCGGCCTCCAAGCCGGCGAGCCATGAAGAAGACCTGGACAGCCAGCGCTGCGGTCAGAAGGATCATGGGGATGCGGGCGAGAAGGATGTTTCCGGCTGCGCCGTCTCCCCATGAACGTATGCTCGCGTCTCCGAAATCGAAGTCCTGGTGAGCTTCCCACGATGATTCATCGTAGGGAAGGCGAACGCCGTCAAAGGCCAGCGGAAGGGCCGCCAGCATCTTGATCAATGGCGGATGTTCAATGTTGAGCCGTCCGTCGCGCTGCTGGAGATAACTCAAGCCCGCCGGAATGTGCGCCCGTTCATCGAACGTGACGGACTCATTCCGCACAACCTGAAGACAAACGGCGGCCATGATCGCCAGAAGCGACACGACCAGGATCTGTTCCGTTCGGGAACGAACTCCTGCGCTGAGCCACGGAGTCCGGCCGTGATGAATCGTTGCCGCTGAGACTGTCGATGCCGCTGCGCGCCGCATTTTATAACCTGGTGGATCTGGGCAGGGGCCGCTCAAGCCGGAAGGACCACAGCGGATATATTGCCTGGCCGGAGGACCGTAAAGCCAATGGCGGGAAAGATCAGGATTCCGTTTTCCGGGCGACAGGAGCCAGCCCGCGAACGAACGACTCATAACTCGTGCCGAGAGTGAAGGGAGTCGTGACCCGGGCAATGGGCTTTGCTTTGTCGCCACCGTAGAACATGAACGGAGGAATGTCGGAAGTGACGACGCAGGCAACGCCGAGCACCGACCCTTCTCCCACAGTCAACGTTCTTCCGGGAGTGACTGCGATGACGGAGTTGGCGCCAACGAACGCGTTCTTCTCGATCACGATCCGGCCGACTCCCCGCGTATGCGCCACGAGCGTGCTCCGGACGCTGATGATTGCGCCGTCGCCGATCTCGACGTTTTCGGGATATTCGTTTTCCAGATACACGTCGTCGCCGATGAAGACGGAACCATGGATACGCACTCCCCGCAGCCTGTGGAGAAAGGGACGAACGGATCGCGCGCCCGGCAGGAAACGGGCCAGCAGATGCAGTATTCGATTGGATACGCGTCGCAGCGCGGATTTGGGCATTGGTCTATTGTCCCCTTTCCTGGGAAAGAAGCAGCTTTCCGGGAAAATCCGCAGGAAGCTTTTCCATCAGGCGCGTCGCCACGCGCGCCATGGTATGAGAGGCGAGCGCGAGGAGAGCCAGTTCCGCCGGGAATCGATATCGCGACATGTACGCGCCGAAGACGGTGTAGACAATTGTCAGCGTGGCCATCAGGATCAGGGCCAGCGCGCGAATCCGCGACTCCGCTTCGGGCGCCCGGCCGGGTGGTTGCGAGAGTCCTCGCCGCCAGGGAATCAAGGCCGGAAGGGCGAGAATGAGAATGAAGACGTAGGGCAGCTTTCTGCCCAGCGAGAAGGTGAGCGACGTGTCATCGGAGTAACGCGCCACTTCCCACCAGAAATGCCGGAAGTTCAGCGGCAGATTAACGAGAACGTACTCCTTCCAGTGACTCGGAAACAGCGTCTGCAGTTCGCGCCGTATCGCTTCGTCTTCCTCCAGTTCGCTGCTTGCGCGGCCCGCGTACTCCAGTTCCGCCAGGCGCTGGTCCGAAATCCATGTGCCGTGGCCTGAACGTTCCAGGCCCCAGTTGAAGACCACTCCGACCACGCTCTTCATGACGGGAAACCGATCGAACACAACGTAGTTTCTGATCAGCCAGGGAGAAAGCAGAATCGCGAAAACGAGGCCACTCAGGACGAGCCCCGATCGGGCGGCCCGCGCCGGCCAGGTCAGGTAGGCCGCATACAGCAGGGAGAGCAACGCGAACGGCAATGTCACCGGTTCCGTCAGAGCCAGCGCCGCGCTCAACGCGCCGAGGATCAGCCATCGCCGAATGGAGGCGCGCTCTACAAGCCGCAGGAAGCAGACGAAGAACAGCGATACGAGAAACAACAGGAGTGTTGTCGACTCCGGTTTTGTCACGGAGTGGACAACAAAGGGTGGATAAAGAGCCATCGATAGTCCGCCCAGGAGGCCGGTGAGAGGGGAAATCCGCCGAAGGCTGATATACAGCAGAATGGCGGTACCTCCCGCGAGCGCGGCGTGCAAAAGAAATACTGCGAGAAAGTTTCCGGCGCCGAACATCACAAACAGCAGAGCCAGCAATAGCGGATACGCGGGCTGCTTGGAGGCCGTGGGCTTGACCCCTTCGACAATCGGGTTCTGCAGACGCTCATGCTTCATGAACATCTCGTAGAACAGCCAGTTTCGATAGTCGTAGTCGATGGAGTATCCCTGGCCTCGAACCAGATTCAGGGCGATCTTCGCATCATCGTAATAGGTGACGTTTTCGTTGCCCGGAAACGTTGCCACGAGCGCGGCCAGTCGCGCCGCGACCGCCAGCGCAAACAACACAAGGATGGTCTTCTTGACACTCATGAAAGTTGATTCAGGTTAGCTCGTCAACTCCGGCAGTCGCGCCACGACCAGCATCTGCTTGTCCAGAGGCCGGATCGGCGCCCTTAGGCTCAGCCAGATCAATATCGGCCAGACCCGGAATCGGCTCTTGATGGTCAGCGGGAGAAAGCGCGGAATGCACTCCACAATCTCGAAACCCTGGGCGCGCAGAAAGTCACAAAGGCTGACGTGTGAATAGACCGAGACATGGGTGTAATCGTCAAAGTATTCCCGGAAGGCGTACCGGAAGTTCGGCTGCAGGAGCGCTATCCTGCCCGTACGGCTGAGCTTTCGTTTCAGTTGATCCAGCAGCCTGGCAAAATCCTTCTGCGCAAGGTGCTCGATCAGGTTGCTGGCAAAAGCGAAGTCGACCGAACCGTCTTCGACGAAGTCCAGGTCGGTTGCTTCGCCCACGTGCCCTTCGACGCCCGGCGCCAGGTATTCCAGAAACCCGGGCCAGATGTCCACGGCGATTCGACGCCGGGATGCGACATTGTTGATGAAATGGCCGTAACCGCTTCCGAGTTCGAGCACGCAGTCCGACGAACGGACGTAGCGGTGGAAGTGGTATCTCCACAGGCAACGCCACAGTGTTTCCCGCCGCGGATCAAACGTGAGCCGCGTCTGGTGATAGCGGTCCAGGGACATTAATGGAACAGCGGAGTCCGCCATCCGAAGGAGAGCCCGAGGATCATGCGCATCCCCACCTTGAGCGCGCGCAGATTGTTCACGTTGCCGCCTTTGCTTTTTCCGACGCGGGGATGAAACGTAATCGGACATTCGACCATGGTGTAGCCGTGTTCGAGGGCGCGATCGAGGAAGTGCGCGTTGAATTCCAGATTGACGCGCGGATCCATGTGCCGCAGCAGGCCGGGCAGACAATCGCGGCGTATGACTTTGTAGGTCGTCCCCACGTCCGTGAATGTGCCTTTGCCGAGGTGTTTGACCTCCAGCATCTTGCCCACCACAAAATTGCCGTAGTACATGAATGTGCTCAGCTGCGTGTCGTAATGACGCAACTGTTCCACGATGCGCGTTCCGTTGACGATTTCGGCGTGCGGCTGATAAGCGAGAAACTTGTCGAGATCGGCGGCGCGGAACGTCATGTCGCCCTCGCAAAGAGCGACCAGGTTCGTGTCTTCGAACTTCACACCCTCGCTCAGGCAGCGATAGACGCAGGAGCCGTATCCCGGCGCCGGCTCGACATGAACAATGGCGCCGGCCTCCCGGGCTCGCTCGGCGGTCGCATCCGAACTGTTGTTGTCGACCACGATGACGCGGCGCACGCGCGGATGCGCGACAAAGTCGCGCACCGCGGCGCCGATGCTCTCCTCGTCGTTGTACGCGGTAAGCGTGACCGTGATGGAAGCGGGCTGTTCCAGATCGACCAGCGTTCTTCTGGCCAGCCGCCGCTTGGCCGGAAGCATCAACGCAAGATCCAGCGCGATCAGGGCGACGCCGACGGTCGTGGGAAAGCCGCTGATCCACAACAGGCGCGCAATCGAGTCGACAAACAGACCGCGTTGAATCAGCAGCAGCCGTGTGATCGACAGAGCGATCGCCAGCCCGTAGATGAACAGGCCGCAGCTCACGCTCCATGCGCCCCAGTAGAAAAACGGCAGGCGTTCGATACCGAAGCGCCGCGTTTCGGTTAATACCGCTGTTTCCGAGGGCCGGGACGATACTGGAGTGGCCATATTCTTTACGGCTCGGTTGGCTCCGGCCTCCTGGATGGTTGTTGGAACGCGGTAGCGATACTGGTTACCAGTCCCAGGAAGAGAAAGAGGACCACGTTGAGAAGCTGGTGGAATCGCAGGTCGGAAGTGACTCCGATCACGAGGAAGCTGATCCAGATTCCGAGCGTGACGAGGACAAACCGTTTCTCAAAGCTCCGGTTCTCGTCCCGGAGCGAACGCAGGAGCGTCACGACCGCCTTGAGCCCGCCCAGGAGAATTGCGGAATACAGCACAATCCCGATGGCGCCCAGTTCAGCGAGAATCCCGAACAGAGTGCTGTGATTTCCATCCGTCAGATCCGGAACTGTGTCGTATTTGTCGACGAAGTACCGCCGCCATTGCCGCGTGAAATTGCCGTAGCCGATTCCGAAAACCGGATTGTCGGCGAACATGTTGATTGCGGTATCCATGTTCACAAATCGATAGTCCACGGTTTCGGATCGTCTGCCAAAAAGCGTCTGTTCGAAGAATGAGAATTTGCTCCCCACGCCACTGATGAAGAGGAGGGCGGCCAGGGCGATGACGCGCACCGCGGTGGCGCGCATGCTGGATCGGGTGACGGCCAGGAGAGCCAGGACGAATGCGAACGCCAGCCAGATGGACCGCGTGTCCGTGAAGTAAATGGTGATGCATACGGGAATCGTCAGTAAGAAGTAAACCGTGCGCTTCCCGCCCGTGGACACAGCGGCGCGAAAGGCGAGAGCCAGAAAACACACGAGTAAGGCGCC
>DASUFH010000116.1:0-12221 GCA_036274645.1 Terriglobia bacterium
TAATGGCCGCAGACGGGGCGGTTCGTGGAACTACCTTATAGATTCTGTCGTATTTGCGGAAGTCTCATTCGGATGTTTATCGAACCGCCCCGTCCGCGCCTATTAAAGGAACGGGACTGATTCTTTCATGGCGCGGCCACCCCGCCAAGGCGGCGAATACGCCAGCGTCTAGAGTCTCCCAAATGTCCAAACTCCAGGGGCGGTCTATGACCGCCCGACGTTTCGGCGTGGAAATCTCTCGGGCCGTCATAGACCGCCCCTACAGGCAGGTACAGGCAGGCGGGGGCCATTGGCGTATCGCTCGTCTCCTTTCAACGATTTAACGAACCCACATGGAGCGCAGTTCTTCCAGTTGAATTTCTCCTCGACAGGCGCCATTTGCAGATGCGTCTTGGGATGATATAAGGGCAAATCCCGATGCGCTCGGTGGCAGGACCGCGCCGGCGCGCTGAATTCAAGAGGAAACCCCGATGAAGACCCGCTCCTCTGACAGTGTCCTGACGCGAATGGAACGACGCGTTTTTGTATTCCTGGCCATCGCCGCCCTGTCGTATTTGTCCGTCAGCGCGCTGGCCGAGACGCTCGGTTATCGCCCGATCGACGGAAAGGGCAACAATGTGGATCATATGGAGTGGGGCTCCGCCGGCGTCCAGCTGCTGCGCGGTCCGAGCGGCGCGCATTATGGCGACGGCATTTCGTCACTGGCCGGCGCTTCCCGGCCCAGCCCGCGGGCGATCAGCAATGCGCTGTTCAATCAAACCGGACTCATCTTCAGCTCAGTCGGTCATAGTGACTACATCTGGACGTGGGGGCAGTTTCTCGATCACGATGTCGGTCTGACGCCCGGCGAGAATGAGCCCGTTCCGATTCCCGTTCCATCCGGCGATCCGTTCTTTGATCCGTTCAACACCGGAACCCAGGTGATTCTTTTCTCGCGTTCCGTGTTCGATCCACTCACGGGCGGTGTGACCCCGCGGCAGCAGATCAATCAGATTACCGCCTACATCGACGGCAGCAATGTTTATGGCGTGAATGTCGGCACGGATACCGATCGGCCCGGGTGGTTGCGGACGCGCCAGGGCGGCCGTCTCAAAGTCACCACGACGTCCGTCGGCGATCTGCTGCCGTACAACGACGGCACGGTCTTCAATGTGGGAACGCCGGAACAGCCCGACAACTCCACACTGCTCTTTGTCGCGGGCGATGTTCGCGCGAACGAACAGCCGACGCTGGCCGCCATGCACACGTTGTTCGTTCGCGAGCACAACTATCAGGCGTCCCGTATCGCGGCCGCGAACCCCGGACTCGACGATGACGCGATCTATCAGCGCGCTCGCCGGATGGTGATCGCCGAGATCCAGGCCATCACCTACGAGGAATTCATTCCCGCGCTCCTCGGCAAAAACGCCCTCCGGCAGGATCGCGGCTACGATCCTGAAGTCAACGCGGGGATCGCTCAGGTGTTTTCCACCGCCGCCTACCGGCTGGGACACACGTTGCTCAGTCCGGAGATCCAGCATCTCGATGAGAATGGAAACTCGTTGCCCGGCGGTCCGCTGCAGTTGCGGGACGTGTTTTTCAGAGGCGCTCCGCCTGTTCTTGAGGCCGAAGGCATCGAGCCGATTCTGCGGGGTCTGGCCGCGCAGAAGTCCCAGGAACTCGACAATCGTGTCATCGACGACGTCCGGAACTTCCTGTTCGGTCCTCCCGGCGCCGGAGGCCTCGATCTGATTTCGCTGAACATCCAGCGCGGACGGGATCACGGCCTGCCCGATTTCAATACCGCGCGCGCTGAATTCGGTTTGCCGCCGAAAGACTTCTCCCAGATTACGTACGATCGGAACCTGGCTGCCAAACTTGCGCGCCTTTACAACAACGACGCAGGCGACATCGATTTGTTCGTGGGGTTGCTCGTCGAACGGGATATGCCCGGAATGATCGTAGGGGAAACCCTCCGCGCCATCCTGATGGACCAGTTCGAACGTAGCCGTTGCGGGGACCGGTTTTTCTACACGCGGTACCTGTCGAGCGAGGAGCTGAAGCAGGTTCGGGCCATGCGCCTCTCCGACATCATTAAACGCAACACGACGATCGCGAACATTCAGAGCGACGTCTTTTACGTGCAGGGCCGCGGGCGGAACTAAACGGTTACTTGAGCAGCCGGAACGTAACTTCCATCGCCACTCTGACTGGGACAGGATTGGCGTCTTCAAGTCCCGGCCGAAATGTCCATTGTTGAATTGTCTGGGTGGCGTTGTCGTCGAGGCCGTAAGGGCCTCCCATGGTGTGGAGGATTTCGGGCCGCCCATTCTGGTCGACCACAACCGTCATTAATATCCGGCCTTCGTAGTGTGCCATTCGCGCCAGGTCGGAGTAGGCCGGATTTGGACTTGAAACCGGCTTTGGTGGGCTGACGGACGCGATCGAGAGTTCATTCTCTATCGTTCCCTGGGGCGTGATCTTCCGAAGTCGCATTCCCTTCCCGAATTCAGTCGCAAAGACATTTCCGGCGCCATCGAGGGAGAGTTCGCCCAACGGACCGAGGGACGCGGACAGGGCCGGACCTCCATCGCCCGTCTGGCCATTGGTTCCCGATCCCGCGACCGTGCGAATGATTCCATCGGGACTGACTTTTCGGATTCTGTAGTTACCCGAATCGGCGATGTAAAGGTTGCCGTCTCCGTCTACCGCGATACCCGTCGGATGATTCAGTTGCGCTTCCGTGGCCGGGCGCCCGTCACCGCTGAATCCCGTTTTCCCGTTGCCGGCGACCGTCAGGATTGTTCCCGTGGATGTCACTTTGTGAATGCGCCCGTACGTCGTGTTCGCGATGTAGAGGTTTCCCGCGGCGTCCACGGCAAGGTGCTCGGGGGCCTGTACGCGCGCGGCGGTAGCGGGTCCGCGATCGGCGCTGAATCCGGTCAGGCCGTTCCCGGCAAATGTATCGATGGTTCCATTCGGCGTGATCCGGCGGACGCGGTGGCTCAACGGATCGGCGACGTACAGGTTCTCCGCGGAATCCACGGCGATTTCGCCAAGGCTGGAGAACTGCGCTGCCGTGGCCGGCCCTCCGTCGCCACCGGTTCCGGAAGTCCCGTTCCCGGCGATCGTCTGGATGATGCCGTCCACGTCCACCTTGCGGATGCGGAGATACTGATGATCCGCGATATAGAGGTTGCCGACGCGATCAACGGCAAGGCTGACGGAGGCCCCAAGTTCCGCGGAAGTGGCCGGCCCTCCATCGCCGCTGAATCCCGTCGTGCGGGATCCGGCCACATGAACCGAAAAACCGTCGGCCCCACGCTTTCGGACGCGCCCATTTTCGGCGATGTAGATGTTGCCCTGCGCATCGACCGCGGCAGTCATACTGCGTCCGGAGAAATCCGCTGGCCGTACACCGGGAGCCGTCGGGATTTCCGGTTGGGGCGCATCGCAAGAGAAACGACACTGTAGTCTCTTGGGAGACCACCCCTATAGCGGACAGGAAATCTTTCGGAGGCGCGATCAGAAGGTCACTTTCGCCGCGTCCGCCAGAATGAAGTCGCGATACACCGGCAGAGACCACCCTGCTTTTTCGGCGTCCATCACGCTCTTTTTCACGAGTTCCTGATACGCCTGTGGCGTCCCGTAAAGCTTCTTCAACTGCTGTTTCGAAAACGGCAGTTCAAAGCCCGCCAGTCCGCACATCTGATTGGGCGCGTTTGCCCCGTGCGCCGCGATCCATGGGCTCGGATTCGGAACCGGCGGATTTGCCGCCTCGTTGGCGACGCCGTACTGCGAAACCGCGACGTCGACGTAGGGATTGCGGATGCCGCCCTTCGCGTTTCCGTTGGCGTCGAGCGCCATCGGGGAACCGTCATTGGCCGTGTCGCGATCCAGCGTGATCCGCGCCGCGCGCGGCGCGGGTTTGCCCTTGTCGATCCAGTTGTAAAGATTGTCCAGCGCGACCGACATATAGACCTGAACGGGGAACCGGCTCGACGGATACCGGCATGGATCGGGCTTGAACCGGACGCTATCGCGGCTGTCCACATGCGCCATCCCGGCGAACTGATAGAGACGGAACTGATCGCCGGCCGCGTCGCCATCGGGACGTTCACTGACGTTACCGCCGCGCACGAACTCCGTCATGGTTGGAACATGAATCAGGGGCACGTCCACGGGCATGATCGTGTCCGCAATCGACATGGCCAGAAAGCCGTCATAGATCCGCTGCATGTCCGGCGTGCGGAGAACCATGTGCGATGGCAGGTACTGGATGAGAATTCGCGCGGTCGCCGATGTTCCGGCCAGCGCCATCTTGCGTGGCGTGACGCTGGCGAAGGGGGTTCCCGCCTTCTTCGATTTCACGAGCGCTCCGACCTGAGCCAGAATCTCCGAAACCTGATCGTTCGCGACGCTCAGGTTCTTGTACCGTTCCTGGTTTTGCGCGAGGAGTTCCGTCAGGTTGGTGACCACTTCAACCGCCATGTGATTCGACGACATCGCATAGTCCGACGTGAATTCGAACATGTGCGCCGCGCCGCTCGGATGCATGGCTTCCACCATGGCCAGACCGCTGAATTTGCCGCTGGCCGGCTTGCGCACGACGATCCGCGTGCTGTACGGCTTCCCGCTCGCCGTCCCGCTGATGAAGTACTCGCGCGCTTCGTACTTGTAGTGGGCGAGATCGCGTCCCGGCGGGAGTGAAGTTGCGGAATCGTAGATCTTGCCCGGTCCGGTGATTTCCGCGGACACCGTTGGAAGCGCTACCGCCGTCGGTTTGTCCGGAAGACTGGCTGGCGCGGCCGGTCCTCCGCCACGCTGGCCGAGGCCGCCACCGCGGGCCGCTCCACCGCCCCGTTGGGCCCCGCCGCCGCGTTGAGCCAGGGTCGCGGAACCCCACGTTCCGAGAGCGAGCGCGACGCCCAGCGCAATTATTGCGAGCCATGAAGTTCGTTTCATCGTCCACTCCTTACCGGTGAATTGAAAATCGACTGCTGAAGATACACCCGCGGAGCGGATGGCTCAATCGTGGTTTTCCTTTTAGTCGTCCTCCAGCGCGTTAACGCGCGCGGAGAGTTCGGGCAGGCTCGACTGGATTTCCGCGTCCGCGCTGCGCTTGAGGATGTTCAGGAGCGCGCGGATCCGGCTGGACCGCCGCCGGCCGAACGCGCCGGATTCGGTCAGCGCGAGAAAGAGCTCGATCATCTCGAGTGTCTGTTTCTCCGTCCGGTGGGGTTCGCGAAAGAGCTCTTCGTAACGCTGCCGCCGGCGCGCTTCGCCCTGCTGCCGTTTTCGGCAGGCGACGCAGCGCACGCAGTCCGAGTCGAGTCCGAAACCCAGTTCTTCGTACCAGTGCTTCTGCTCTTCGGCAAAGAAGATGAATGGCTCGCCGCAATCCCGGCACCCGCGTTCGATGTCGAAATAGTGCGTCACCGCGACCGTCGCCTTCGATTGCCGGCCGAGATCGGCCGCGACCGCGGTGTTGGAAATGCGGTGGGCCGGCCTCGCGTAGGTCGCCAGGTCGCCGTAGGGCCACGGACGTCCGAGAACGGCCTCGAAGTTCCGCTTGATCTCGTCGATGCTGGTGGCGTTCCAGTGAAGATGAATCCCCGGAGCCCCGGGCTCGGGATTCAGGCCGGTGATCCGGGGTTTGTTTCCGTACCGTGGATGATCGGCGTACCGCTTTGCGGGCATCTATTCCCGCAGATTCATCTTTTCGTCGATGGTCAGCTTTCGCGGAGCGGCGGGATCGTCGCCGGAGTATGTGGCCGTAATACGAAACGTATTCTCGTCCGCCTGGGTCGTGTACTTGTATTCCGGGCGGCTGGGAATGAAAATGCCGGTCTCGTCCCGGAGTTCCTCGAGCGTACCCGCAAAGCGGAACTTGACCGCAAAGAACCTCTTTTCAGCCTGCGCCAGAGCCAGCAGATCGTTCCGTACGCCGATGAGATCCACGGTGGTCTTCGCGTTAGTGGCAAATCCCGGAATCGGGAGCGCCTGGCGGGAGTAGAGGTAGCCGCCCGCAGCGACCACAACAATAAGAGTGATGAAGCTGAATGAGCGTGACATAGGGCCGAGTTTAGGCACAGGACATGAGAAAAGTAAGGCGGAAATGTTGCTTTTCCTTCGCGCCACGGATAGGATCAGCGCCTTCAGAACACCCCCAAAACGGAGAAACGGCCATGTCGATGATCTGCCGGTCGCTCGCGCTTCGCGCAGGCGCTTTGATGGTCCTGATCGGGTCGGTGATAGCCGGCACGGCTCTCGCGCACCATTCGTTCGCCGTTTACGACCACACGCGGACACTGACGCTCAAAGGTACCGTGACGAAATTCCAATGGACGAACCCTCACGCGTATCTCGAGATGGACGTGAAAGACACCGCCGGCGCCGTAAAGCATTACACGCTGGAGGGAACGAGCATCAACATGATGCAACGCATCGGCTGGCGATCCAACATGATCAAGTTCGGGGATAAGGTTACCGCCATCATGGCGCCGTTGCTCGACGGCGGGCCGGCCGGACTGCTCCTCGAAGTGACCCTGCCCTCCGGGGAAACCAGGGAACTGGGCGTGCCGGCCGGGAACACCTTCCGGCGGACTCCGGAGCAGGAGCAGAAGTGATCGCTCGGCCTTCCGTCGTGGCGATGGCCGGTCTTTTGATCACGGCGTTCTGGGCAGCGGCTCAAGCGCCCCAGTCCCCTTCCGGCGTTCCCGATATCACCGGATCGTGGGAACGGGCGCGCGATCCTTCCGCGCCCGGGGCGGGCCAGCCGCCCCTGAAACCACCCTATCTGCAGGAGTGGCGGACTAAAACCCAGGCGATCCGCGAGGCGTCGGCCAAAGGCCAGCCGCTGGCGGATCGCGCCACGGCATGTCTGCCCGAAGGCATGCCGGCCATGATGGGCGCGACGTTTCCCATCGAGATTCTGCAGAGCAGGGGACAGGTCACCATCATTGAAGAAGCGTTTACGCAGGTCCGGCGCATCCTGCTCGACCGGCCGCAAAAGACGATCGACGATGTGGAGCCGAGTTTCTACGGATATTCCGTTGGTCACTGGGAAGGCGCCGTCCTGGTCGCGGAAACGATCGGTGTGCGCGAAAATGTGCTTTTCCAGAATGTCCCGCACTCGAAGGATATGCGCATCACGGAACGCTTCACACTCGGCGCCAACGGACTCCTGCGCGACGAAGTCACCATTGAAGATCCCGCCGTTCTGGAAAGGCCCTGGACCGTGAACTTCGCCTATCGCCGCATGCCGAACTACACACTGCTCGAGTACATCTGCGAAGACAATCGGGAATACGCCAATGAGCAGGGCCTGCAGAAGATACTCGTCGAGAAGGAAGCCGGGAAATAACGGCCGGATTGCCGGCCGCAATCACTTAGTCGATCAGGATCCCGACAATCTTCAATTCATCCCCAAACCAGGCGAGCCGGAGCCCGAACTGCGTGTCTCCCGTGTGATACACAGCCGCCGAGGGCGGGAGACCGGGCACGCGCAGTTCGTCTTTGCCTTCGTTCAGGTCCTTATGGATTTGTGTGATGAAAAGCCGGCCGGTCAGAAATCGTATCCGGCTCAACTGCTCGGGACCCACGGCAAGCACCTTGGGTCGAAGCTCGTTCAACAGGGCGGCGGCCATTTCCAGCTGGTCCGGTAAAGCGCTCTCCGTGTCCTGAAATCGATCTGCAAATTGTTCGAGGTCTTCCGGTGAGATCTGGCCATTCATGATGCCCATTGTCTGGAGCGCCATCATCTCCAGGAATGCAAAGATCGACTCACGGATTTCCGCATCGGTGGAGTCTTCGGCGCCCTGTGTCATGAACGTCCGAAGGTTACCGCTACGGTCTTCAGGGTCGGTCACATACGCCGGCAGGATCCCCTTCAGACGGTCCAGGTTCGATTCGATCTGGAACAGGGTTGCCAGCAGACGATTCATTGCGGGAATCAGGCGCTTCTTTTGATAATGATCTTCACGGGGAGGACTCCTTTCTCACGGTCTCAATCAGGAATGCGTGAGAAAGGTGGAGAAACTGACATGCGGAGGCTGGTCCCCGCAGCTTGTAGGGGCGGTCTATGACCGCCCGACGTTTCGGGACGGAAATATTCAGCCTGAAACGCCGGGCGGTCATCGACCGCCTCTACAGAGGGGCAGGGGGCGTTACTTTGGATCCGCTCCATGCTCCCGCAGGAAATTCACCACGGCCGTCCGGCCCATCTCGGACGCAAAGCGCAGCGCCGTCTGTCCTTCCCGGTTTGTCATCGTGCTGGGCCTCGCGATCCTTGCCGTCAGACTCGTCGTGTCCGTCACCCGCGCATTGACGTCGGCTCCGGCCGCGAGCAATATCGTCATCGTCTCGATCGAGCGCTCCACGACATCCGGAGGCGGTCCGGGTCCCAGCACGCTTTCTGCCGGACGTGTGCCGATGCCCGCCGCGGCCATAAGGGGCGTTACACCCATGGCATTGGGAAGGTCGACGAGAGCGCCGTGCTCCAGCAGCAGTTGGACCACCTCGTTATCGAACGTCTGCGCCGCGCGCAGCAGTGGGGTCGCGCCGGTGTTGAGCAGATCATCCTTGAACCGGCCGCTGTTTCCGCTCCGGCTCGGCTGCAGCATGTTGAGCTGGTGATTGGTATCGACGCCTTGGTCGAGCAGCGCCCGGATCAGCGCCATCGACTCCGGCGGCCGCGGACCGGGCCGGCTGTCGGCCCCGGCCCGCATGTTGATGGCGATGTAGATGGGGGTCCGGCCCCACCAGTCCCAGGTGTGCGGATTGGCGCCGCGATCCAGCAGATCTTTCGCGGCTTCGTAATGCGCGTTGTCGATGGCCATCATCAGGGGCGTCATGCCATCCGGATTCGGCCGGTCGATATCCGCGCCGCCCTGAAGCAGCGCGTCGATACACGGACGGCATCCACCCCGCGCCGCGTAGAGCAGGGGCGTGAGACCTCCCGCCGGCCGGTACTGGACGCGCGGCTCCGAAGTCATCTGGTTGCCCCAGTCGTTCGCTTCGGCGCGCGCATTGACTTCCGCTCCCCTGGAGATCAGGAACGCGACCATCTCGGGATGGCCTTCCGCCGCGGCCCACATCAGCGGCGTCTGCTTGCGTGACTGCTCCCGGGCATTGACGTTGGCGCCGTGACTCACGAGGGCTTCCGCAACCGAAACAACGCCCGTCCGCGCGGCCAGCATCAGTGGCGTCTGCCCGTCCTGGTTCGCGCGATTGGCGTCGGCGCCCGCGTCGAGCAGCATCCGAACCATGTGGATATTGGCGGCGCGCGCCGCTTCCGACAACGGGGAAGAACCATAGGTGTTGCTGACATCGGCTTTCGCGCCGCGCGCGAGCAACGTTTTGACGAGGTCTTCATATACGCGGTAAACCGCCCAGTGAAGCGGCGTCGATCCATCCGCCTGCGCCGCGTTCACGTCCATGGTCTGGCTGAGCAGTTCCAGCGCGGCCTTGCGATCGCCCGCTTCGATGCGGTCCGCGAGCAGACTGTCCTTTTCCGCAGATGCAGTCTGCGTGACCACGGACAGGGTGAGCGTGATCAGGAGGGCAATCCGCTTATACGACATTGTGGTTCAGCTTGTTGTGATGCGCCCACAGTCCCTTGTGGAGGTCATAGATGAACTTCCCCGGATCTTTGAACGTCCGGGGCAGCCCGTCGAGGACGCCGGCTTTCAACATTTCTTCGGGGGTGTCCGCCTCGCGGACGCGATCAACCGTCCGGTCGTAGATGGTGGACATCATGTCGCGCTCGGCTTTCAGCTGCGCGCGGGTCATCACCGGACCGAATCCCGGCACGATGCGTGTCTCGTCATCCGCGAGCTTGAGCAGCCTGTCCATTGCGTCGACGCGCCCACCGATCCACGCGCCGGTGAAGTAGTCGAGTTCGGGATCACGCGCGGGCGACGCGACATCGCCGACGGCGAGCAGGTTGGCGTTCCGGAAGAAGACGTAAATATCGCCGCTCGTGTGCGCCTCGATCAGGTAACCATAATCGATCTGCTCGCTGCCGGCCTTCAGTGAACCTGTTGTATAGAAGGTCTCGGTGGGCTGCGCCGCTTTTGGCCGGGGCGTTGAATAGCGGTCCTCCGCCGGAATCCAGTAAGGCGTCGACATCCACTGCTTCGTGTTCACGTGCGCCAGGATCCGGCCCCCGGCCTTGCCGAACGCTTCATTCGAGCCGGTGTTGTCGGCGTGATAGTGCGTGTTGAAAACAATGACGACATGACCCGCCGCGTTGATCTCGCGTGTCTCGATGGCGGTCAGCGGGTTGATTGGCTGAATCCGGATCAGACTGTCGCTGTCGCCGATGGGAAGGTTTCTGAATAGACCTGGAGCGTTTTCCGGCGACCCTGTGTCGACCAGCAGGATCAGACCGGAACTGTTGGTCAGATAGACAACGTTGGTTCCGGCGTTGATGACGGAAACCGTGTCGCCGCGGGACTGCGCCATTGCGAGCCGCGGCAGAACCAGCATTCCGGCCAGGAAGCCCCGCCGCGAGAGCGTCCGGAGGCTGTCCCCATATTCAGACCCCTGCGATTGTTCCGGTGCTGTCGCCAAAGCTTTTCTCCTCGATGCCGATCCGGTTCAGCAGGCTCAAATGCAGATTCGCCAGCGGCGTGTTCGCCGGCATGTCGATGTGCTTTCCCCCGGCGAGCTTCCCGCCCACCAGGATTGTCGGCAGGGGATATCCGTTGTGCCGATCGCTGTTCGACATGTTCGACCCATACAGGAATGTGGCGCTATCGAGCAGCGTTTCCTCGCCATCCGGGATCTTTGCCAGTTTCCCGGCAAAGTCCGCGAACTGCTGCATGTGCCAGGTCTGGATCCTGACGAGCTTTTCCATCCGCGTGAGATCGTTCGCATGGTGCGATACCGGATGGAACGAATCCGACACGCCGAGGTGGTTATATGAACGGTTCGTTCCCTCCGACACCATCATGAATGACACGACCCGCGTGACATCCGCCTGGAACGCCAGCGCAATCAGGTCGAACATCAGTTTTACCTGTTCCGGAAAAGCGTCCTGCGGCCCGATGGGGGCGGGCGGCAGATCGATTCCGCCGAGATCCTTCTCGGACGCCTGTTCAATCCGCCGTTCGATTTCCCGTACGCTTTCAAGATAGCTGTCCAGCGCCGCGCGATCTCCCGCGTCGAGTTCCCGCTTCAGCGCCGCCGTCTGTCCGCTGATGCGATCGAGCAGGCTGAGATTCAGCTTCGAGATTGCGTCGCGTTCTTCCGCGTTATCGCCCTCGCCGAAAAGTTGAATAAAGACTTTCCTGGGGTTGAATTCCATCGGCAGAGGGGAAGTGGCGTCGCGGAACGACAGCGTGGAGCTGTAAAAGCAGCGCTGGTTGCCGCACGCGGCCGACTGGATCGTCGTTTCCGACGCCAGTTCCAGCGACGGCAGTGTCGTGCCCTGGCCGATCCGCTTCGACGCGATCTGATCCAGCGTGGTGGACATCTTTGCGCCCGACGCCTTGTCATCCGGACGCAGGCAACTCAGCCACGTGGCCGGCGTGCGGCTATGAACGCCGCCCTCCATTGCCTTGTTCTGGAGGTTTCCGATCGAGATCACCTGGCCCTTGTGCGGTTCGAGCGGCTTCATGATTGGACTCAGCTGGAAGGCGGCGCCCTCGCCGGTGGGGGTCCATTTATCCATCGCTTTGCCGTGGGTCGTGTTCCACATGATCGCGCCGTGCGGGATGTAGAAGAATCCCATGCGCGTTCGGGCGCCCGCCGCCGCCGCGGTCTGCGAGATGGCTGTTGCCGCCGGAATCATGGCGTCCAGCAGCGGCAGAGCCAGGCTGACGCCGGCGCCTTTCAGCAGCGTTCGTCGCGAGAAATGTTTTTTTGTGATGAACATCGCTTTCCCGGTCCCCGGTAGGGGCGGTCTATGACCGCCCAATCATTCGAATGCCGCGCCGCGTCGTTTTCACTTGACCGCCTGCATACGGAACGCGTCGCTCTGGACGACGCCCGCAACGATGGCCGACAACCGGTAATCGTCTTTCGCCGCTCGACGGACTATCGCCCGGACCTGCGGCATATCGTAATACTGAAGCTCGCGTCCCACCGCGTACATCAGCAGTTTTTCCGTGAGGGCCTGCGCAAACTGATCGGCGCCCGTCCCACTCGTGAACAATCCATCGCGCAACTGCGCCGGTCCATCGATTCCTTTTCCATTCGGCAGGACCGTCTTTGCGTCGATCGGCGCGTCGGCCACG
>DASUFH010000117.1:0-5963 GCA_036274645.1 Terriglobia bacterium
GTTGTTTTTCAACGCGGACAGGACTTCGAACCCGTTGAGCTGGGGCATATTGATATCGAGCACCACAAGATCCGGCCTGGAATCGGCTACGGCTTCCAGGACCTGCCCTCCGCTGGAAACGGATTCGCATCCCATGTTGTAGGACTGCAGGGCCATCCGCACCAGAGCCACCGTCGTCGGATCGTCATCGCCGATCAGGACGTTGGCCAGGGCTCGTCCGGCGTCAACGGCGTGTTTCCGGGCGAATCCATTGCCCGCCATTTGCTCCTTGCCCGCCGCGCGTGTAAACAGTGTGTAGCATCGCAACACGAGTTCGCTTGAATTCCATGGCCGCAACAGGAAGTCGTGTTCGTGCTGATGAGCGCCGAGAACCGCGTCCAGCGTTGCGCCCGGGAAGCCGATCGCCACCATGGGACGATGAACCCTTCCAACGAGGGCGGCGAGAGACAGCGAGTCCGCCTGTTCGCCGACATTGAGTATGAGTCCGTCGTACAGCTGCTCCCAGGCCTCGGCCGGATCAAAGGGCGCGTAGCGCACGCTCATGACCGCGTTCGCCTGTTCAAGCGTCTCCCCAAGTCGCGCGACGTCGGCATGATCGAAGCCCACCGCCGCAAAACGCTTTCCGGAAAGGGATGACGCAACCGCGTCGGAAACCCCGCCCGTCTGCTCGATTCGCGCGGCCGAAAACAGACTCTCCAACTGGGTCAGTTTCCTGTGCAGCGCGGCCGCATCCGGTTTGCCCGCCGCCAGAAGCCTTTCCAGTTCCAACGCGGCCTCGCTCAACTGGGGCAGTCCAAGCGTGCCGCTCGTACCCGCCCATCGGTGCGCCAGCCTTTGCGCGTCATCGCCAGCGCTTCCCGGAAAACCATCGAGCAGCTGTCGCGTAGCCTGGTATCCGTCCTCCACAAAACGCCGGCGCAAGGCATGAACGACTTCGTGATCGCCCCCGATCGCGGTGGCCGGTCCGTCCACCAGCGCCGATTTGATGGCCTGAACGGCGTTGTCGAAATTGCCCGTCCGCTCAACAATGCAATTCGCGCCGAGGGCCCGCGCCATATCCTCATCATCCGGCCGAATCGCGCCGGACGTCACCAGCACGACCGGCACGGTGGACAGGCCGGGCTTGCGACGGATGAACTGCGCCAGACGGAAGCCATCCAGACGCGGCATCAGGACATCGCTGACGACCACATCCGGCCTACGGGTATGCATCATCTCGATGGCCTCGGCGCCGTCTTTGGCCGCCATGACCTCAAAGCCCAACTCTTTCAGATGACTCTCCAGAGACGCGCGCTGCGACGGATCATCATCGGCAATCAGGATCAGGCGACGCCCCTTGTCCGCAGTTTCGGGCGCCCGGGATCCCGCCTGCATGTATTCCCGGACGGATCCGGCAAAGGCACGCGTGTCGATGGGCTTGGCGATATAGCCTTCGCAGCCGGCCTCGAGAGCCCGCTCCCGATCGCCTTTCATCGCGTATGCGGTCAAGGCGACAACGACGATGGAAGCGTAGCGGCTGTCCGCCTTGAGACGACGCGTCAGCTCCAGACCGTCCATGCCGGGCAGCTGAACGTCCATCAGAATCACCTTCGGACTGAACTCGGCCAACACCACCATGGCGTCCCTGGCGTCAACGGCGGTACGGACCTCGAAGCCGGCCTTGGCCAGCAACAAGCGGAAGAGCTTGGCGTTTACAGCGTTGTCTTCGACGATCAGAATGCGTTCCTTATCCATTTCTCCTCAACTCACGACGCCGACTTCGCGCTGGTCGACGACGCCTTCCATGGATTGCCGATCGAGCGCGTCTGCGCCACTATCCGCCACGACCAGCGGTTGACTCGAAAAGGGCAACACCACATAGAACGTGCTGCCCTCGCCCAGGACGCTTTCGACCCCGACTCTTCCACCCTGGGCTTCGGCAATGCGCTTGGTCAGGGCGAGGCCCAGACCCGTTCCCTGATAACGTTTTGAAGCGCTGGAATCCAGCTGATGAAATTCCGTGAAGAGCTGGTCCAGGTCTTCACGCTTGATCCCGATGCCGGTGTCCTGCACTTCGATTCGGAAAGCGTTCGCTGACTCCAGCGTTGCCCGTATCCAGATGTGTCCTCCTTCAGGCGTGAACTTGATTGCGTTGGACAAGTAGTTGTAGAGAACCTGCTTGAGTTTCCGGGGATCCAGATGGACAGACTTGATGCGGGGATCCACGGTGGTCTCCACGCTGAGTTGCCTTTTGTTGCTGAGCGACTTCAGAATTCCGTGAATCTCGCCGATCGTGACCCGAAGATCGATGTCTTCCGGCTGGAATTCCATCTTGCCGGCCTCGACCTTGGAAAGATCCAGGATGTCGTTGATCAGTTGGAGCAGATGTCGCGCGCTGGTCAGGATATCGTCGAGGAACTCCTTGTGTTCGGCGTCGACGGGGCCGATCACCTCGTCGTGCATCATTTCCGCAAAACCAATAATTCCATTGAGCGGGGTCCGCAGTTCATGGGACATATTGGCGAGAAATTCGCTCTTCATCCGGCTCGCTTCCAGCGCCCGGCGCGTCTCGCGCTCCAGGGCGATATTCTTCCGTCGCAGTTGCCGCTCGAGATTGGCGCGATCCTGTTCCGCCCGTTTCCGTTCGGTGATGTCCCTGCCGATCACCAGAAAGCCCGTCAGTTCTCCCAGCGAATCGCGAATGCCCGTCACCGTGAGGGATACCGTCAGGCGACCGCCATCCTTGCGGACGTAAGTCCATTCACGCGTCTCATGCCCTTCGCGCCGAACGGTTTCGACCAGCGCGTCGAACGGTTCGGCCGGCCGGTCGAGCCGATTGTTGAGTTCCCGGAGTCGTTCGGCAATCTCCGATTCGTCCTGCAGGCAGTCCCACGTCCTTCCGATAACTTCATCCGCCGAGTACCCCAGTATTCGCTCCGCGCCGGGATTAAACAGCGTGATCCGGCCATGAACATCCGTGGAAACGATCGAAACGCCGGTGGCGGAATTGAGCACATTTTCCAGCTGCGACTTCACGTTCGCCAGCTGCGACTCGGCCAGCTTGCGCTCCGTGATATCGATCAACATGGCCTCGAAGTGACGCTGACCGGCGCCGTCGTCGACGATGCGGCTGTTTCCGGTCACCCAGACGGTGGTGCCGTCCTTCCGATACCAGTTGGTTTCGCAGTCCTGAATGACTCCCTTCTCATTGAGTTTGTTCACCAGGATGGCGCGGACATTCGGATCCACATATAGAGGCGACTGCAGTTCATTGCGGTGATGGAGAAGGTCTTCGGGGGAATCGTATCCGAGGATCGAAGCCATGGACGCGTTGGCTGTCAGCCATCGTCCGTTTTCGGACGCCTCAAAAATGCCGATGGGGGCATTCTCGAAAATGCTGCGGATCCGCTGCTCAGCCGCGCGGAGAGCCGATTCCGATCGTTCCCTTCGCAGAATGTCCCGCCGGATAACGCTGGTCGACGCGATGACAAAGAGCGTAGCGAAGATTGTGGCAAGCAGTACGATGCGGCGGCCGGAGGCGGAGAATGGAGACTGCGGATCCGATCGCTCCGCAAAGAGCCGGCGCTGGTCGCGCGCAATCTGATCCGCAATGATGCGGACGTCCTTGGTGAGATGCGCGGCCGCGTCGATATCGGCGGCGCCGATCCCGGATTCTTCGCCGCCGCGGCTCCACGAGTACAGCGCGGCGTTCAAACCGGCAATCCTCCGGTCAACCAGCAACGCCATGTGAACGATGCTCTGGCGCTGGGCTTCGTCTTCCCAGGTGAGTCGACGCAAATCGCTCATGCTGCGCCGCAGCTCAATGAGTTCCTGCGCGTAATCCCCACGCGA
Source organism: Terriglobia bacterium (assembly GCA_036274645.1). Classification (GTDB taxonomy): domain Bacteria; phylum Acidobacteriota; class Terriglobia; order 20CM-2-55-15; family 20CM-2-55-15; genus DASUFH01. The sequence continues at coordinate 3,832 of DASUFH010000117.1, forward strand.
CGAATCGACCCCGGAAACGACGTAGTTTCGCGCCGCCGATTCCGCCCGGTTGAGATGGAGAACTACAGCGTCCAGCCGGGCGAGAACCTCATGCGCCGATCCCACAAACGACAGCGTCTGATCGAATTCGAGGCCGGCCCGGTGAAATGAAAGAGCGATCGTCAACAAAAGGGCGAGAACTCCCGCTGAAGCTGTGTACAGCTTGAAGTTCGTCGATAACTGCATTCCCTTTTTATAAAGCGGCATTGACGTACGCATCCTGCACGCAGCCGCATGGCAGCCGCGCCAATCTCAAACACCCTTATCAGTTGGGGCCACAAGTCCTGCAAGAGGTTTTTATTCATGGAGTTCCAACAGCTTTGCACAATTTTGAGGTCCCCGCCTCCTTGTAAGGGCGGTCTATATGACCGCCCAGCGTTTCAGAGTGAATTGCTGTTGAAATCAAGAGACTTCCACCCCGAAACGCCGGGCGGTCATAGACCGCCCCTACAAGGAGGACGGGATCAACAATGCTTCTGTCGCTTTAGTGACGTTGATCACGCTTCGTGTAGGGCCCGGAAGCCGTTCGGCTTCCGGGCCTCGGCGGGGCGCTCCAATCAGGCGGCGAGTTTGCTCGTAAGGCTCTCCAGCATCTGGTCGATGCTGAAGGACGCGGCCTTCTGGCGTGGTGGAAACGCCTTGAAGGTCTCCAGGAACTGTCCGACAAGCTGCTGGGCCGGCACGAGCAGGAAGGCGTGATCCAGCATCCAGTCGTAATACGTGTTGGACGTGATGTCGGCCCGCTCGAACGGATCGGTGCGAAGGTTGAAGATCTTCGGCACGCGCAACGGCGTAAAGGGTTCGGCCCAAAGCCTCAGGGTGCCTGCCGCGCGCTGCTCCATGAAGACCAGCTTGAAGTTGTCATAGCGCACGGCGGTCAGATCCCCGTCGTCCGAGAAGTAGAGGAATCCCGGCCGCGGGCTCTTCTTTTCCCTTCCGCTGAGAAGCGGCAGCAGGTTGTATCCGTCAAGATGGACTTTGAAGGTCTTGGCGCCCGCCCGATGGCCCTTCCTGAGCTTCTCGGCGATGGCGGGCTCGCCGGCCGCCGCCAGAAACGTCGGCAGCCAATCCATGTGGCTGACGATCTCGTTGCAAATAGTCCCGGGTTTGATGACACCGGGCCAGCGCGCCACGCAGGGCACTCTGAAAGCGCCTTCCCAGTTCGTATCCTTTTCGCTTCGGAACGGAGTCATCGCGGCGTCGGGCCAGGAGTTCATGTGAGGCCCATTGTCCGTGCTGTAGATGACGAGAGTGTTGTCGGCGATTCCGAGTTCGTCCAGCAGGTCGAGCAGTTTTCCCACGAGCTTGTCGTGGTCAATCATGACGTCGCAGTACTCCGACATCCACCGTCCGGACTGGCCGCGGCTTTCCGGCTTGACATGCGTGCGGAAGTGCATGTGCGTCGTGTTGACCCAGGTGAAGAACGGCTTGCCGGCGAGATGCTGCTTCCGGATGAACTTCGTCGCTCCCTGGATGATCTCGTCGTCCACCGTTTCCATGCGCTTTTTCGTCAGTGGGCCGGTGTCTTCGATCTTCTGTCCGCCCTTTCCATTGGCCCAGCAATGCAGCACCCCGCGCGGCCCGTACTTCTTCTTGAACTCCGGAAAATCCTTCGCTGATGGATAGTCCGGATGCTCGGGCTCTTCTTCCGCGTTCAAGTGGTACAGGTTGCCGAAGAACTCATCGAAGCCGTGCATCGTCGGCAGATGCTCGTCGCGGTCGCCGAGATGGTTCTTGCCGAACTGGCCCGTCGCGTAGCCCAGGGGCTTGAGCAGTTCGGCAATTGTTGGATCCTCGGGACGCATTCCCATCGCCGCGCCGGGAAGTCCCACCTTGCTCAATCCCGAACGAAAGACGCTCTGCCCCATGATGAACGCAGCGCGTCCCGCGGTGCAGCTCTGTTCGCCGTAGTAGTCCGTAAAGCGAACCCCTTCATCCGCTATGCGGTCGATGTTCGGCGTCCGGTACCCCATCAGGCCGTCGCCATAGCAGCTGAGGTTAGTCATCCCGATGTCGTCACCCCAGATCACCAGGATGTTCGGTTTGTCGGACGTGTGCCCTTTTGGCGCCATGTGTCTCCTTTGCGTGTGTTT
>DASUFH010000118.1:0-3218 GCA_036274645.1 Terriglobia bacterium
GGATCCTCGTGCTCGACTCCGACGAGATGCTGGCGGCGCGCGACGCCCGGCGACTGGGAGAGTTCGTTGCGTCAGACCGTGTGGACGGATACAAACTGATCCAGCGCACCTATCTCCCCAACGCCAACTTCGTCTGCGCGACGCCGAATCCGAAGAGCTACGCGGAAGGCAGTGAATTCAGCGACTGCATTGACATACCGGTCATCCGGCTGTTCCGCAACGCGGAGCGAATCCGGTACGTGGGCCGCGTCCATGAACTTGTCGATCCGGTCTTCGACGCCCGGGGGGTTCCGTATGCGGCCAGCGATCTGGTGATTCATCACTTCGGCAAGGTGCTCGACGCGGAACGTCTGGAACAAAAGAAACAGCTGTATCTCGATCTCGGGCGAAGCAAGGCCACGGAACATCCCCAGGACGCTCTGGCTCACTTCGAGCTGGGCGTGCAACTCTACGAGCTTCATCAGTTCTCCGAATGCGTGCCCTGCTTCCAGGAGGCGGTACGGCTCAACCCCGCGTACGACCTGGCTATCCTTTATATCGCCAAGGCGCTGCACAGCGCCGGCCGTTCGACAGAAGCCTCGCGCTATTTTTCCGATAGCCTGAAACGCGGGCCCAATAACGACAAGGTCCTTTTCGAATACGCCAACTTCATCCGCGACCGGGGCAACCTCAAGGCCGCGATGAAGATGTATCAGAAAGCGATCGTGGCGAATCCCGGACACTCGCTCGCGCTGTTCAACATGGGAGTCGTTTGTATCCAGAGCGGAGATCCGCGCCGCGGGATGGATCTTATTGAGCGGGCCATCCGCCTCAATCCGGAGAATGCGCGGTTCCACGAGAACCTCGCGCGGTTCCGGCTCGGCGAATCGGAGTGGCCCCGCGCCGAAAAGCTGCTTCGAGCTTATGTCGAGCGGTTCCCGAACGCTTCCGGGGCCCTGGCGGCGCTGGCCGAGATTCGTTTCAAGCTGCGGCAATACGCCGACGCGGCGGAACTGGCGGGTCGCGCGCTGGCCGTCGATCCGCGTCATACCGGCGCCCTGCTGACCGGGGGCAACGCGCAGTTGCGTCGTGGTGAGCTCGATAAAGCGGAAGCGTCGTATGGCGCCTTCCTGTCGCTCGAACCCGCGAACCTGGACGCGCTGATGAACCTTGCGGCCATTGCCGAAATCCGGCGGGACCGAACGGCGGCGCAAACGCTCTACCTGCGCATTCTGGACGCCCATCCCGGACAACCTGAAGCCATCCGGCGGCTGGCCGCAGGCCATTCCAGTAACGCCGCCGATGCAACTGTCGCCGAAGCGCTGGATCGCGCGTGCGCCGCCCCCCCCCACGATCCGCAATGCCTTTTGCTCGTCGGATCCGTGATGGAGCGCGCCGGACGAATGGCGCGGGCCGCCGATCTCTACCGCGAAGCGGCGCGACAAAACCCGGCGTGGACGGAAATGATCCGCCGACGCATCGAACAACTGGATTTAGCCCTTATCTGATTGGAGGAATATTCAATGTCACAGCTGGCCTTTAACGGAACCTGCTCCACCATCAACCCCACGCTCGCCACCTGGCAGGAGCTCCTCACAGACCTGGAGTCCCGGCGTCTGGCGGATAACGAAGTGATCGCTTCTGTCTCCTTCGATGGAGACGAGGTCATCCAGTTCCGCGAAGCCGCTGTCCTCAACACGCCGCTCGAATCGCTCAGCGAAGTGCGCGTGGAAGCCCGGGCCAAAGACGACATGCTGCGCGACGCGATGGAGGAAGCCGGGCAGTACCTGAACAACCTGAAGACGGCCACGCTGGATGTCGCGGAACTGTTCCGGCGGGAGAAGCTGGCGGAGGCCAACCCGGCAATCTCGCAGCTCCTCGAGGGGATCAAGTTGTTCGTCGGACTTCTGCGCGGAATCGAGTTGTCGCTGTCGGGCATCGAGGTCGCGGGCGCCAGTGTAGTGGAGCGGAGTCTCAACGCGATGGGAACGACCCTCGAAGAACAGATCGCGGCGCAGACCGCCTTGGACTGGATGCTGCTGGCCGACATTCTTGAATACGATCTGTTGCCTCATTTGAGCGCTTTCGAGGACATTCTGGCCGGCTTCAAGTCCCGGATCGCGAACGCATGAAGATTGCCGCCATTTACCGTCCCCTGGCGGACTTCGACTATCTCGAAGCGTCGCTCCGGTCCGTCGCCAGAAACGTGGATCTGATTCTGATCGGCGTGACCGGCCGCGACGAGGCCGCGCTGGCGGGTTTTCTTTCCGGTATTTCCGGCTTCGAGGTTCCGGTTGAACCGATTCGCGGCGACTGGAGTGTGGACGGCGCGCCGCCGCGTGAACTGGGGGAAACCCTCGCCGCAAAAGGGATGGAGTGGGCGCTCCTGATGGACGGCCAGGACGTGTATTCCGCAGACGACCTGGAGCGCCTTCTGGCCTTTGCAGAAGATCATCCGGAAGCCGGACAGTTTCGGGCGCGCGTCCATCATTACTGGAAGAGCCCGCGCTACCGGATCGATCCGCCGGATCCGGCCGGACAGGTCGCGCTGTGCCGGCTTTCCTCCGGCGCGGGCAAACTCCCGGCGGTGACCGTGCCCGGAGAAGTGGGCGCCTGTCACAGTTTCACGTTTGCAGGTCCGACCTCCACGGTCCTGCGCCGGCTGCAGAGGACCGGGCTGACAGCCCAGGCCGCCGCAAACTGGAGGAAAACCGTCTGGGAAACCTGGAACGGAAACCGCATGCAGCGCAATCTGCATCCGGAGCAGGCTGAGCGGTTCCGCGCCGCGGTTCGGATTCAGCCTGCGCTGTTACCGGAAGCGATGGCTGGACATCCGCGTCTCGACGAGGAAATCGCCGGACAGAAGCTTGCGGCGCCGTCGGCCTGCGGCCTGGTGATCGCCGTCCGGAACGATGACGCCGCAACCACGCGCGCATTCGTTCATACACTTGCCGAAACCATTCCCGACGATTGTGAAATCCTGGTGGTATCGGCCGAACGCAACGCCCTGCGCGCCGCAGCCTCCGTCCCCGGTGTCACGGCCGTGGAAGCGGCAGCCCACACGCCGCTTATAGACGTCTGGCGTCGTGGCGCAAAGTCAGCGCTTTCCAACAATCTCGTGTTGATGACCACCGACCTCCGGACAACAGGCGACTGGGTCGAGGGATTCCTCTCCGCGCTGGAGCAGGATGGCGCAACTGTCTACCTTCCAGGTCGGGGCGGGGAATTAGGGACAGAGA
>DASUFH010000119.1:0-27338 GCA_036274645.1 Terriglobia bacterium
AATGAGGCTGCGGAAGTTAGTGGTGGAACTTTAACACCTTCACCGGTGGGCGCGCAGGACTTTGTTGAAATCGCCGCCGCCAGACACCGGGTTGCGCTGTCCCTGCCTGTTTGCCGCCTGCCTGACGGTCGTGAGCTTGAGAGCTTGCGGGGCTCTCCACCCGGCAAAACTCGGTCATTCGCAGGCGTTCCCACGCTCACGCAATGCAGACCGCGTCGGTGGTAATCGCAAGTGACTGTTCACTATAATGTGCGGCGGAGGTTAAGCCATGGTGGGAACGAACTGGCAGGTTGAGGGCCAATATTACGAAACGTGCAGCTGTGACTTCGTCTGTCCCTGCATTGTCGGACAGCTCGCGGCCACTCCAACCAAAGGATCGTGCACTTTTTCAATGGCCTTTCAAATCGAGCGCGGCTCCTACGGCAACATCGCTCTGGACGGCCTGAGCTTCATCGTGCTGGGATGGACGCCGGAAGCGATGGGAAACGGCAATTGGTCCATCGGCGTGATCGCCGACGCGAAAGCCAGCGCCGAACAGCGCGATGCGATCACTGCCATCGCCAGCGGTTCGGCAGGTGGACCGATGGCCGCCCTCTCGGGTCTTGTCGGCAAATTCCTGGGCGTGGAGTCTGCGCCGATCCAGTTCAGTCGCAGCGGCGCCGGTTGGTCTGTCAAAGCGCCGGGCCTCATGGAGATGTCGGCTGAACCCGCCATGGGTGTCAATCCAGAAGTCTCAGAGCCGCTCTGTCTCGAGAACGCAGGGCATCCAGCGGCAAACAGACTGAAACTGGCGCATGCGCTGGACAGCCACGTGCATGCTCTCGGTCTGTCGTGGGACGAAACAAGCGGAAAGAACAATGGCCAGTATGCTCCATTTTCATGGCGGAGTTCCTGACCTGAACCAGGCTGCGAAGCGCGCCCGGATATCACGATTGCGTCATGCTGGATTCCGAGACGCCTGATCAACGACTGCCCACGATTCTGGAGTCGGCGCTTCGTCGCGACCGCGCGCCCCTGATCGTTCTTCTGATCCTGTTGCCGCTGGTTTCATGGTTGTGGATTATCGTCATGGCGCGCGACATGTATGGTCCGATGACCGGAGCCAGCGCCTGGATGATGACGCCGGAGTGGGACTTCCGGCATCTGGCGCTGCTGTGGGCAATGTGGGCGGTCATGATGACCGCCATGATGCTTCCCTCTGCGTCTCCCATGCTGCTGCTCTATGGCGCCATCGGGCGACGTTCCCCCATTACTTCTCCGGCTGGAAGCATTTACGCTCTCGCCGCTGGATACCTCACGGTGTGGACTGTTTTCAGCCTTGCCGCTACTGCGCTTCAGCGCGCGCTTTCAAACCTGTTGCTCATGTCCTCAATGATGGAAACTGCGAGTTCGACGCTCGGCGCAACGTTTCTGTTGATCGCTGGCATTTACCAATGGACCCCGATCAAATATGCCTGCCTGCGAACCTGCCAATCCCCTCTTGGGTTTCTTATGGGCCGGTGGCGCGCCGGGTTGCCTGGAGCATTCAGGATGGGGCTCGATCATGGCCTGTATTGTGTTGGCTGCTGTTGGGCGCTCATGCTGTTGCTGTTTGTCGGCGGCGTGATGAATCTTGCAGTCATCGCGGCGCTGACAGCGTTTGTCGCATTCGAAAAACTCGGCCCGTTCGGCCTCAACGGAGCCCGCATCAGCGGTGCGCTGTTGATACTCTCCGGATTATGGTTCCTGGCTCGAAGCTAAGAGTTCTGTGGACAGATAGATCGCGATTCACGCGATGCGTGTTGACAGATAGATCGCGATTCATGCGATGCGTGTTGACAGATAGATCGCGATTCACGCGATGCGTTTGGATGCGGTGTGTTCAGGAAGCAGGTTCGGAGGGGCCAGGGCTTCCGGAATCGTGAAGAAAAACGTGGTTCCCTTCCCCAACGCGCTCTCGACCCAGATACGCCCGCCATGCGCCTCGACAATGCCTTTGGCGATGGGAAGTCCGAGGCCGACCCCGAAACGTCGCGCGCTCGCGGTCGCCTGCCAGAAGGGATTGAAGACGTGCGGCAGGTTTTCCGGGGCAATGCCGCACCCCGTGTCCGCAACGGAGAATTCCACGACCTGGCCTCTGAACGCCGCGCCCACCGTAATGCGGCCGCCGGCGCTGGAGAATTTGATCGCGTTGCCGATCAGGTTCTCAAACACCTGAAGGAGCCGGTCGCGACCTCCCCAGATGTCGCGCGCGGCGCCTTTGATGTCGAGATGCAGTTCGATGCCGGACGCGGCTGCCAGCGGTCTTTGCGTCTCCACCGCTTCGGCAACCAGGCCCGCGGCGGACAGTCGTCCCCGGTCGATTCTCATTTGACCCTGCTCAACCAGCGTGACGTCGAGCAGATCCTGAATCAGATGATTCATGCGGGCGGCCGCCCGCGAGATGATCTCCAGAGGCTTCTGATTTCGACGCTCCTCCCGGGGGCGTAACTCTTCCAGCAGCGAACACTGTATGAGGATGTTATTAAGCGGGTTCCTCAGATCGTGGGCCACAATTTCCAGAACCTGTTCGCGCATGGCCACGGCGCGACGCAGCGCCTCCTCGATGGCCTTTCGAGACGTAACGTCGCGAAGCACAACGGACAGGAAGGTCGTGTGGTCCACGTCGACTTTGGAGATGGAGGCCTCCGCGGGAAACTCCTCACCATTCTTGCGCAGACCGAACACGTCGCTCCGCTCGCTCATCCTGCGGGCGCTTTCGTCGCTGGCTGCAAATTCAGCAACGTGCCGGCGATGAAGCGCCCGGAATCGTTCGGGAAGAAGGATGTCGAGCGGCGCCCCGATCACCTCGTCTTTCGCATAGCCGAAAATGCTCTCCGCCCCTTCATTGAAGATGATGATCCGCTGATCCGCTCCGATCGAGATGATGGCGTCAGCGGCAATCGACACGATTCCGGAGAACTTCGCTTCGGACCGGCGAAGCGCCTCCTCCGCGCGTTTGCGTTCCGTGATGTCCTCCATCTGAGCGATGTAGTAACGGGCCGCGCCGTCACGGCCGCGCAGAACAGAGGCGCTCAGCATGATGTTCACGATGGAACCGTCTTTTCGAACGTAACGTTTCTCAAGTTGGTAGCGCGCAATTTCGCCGCGCGCCAGCCGGCCGACCAGAGCCACATCCTTGTCGAGGTCGTCTGGATGGGTGATGGTCTGAAAAGTCAGGCCCGTCAATTCATCCGGACTGTATCCGACGATCTCGCAAAGAACACGGTTGACGCGAACGAAGCGTCCATCCAGCGCAACCAGCGCCATGCCGATCGGCGCCTCATCAACAGTAAGGCGAACCCGCTCCTCGGACTCGCGGAGCTGGTCGTTGATGATTTCCACCTGCCGCCGCGCCAGTTGTTCGCGAACCAGAAGATCCTCACGCTCACGAGTGATGCGGCGCGCTTCGGAGATGTCTCGCGTGATGGTCCCCATTCCCAGGATCCGCTCCCCGTCCGCGTCGCGAATCAGGAAGTGCGTGTCGGACACCGGAATCGCCTCTTCAGTTTGCCAGTGACGCAAGTAGGTCTCGCCGGTCCATTGCCCGCGTTCCATCATCGTTTTGAGAATCACGTCTGTAGCGAACGACCGCAATTCCGGAGGGTAACAGTCCTGTATGGCAACCCGTTCCACCGGGAACTCCGGGCTCAGGCCGACCAGCCGGCGTCCGGCCGGATTGAGGTAGATCGGCTTTCCGGCCGGATCCGCGATGCCGATAAAATCGGATGAGTTCTCCAGGAAAGACACGAACACCCTCAGCTCATCTTCCGCCTGCCTGCGTTCGCTGATGTCCCGCGCGAATCCCAGCCATCGCCCAGCGGACAAAATGGTCGCGCTGACCTCGCCCGGCACGCGCGTCCCATTCTTTCGCTTCAGCATCCACTCGCTTCGGCTGGTCCGTCCTGGCGTCAGCAGGTCGGCCCGCTCCGCATTCAGGCGCGACGTGTCCTCGGCGGGAATGATTGCGTAGATGGTATTGCCGATGAGTTCATCTTCCGTGTAACCAAGCAGACGGCACGCCGCCTGGTTGACATCGGTATAGCGGCCGTCGAGGTCGGCAAGAAAAAAGGCGTCCGGCGCAAGTTCAACAATGGCGCGGGTGCGCGCCGCGGATTCCGCGATCTCCTGGTTGGCGGTTTGCAGCCGTTCGTTGGCGTCCTGGACCTCCTTGCGGTTCTTCTTCATCAAGGACGTCAGGTAGACGACGACAATTCCGTCCAGGCTGAAAAGCAACGATTGAAACACGGCCTGAAAGATGGGATAGCCGGCGCGCACCACGAACGTATAGGCGCCCAGGGGAATACTCAGCAACACCGAGAGAATTCCCGGCCCGACGCCGAGTAAGAGACTGATCAGGAGGATCACGGCAAAGAACAGCACAAACGGAGCGCCTGTGCCCGTGAGCGGGATCATCCAGAGTTTGACAGCGAATGTCGCAGCAACCAGAGCGACAGTGAGCCCGTATCGGACCAGAGAACTCTGAAGCAAAACCTTGACGCGAGCCTGCATGGCGAGAATCGATGAACGAGGAATACTCACCGTACTCCTCTCGATCTCAGCGCGACCGCCAAACAATCGGTTTTGAACGAAGTTTCCACGCCATTGACCGGTTCGACGCCGAATGAGAGCAGGCAAACCAACACTTGCTGAAACAATTTGCAACTTCACGACCAATCCGGAGTGTTGTATGGGTGGTCTATGACCGCCCAGCGTTTCGGGGTGACTTTCCGTTAAATCAGAGAGTTCCATTCGGAAACGTCGGGCGGTCATAGACAGCCCCTGCAAAGGACAAGCAGACGGGGAACGGTGTTGTCGCTCAGGATGGATTCCCGGCATCCGGGTTGCAGCACAAATCTCGGGGAGTCCCCATGAAAAGCGCGAGAAATCATCGTCGACGGGACCCGGTTGCGTTGGGAAACCGAGAGGACAAAACCCGGCAGGCGGAGGAATTCGTTGGATTGGAAAAGTCCGGCGAACTCCCGGAGTGGCCCGGAACAGCCTCAGACTTCAGGGCGCCGAAGTACAGGCTCCTGAATGAGGGTGGCCACAGGACATTTGCGATCGTCCTCGAAAAGGGCGCAGAGGTGGTGGACAGCCTGCGCCAGTTCGCCAGAGAGCACCAGTTGCTCGGAAGTCATTTCACGGCGATCGGCGCGTTCAGCGAAGCGGTCGTAGGCTTTTTTGATCCTGTCGAGAAACGGTACAGGGAAACTCCCATCCGGGAGCAGGTCGAGGCGCTGTCATTGATCGGCGACATCACCGTCGAAGGTGTTGCTCACCGGATCCACGCCCATGTCGTCCTTGGCAAAACAGACGGAACAGCGTACGGCGGCCATCTGATCCGGGCTCATGTATTCCCGACCCTTGAGCTGATCCTGGTCGAAACACCCAGGTACCTTGAACGCCGTTTTGATCCGGAAACCGGTCTGGCGTTAATCGACCTCGACAGAACGGCGTGACTGGACTGTCAATGCTCGACGCTATGCCGCGCGCCTCCGGCCGCCGTAGCCGTATTCAGTGAGCTTCTCCCGGAGATACTCCCGCGCCCGTTCAAGAGCGCGTCGCGCTTCCGATGTGGACCTTCCGAGAGCCTTCGCGACTTCGGTGTCTGTAGCGCCGTGGACATCGTGGAGCAGCAACGCGCGGCGCCATTCGCGTGGCATCTCGCGAATCAACCCCTTGAAAAGGCGCTGGACCTCGGCGGTCTCGGCCACCTGTTCCGGCGAGGGGACGTCCATGTCAGGAAGAATATCCTCGATCCTGAGAGCTTCGTCGGGCTGGTAGAAATCGAGAATCTCGTCGCCCAGGGTCGATACGGCGATCGCCGGTGAAGTCTCCGGAATGTCTTCCTCGATATGGACCGCGCGGCGACGTTCCCGTCGAAGGAGTACTTCAGACTCGAGCGCCTCCGCCGCCAGCCGCATCAACCAGCCCTTGATGTCCTGCGGGGGATAGCCCTTCAGAAAGGCCCTGTATGCCCGGATGAGAGCAGCATCGACGACATCGCCGGGATCCAGCTGGCCGCGGGAAAGATCGCCGGACGCTTCATAGTAGTGAATCAGATGCCGCGTCAATTCGTTCAATCGGGGAACCTGAAGACTGACGAGCGAGAAGAAGGTTTCACGTTTCTGTTGCTCCTCCGTCCCCGGCATGGCTTTCAGCTGGCGAAGTTCCGAACGCTTCGCGATCCGCTTCCACAGATGCTCACCACGAATCCTGGCTTTGTGTTCTTTGACCTGCCGTTCGATCTCCTCGAATGCGGTCTTGATGGCCACTTCGTCTGAACGCGCCTCTTCCTTTGTCGCGATCCTTTTCCCGGGCAAGTCCATCGTGATCGTTACGCGATAGAGTCTTCTGGTCTCGTTGCCCTCGATCGACACTCGCAGAAAGAGGCCCTCGGGCGAAAACCTCTTCACATGTCTCTCCAGCCTGGGGATCCGGCGCTCGACGAATCGCCGCGCCGCCTGGACCGATTCGATATTTCGGGTTTCAATGTTGTGTTTCATTTTGGGAACACTCTGAATGGTTGGACGCAACGGCGCGTTGTCGGTATGTAGGGGCGGTCTTTGACAGTCTTTGACCGCCCAGGATGTTTCGGAATACCTGAGGACGCAGCAGAACCGGCCGTGAAGGTTTTCCACGGGAAACATCGGAAGGGCATTACTGCCAATTCCTGACGCCGCAATAAGGGACTCTCCGGATTGAACGACTTCCATTGCGGACCTATTCTTGGTCGATTCCGCCTGAGACGGAAATGGACTTCCGGCATTTTCAGTGACGTTCCGGACTGCCTGACTTTTGGGTGTTGATTCGCGCTGCGAATTGCGTTCACACGCAAGAGGAGGATCCGTGAAGGACACAGCCGCCGGGCCGCTGGATCTGTTCACAACCTGCCCCCCCTACAACGGAACCGACTATGCGGAATACGTTCGCAAGGTCTGCGATGTCTCACGCTGGAGCGACGAGGTCGGATGCAAGGGGATGCTCGTCTACACCGATAACGGGCTGCTCGACCCGTGGCTGGTGTCCCAGATCGTCATCCAGAACACCACCAGCCTCGCTCCGCTCGTAGCCGTGCAGCCGGTCTATATGCATCCCTATTCCGTGGCCAAAATGGTCAGCACGCTGAGCTACCTGCACGGAAGGCGATTGTGTCTGAACATGGTTGCCGGAGGCTTCAAAAACGATCTGATCGCTCTCAATGACACGACACCCCACGACCGGAGATACGACAGGCTGGTCGAATACACGACGATCATTCAGCGTCTGCTCGCCGCGGAGACGCCGGTGACGTTCGAAGGCGATTTCTATCGCGTTGAACGTCTCACGTTGAAGCCCCCTTTGCCCAGGGACCTTTACCCCATCATCACGATCTCGGGATCATCGGAGGCCGGCCTGGCGGCCGCGCAGAAGCTCGGTGTCATTCCGGTGGCTTATCCCGAGCCCCCGGACCGGTGCAAACCGCTCGCCTCCATGGAGGCTGGCGGCTCCGGGATCCGCGTTGGGATCATTGCCCGGGATCGGGAAGATGAGGCCTGGGGCATCGCGCACCGGCGTTTTCCGCCCGATCGAAAGGGCCAGTTGACGCACGATCTGGCGATGAAGGTATCCGATTCGGTGTGGCATCGCACCCTGTCCGACCTGGGCGCCGCGATCAAGGAGCAACAGAGCGTGTACTGGCTCTGGCCTTTCGAGAACTACAAGGGATTCTGCCCCTACCTTGTCGGAAGCTACGAGCAGGTGGTGAACGAAGTCGTTCGATACGCGTCGGCGGGCAACCGCACGTTCATCCTGGACGTGCCCGCAAGTCGCGACGAACTCGATCACGTGGGCGTCGTTTTCGCGCAGGCGCGGGAAAGGCTGGCGGCGTGATGCTCCTTCAACACATCGTTCGCGACCGGGCGCAACGGCAACCGGAGGCGACGGCCTGCGTCGGCGGTGGAAAGACCGTCACCTATCAGGGGCTGGAGGAATCCGGCAATCGCCTGGCGCGGCTGCTGAAGGCAGCGGGATGCGAAAGGGGAGACCGGGTCGCCCTTCTGACCCCCAAGTCGATTCGCGCGGTAATCGGAATGCTTGGCGCCCTCAAAGCGGAATGCGTCTACGTCCCGATGGACACGGCGAGTCCGGCCGCCCGCCTGGCCAAAATCATCCGCGCCGCCGACCCGAAATGCGTTCTCGTTGTCGATTCGACGCTCAACCTCTTGAACGAACTCCGGGTGGAGGGTTGTCTGAACGATGCGCGCGTCGGCTCGCTCGATGAAGGCGCCCGGGAAGCCGCCGGCGCGGTTTTCGGATGGGACGACCTCCTGGCGGTTTCGCCACGGCCGCTGGACTGTGGAACCAGTCCGGACGCCGCCGCCCACATTCTCTTTACATCCGGCTCCACCGGAACACCCAAAGGTGTCGTGATCACCCATGCCAATGTGATCGCATTCCTCCAATGGGCTTCGGGCTACTTCGCCTCCCGCGAAACCGACCGGATATCCTGCCATCCCCCGCTGCACTTCGATTTGTCGACGTTCGACATCTGGGGCACATTCCTGAGCGGCGCGCAGTTGTACCTCGTACCGCCGGAGATCAGTCTGCTGCCCCACCGGCTGGCCGAGTTCATTCGGACGAATGAGCTGACGCAATGGTTCTCGGTGCCTTCGGCCCTCCGATACATGGCCCAGTTCGATGTCGTGCGACCCGGCGATTTTCCCTGCCTCCAGCGCCTGCTCTGGTGTGGGGAAGCGCTGCCGACGCGGACACTCATGTACTGGATGAGCCGTCTGCCGCATGTCACGTTCACGAATCTGTACGGTCCGACTGAAACGACTATTGCGAGCAGCTTCTACACGGTTCCGCGCTGTCCGGAGAACGAGCGTTCCGAAATTCCCATTGGCCGGCCCTGCGACGGCGAGGACTTGATGGTGCTCGACGAGTCCCTGCAACCCGTCGAGGCGGGCAACTCCGGCGACCTCTATATCCATGGGGTCGGATTGAGCCCGGGCTACTGGAGGGACCTGGAGAAGACGCGGGACGCATTCCTCGAGGACACGCGTTTCGGGCGCATCTACAAGACCGGAGACCTGGCGACTGTCGGCGAGGATGGGCTCGTATACCTGCTCGGCCGGAAAGACTCGCAGATCAAGAGCCGCGGTTACCGCATCGAACTCGGCGAAATCGAAACGGCCATCAATTCTCTTGGCGCCGTCCGGGAATGCGCCGTTGTTGCCGTCGACAGCGATGGATTTGAAGGCGCGATGATCTGCTGCGCCTATGCGCCCCAGCCCGGAATGGAGATCGCGCACTCCGACCTGCGGCAGAGCCTTTCGCGGATATTACCCGCGTACATGTTGCCGTCCCGATGGATTGCTCTGGATCCGCTACCGCTGAATGCCAATGGAAAAATCGACCGGCCGCATTTGCGGTCGCGTTTCCTGGCCATGAAGACTGCGGCGTAGCCGTAGACGAAGGGAAAGGGCGGTCATAGACCGCCCCTACAAGGGACGGGGGCCGGTGGTTTCGTACTTTTCTGTCACGGGCAGCTGGATTGTCACAAGGAGGTTGCTTGTCGCGACAAACCGATTCACTCATTGCAGGCGACGGGGGAGTTCCGGCCTCTCCGCAGGATGGCGTCCAGGACGCGCTGGTGAGCGAGATTCTGGCGCTCTTCCAGAAAGAATTGGCCGTGCAGGTCGAATCGCCCCATGTGGACCTGTTCCAGTCGGGAGTCTTCGACTCCATGACGCTGGTGGTGTTCATTCTGGCTCTCGAAACGCGCTTCGGGTTGCGCTTTCCCATGGACGAACTCGAACTGGATTCCGTCGTATCCGTGGTCAAGATTGCCGAACTCGTCGCCGGCCGTAAACGCGCTGCAGCGCTGGAGGGCTCCTGATGTCCGAACTACGGATTCTGGTACTTGCCGAAGAGGGCGCGGGCGGACAGGCGTTGAATGCCATTGCCCGCTGCGGCCATAAGGTCGTTGCCGTCATGACGTCTGCCGGCGAAAGCAACTCCGTCGCCGCCGCCGCCCACCGTTACGGCTATGACATCTGGCCTGCGAGCGACATTACCGATCTGAAGGTCGCCGACAGGATCCGATCCGAACGTGTCGACCTGTTGTTCAACGTCCATTCGCGACACATCATCAAGGAACCGATCCTTCAGGCCGCGCGCATCGGATCCTTCAACATGCACCCCGGACCGCTTCCCGAATATGCCGGCCTGAACTGCGTGAGCTGGGCGATCTATCGAGGGGTGAAGAGCTACGGGGTGACTCTCCATTGGATGACGCGGATCATCGACGCCGGGGCCGTCGCTTACCGTCACGACTTCCCCATTGAAGACAACGACACTCCCGTTTCTCTGACTCATAAGTGCGTGAAGTTCGGCGTGCCGCTGATTCTCAAACTGATCGACGTGGCGTCGCAGGATCCTTCCACAATCCCCTCAATGCCGCAGGACCTGACCCGCCGCGAGTACTTCGACTCGCGGATTCCCGAAGGTGGACGCCTGTCCTGGAACCGACGGGCCGGCGAAATCGTCGACTTTGTCCGCGCGTGCGACTATGCGCCGTTCTATTCACCCTGGGGCCTTCCGAAAGCGTCCTGCGAGAATCGAGAAATCTTCATCGTCAAAGCGGACCGGACGCATCAGAAATGTGACGTCCATCCGGGCGTTGTGGGCCGGTGCGATCCCGACGGGACTCTTATTGCAACCGCCGACGAGTGGGTATCGATCCGCCAACTCAAGATCGACGGCCAGTCTGTCAAACCATACACGGCCCTGAAGTCCGGCCTGGTGTTGCAGGACGGAGTCTGACTGCGCCCGGCATTCTCTCCCTGCGAAGGGAGAGAGCCGCGAAGCGACAGGGGGTCATGACAATTTACTTTCCGAGCTCCCGGAAAACTCGAGGTTAGCGCAACAATGGGTCGCGTACGAGCGTTCAGCGAAGAAGACATTCCGCAGGTTGCAGACATCCACCGGCGAGGCTTTCAGTTGGCCGGCGAGGCGTCACCAGAATTATCAGGCGCGTACCGGCACTGGCTCACGCAGGTGTTCCTGAGCAATCCCTGGCGTGACGAGTCTCTGGCCTCGCTCGTCTATGAGAGTGAGCCCGGAAAAGTCAAAGGCTTCCTCGGGATCACGCTTCAACGGATGCAGTGGAACGGCCGGCCCGTGAAGACGGCGATCATGTCGAATTTTGTGGTCGACGCTGATTCACGGGGACTCGCCGGCATCAGTCTTCTCCGCGCCCTCTTTGCCGGCCCGCAGGATCTGACCATCACGGATGAAGCCAACGGCGACGTCCGCCGGATCTGGCAATCCCTCGGCGGCGCCACGTCCTTCCCCGACAGCATGCATTGGTATTACCCACTGCGTCCATGCCAGTTCGCCGCGCTTGGCGCCCGGAAGAAGAGCCTGACGCCGGGATTCCTCTCCCGAATGAGCTTTCCTGCGGCGCGCGCTCTGGACGCCGTGGTGACATGGGTTGCAGACTTCTCGTTACCCAAACCGGACCCCCGGTTGTCCCCTCGAGGCCTCGATCCGCAGACTCTGGCGGCCTGCCTGTGGGAATCGACGCAAGACCAGACGCTCCGGCCGGATTACGACCCTCCACGCCTCGACTGGATCCTGCAACGCGCCGCGCACATGCAGACCAATGGCAGCCTGCGCCAGATCGTTGTGATGTCCGAAGATCAAAACGTGGCGGGTTGGTATCTCTACTACGCAAATCCCGGCGGTATCGGCCAGGTCATTCAGTTCCGCGCCAAACCGCAATTGACCGGCGCCGTCCTGGACCATCTGCTGAACGACGCCTGGCAGCGGGGTGTGGTCGTGTTGAGCGGGCGTCCAGAACGCAACCTGACGCAGATTCTTTCGGAAAGACACTGCATCTTTGCGTGTGGCCCCGATTGGACGCTGATCCATTCACGGACCCCGGAGATCGTCGACGCCTTCCATCGGGGAGACGCCTTCTTCTCGAGACTGGAAGGCGAATGGTACACACACTTCCGCTAACCGCCCCCAGCGTCCCGAGGGCTTCGGGTTCCCCACTTAATCGTTAATTGTTGGCTGTTCACCATTAACTGTTTCACTTGATGGCATTGATCCTTCCGTTGACTGATCGACGAACGCCGCAATTTGCCAACCGACCAGGGATCAATGATCAAGTGAAACAGTTAATGGTGAACAGCCAACAATTAACGATTAAGTGGGGAACCCATTGTCGAAATCCGGGATCGCCGAACGACTATCCATTGAGTATGGTTAGGCCGATCAGCGGCTATTAATGGAGGAAAGAAGAAATGAAATTCGTCTGTCTTGGATACATCGAACCGGGCAAGTTTGAAAGCTTCACGGAAAACGAGCGCAATGCAATGTTGGACGAATGCTTCACCTACGATGCCATCCTGCAGCAAAATGGCCATTTTGCGGGCGGCGAAGGGCTCCAGGGTCCCAACACGGCCGTCACCCTGCGCTGGAACAAGAATAAGGTCTCGGTGACAGACGGCCCGTACGCCGAAACGAAGGAACAACTCGGGGGAATCCTGATTCTTGAAGCGAGAGATCTGGATCACGCCATTGAAATCATGTCGAAACATTCCGGTGTGAAGGCAGGTCCTTTCGAGATCCGCCCGGCGGCCGATCTCTCCGGATTTGTGCGGGAGAGTGAGGAACGGCGCAATCAAAAGAAAGGCGCTTGAGCCCCCGTCTGCGTGTAGGGGCAGTCTATGACCGCCCAACGTTTCAGGGTGAATTTCTGTTCAATCAGAGATTCCCGCCCCGAAACGTCGGGCGGCCATAGACCGCCCCTCCAGGCAGAAGGGTCTTCCGCAGCCCGCGCTCCGGTTTATAGTTAACGCATTTGAAAGTGGAGGACTCGTGAAGGGGATCAATCCACGTTGGCTGTTAGGGATCTGCCTGTGTTCCCTGTTTTCGTCGCCGCTGCTGGCTGCAGAGCGTTGGAGCATCGGGTTAACGGCCAACGACGCGCCCATTGAGGCGCTGGTCGTTCCGGGGGCTTCAGTCTCCGCGCCAACCGTGCTCCTGATGGGTGGTCTCGACGGGCCGGGCGCCACGGTTGAGGTGGTGAACAAAGAGGTTGCCGCCTTTGAGGCTCTTTCTCAGGATCGTCGCGCGTTTCGTCTCATTGCCGTGCCTCTCGCGAATCCGGATGGCCGCCCGCTGCAGTTTCCTCCCACCGGCAACGCGTACAAGGAGAACGCTGAGTCTCACGTGCTCTGGCGGTGGATCGGCATTCATGCTCCGGATCTCGCAATCCTCGTCGGGGAGTCCAATGCGGCGCTTGCCGACGCCCTGTCGCAATCGGCGGTGGGTTTTGTGGGCAAGATTCCGAGCCGGGTGGTCGCGCCAAAATCCGGCATTCTTCCGTCTCCTGGTTCGCCGATTCCTCTCTCGGAAGCGCACGCGGAAATCAATCGTCGCCTGCAGCGCACGCCGCTGGAGGTCGCCCGGGAACTCGGGAAGGTTTATGGACACGAGTTCGGACAGCCGACCTACATCCTGGCGATGGCGTTGATCGCGCAGTTGAGACTCGGCAGCACGGCGGAAGTCCTGCAGTTGACCGATCGGTACCTGACCGGAGCTACGGACAGCTTCGCCAGGCCCTCGCAGAGTTCCCTCGCCGCGCACATGCTCTTCACCGACATTGCCAGACGAACCGGGGACGAACGCGCAGCGAAACTGGCGATTCGCGCCGCGAACAGCGGATTCACCGAGGATGGATCGCTTCGGGAATTCATGCCCTTGAATGGCGGATGGAGCGATTCGCTCTTCATGGACATTCCCATCCTGGCCCAGGCGGGCGCCCTCACGGGCGATAGGAAATATTTCGATATGGCGGCCCGGCACTTCTTCTACATGCAGAAGATTGTCGGTCGCCCGGACGGTCTCTACCGGCATCAGGCCTCAACCGACGCGGCCTGGGGCCGTGGCAACGGGTTTCCCGCGCTGGGCCTGGCGTTGACGCTGAGCGATTTTCCCAAAGACCACCCCGATTATGCCGCGCTGCTCGCGGCGTTCCAGAAACACATGCAGGCGCTCTCCAGATTCCAGGACGAAAATGGGATGTTCCGCGAGGTGATCGACTATCCGGGCGCCTATCCCGAGTACTCCGGCACGGTCATGATTGCCACGGCAATGCTGCGCGGCATCCGTAAGGGCTGGCTCGATGCCGCCGTCTATCAGCCGATCGTCGATCGCGCCTGGCAGGCTATCCTGATCCGCACCGCGCCCGACGGACGGTTGTTCGATGTCGCGGAAAGCACTGGAACTCGCGGCTTCACGCTCAAGGATTACATTCGCCGTGGAGCCATCCTCGATCGGGATCCGCGCGGCGGCGCCTTCGCCATGATTCTGGCGACGGAACTCGCGGGAACCGGCGAGAACGCCGGGCGTTGACGGGATTTTTCCGTTCCTTTTGCTCTCGCTTCGCCTAGAATCGTGCCCGATCTCATCGACAGGAAAACGGGCAAAAAAAGGATGTTAACCGCCAAAGACCCTTCCCAGATCAACAGGAACTCCCCAGTGAAAACGCTGTGGCGGGCGATGCTGCTATTGGTGTTGGCCGCTGTTCCCGCTGCAGGCATGGCCCAGTGGCTGAACTATCCCACTCCGGGCATTCCCCGCCTGTCCAGCGGAGCGCCGGACCTGAAGGCGGCGGTCCCTCGCACGCCCGACGGCAAGCCCGATTTTTCGGGCATGTGGTTCGCCAATGTCCCCTCCAGGGATTATTGCCGGACGGGGGATTGCATCCAGGAAGAACGCATGGCGCGCGAACAGGTCAATCTGGGCTCCAAACTACAGGGCGGTCTGCCCTATACCGACTGGTCGAAAGAACAGATGAAGGTACGGCGCGCCAATGGCGGCCGCGAAGATCCTCATACCTACTGCATGCCACCCAACTTTCCGCGCGCCTGGACGCTGCCGCAATACATGAGGATCGTGCAGACGCCCGGCATGATGGTGGTGCTGCATGAATTCAACGCGGCCTACCGCGAAATCTACCTGGACGGACGACCGCTGCCCGAAAATCCGAATCCGACATGGAACGGTTATTCGACCGGCCACTGGGAAGGCGATACCCTCGTCATCGAGACCAACGGCATCCGTGACGACATGTGGCTCGATCTCCAGGGCAGTCCGATCACCGAATCGGCCCGCGTGACCGAACGGCTGAAGCGCCTCAATTTCGGGATCATGCAAATCGAGATTTCCGTGAACGATCCCAAGGCCTATACCAAACCGTGGTCGGTCACCATCGAAATGGCCGTGCAGGTCGATACCCAGATGCTCGAAGAAATCTGCATGGACAACGAAAAAGACACGAAGCTCTACAGTAAATAAATCCGGATCGGAAAGAAGCTCTCATGAGGATTATCAAAACGAAGAATCATCTGTCCGTCGTCTCGGCGCTCGCCGGCCTCTGCCTGGCCCTGGTCCCGGCCGCATGGGCTCATCATTCCCAATCGGAATACGACCTGCGCTCCAGGGCGGAACTCGAGGGCGCGGTGACGAAGGTGGAATGGAAAAGCCCGCACGCGTGGATCTACGTCGATGTGACGAACGACAAGAGCGAAAAGGTGAACTGGAGCTTCGAGCTGCCAAGTCCCAATACCTTGATGCGCCGGGGATGGACCCGGGATTCATTGAAACCCGGCGACCACATCAAAGTGTCCTTCGCTCCAGCCCGGAATCATCCGGCCATCGGCATTGCCAGTTCCATCAAGGATGGCAGTGGCAAGGCCCTGTTTACCGGCGTGACGCCGATCTACGAACCGGAAGCAGAGTCCAGAGGCGCCAGATAAACCGCCTTTTGCGCGACTTCTGGGTCCCCGCCTGCTTGTAGGGGCGGTCTTTCTTATCAGCCAGAGATTTCCATTCCGAAACGTCGGGCGGTCATCGACCGCCCCTACAATTACCGCGGCAACAAGCCTTCGGCTTCCATCCAGCGCATCATGAGGTCCGGCCACTGGCCGAGTTGGGGATCTCCGGGAGACATGCTGGTCCCGTGCGGGCCGTCCTGATACCAGTGTGCTTCGACGGGAATGCCGGCGCCGCGGAGGCCATTAAGGACATTGATCTCCGGCGCGAGGTGGTTGCCGCCGTCTTCGAGCGTCACGAACATGAAGGTCGGCGGAGCGGCGCCGGGATTTCTGAGATTGCGCCCGCCATAGATGAGCGCATTGAAATTGGACTTCGCTGAGACGCGGTCGATCGGATCGGAGGCGGCGGGATCGCCGTCCGATGTGTTGTTGAAGAAGGCGTCGCCTTCAAGTTCCGCGCCGGCGGAAAAGCCGATGACGCCGATGCGGTCCGGCGCGATGCCGTATTCAGCGGCGTGAGCGCGAACGACGCGCATGGCGCGATGCGCGTCGGCAGTGGAGATCTGGCCGTTATAGTTGGGACGAATTCGATAGCGCACGACAAATCCGGAAATGCCCTGACGATTCAGCCAGCGCGCAATCTGCACACCTTCATGATCTTCAACGCGGTTCGTGAACGCCCCACCGGGCAAGATGAGCAGCGCGGCGCCGGTGTTGTGCGAAGGCGGCGCGGGAAATGGCAGGATCGCCGGCCTGTCTTCAGCCGTGAACACACCATTCGCGTCAGGAATCGCTCCGGGCGCGCCGGCCGGCCAGAGGAAAATCGGTTCGGGAATACCCGGAACAGTCACGGGCGCATGTTTCAGTTGCTCCACGTACGCGGCGACACCGGCGTTGGCGCCGGCGAGTTCGGAGAGGCCCGCGACAGCCGGCGGCGTCACATCGAGAGCCGGCAGGCCTGTTGTGATCTCGATACGGATGTTCGCGAGTCCACCTTCCGGGATATCGACGACGTAGTCCTCACGGTCGGCAGGACGCGCTTTTGTATAGACGCGCTGGTCTTCCAGGCTCGGCGTGAGAATCCGGCTATGTCCGAATGCGGAATTATTGATGAGCTGGGACGAAAACGAATTGCTCAGCCAGCGATTCGCGTTCTGATGAACCTCAACGCGATAACGTCCCGGCGTCGGTCCCTGTAGTGCGGGAACCGTGAATTGACCGATCGGCACGCCGGCCGTGGAATTCAGCACGCGGCCGACGATCGGTCCGGCGCCGATCGAATCGATGGGCGTGAAGACGACATAGCCGTGCGGGATCGGCCGGCCGTCGAGGTTCACCGTGCCGCTGATCGCCACGCGCGGACGGTCCGTGAGAAAGCCTCGATACCGGGCCCACGCGATGAAGGAATCCTTCCAGGGCGCGGACGTGACGTTACCCTTCGCGAAGAAGTGCGCGTCGACAGGGGTTCGCGCAGTCCGCAAGCGCGTCCACAGATCGATCATTCCGCTCTGGCCGTTTGCCGCGACAGACGACGCCAGGAAAGTTGGCGCTGGAGCGGATGCGTTCGGACCCGCCACACGCAAACCGAAAAGCAGCGCGATGAAATTGGGAGCGCTCGATACCCGGGCGACACGGTCAGCCGACGACAAATCGACCGGAACAGGACGACTGGAAACGGCGTCGGCAACCAGGTCGGCGCTGTAACCAACCCCCATCACGCCGATGCGGTCCGGCGCAACGCCAAGATCAGCGGAGTGGGCGCGGATGACCTGCAGCGCGCGGTTAACCTCTTCCGGCGTGAGAGCCGGGTCGCGACGGCGTGGCAGGTCGCGCAGAACCAGCGCCACAATGCCGTGCGCGTTGAGCCACGCCGCGATGTCCAGATCGTCGTCGCTTCCAACTGAAATCACCAGAATGCCGGCCCCGGTTCGCTGTGAAGGCGGCGGCAGCATGGGAAGAATCGTGGGGCTGCCGGCGCCGGTTCGATCGGGCGCGCCAGCCTCACCGCCGGACCACAGTGGAATGACGCCAGCCTGTTGGGGCCGGGCGACGGCGGGCGCGGCCAGACATCCCACAGCCAGAAGCGCGAGGCTTGCGAAATGGCGCGACACCGCGGGCGCGCCGCGTTGGGATGAGTTCATCACTTCAAATAAACTCCACGCTGGTTCCGTCCTCGAAAAACAACTGCAGGTGTTTGGCGTTGAGGCGGAACTGAAAGAGCGCCCTCGAAACCTGTCCGGCTATCGTGTCGTCTGTCGAAGGGCGCGCCCAGCGGACGTCGCGTCCTTTGTGCACGAACTGAAGGAAACTCCCGTCATTGAAGAACACGGCCGCTTCGTTGAACTCGGCATTGACGACGTAACGCGTGGCGTTTTCACGGGCGAATTCTCCCAACGGCATGGCCGAGAGCATATCGCACGTTGCTAGGGCAGATTCGGGTAACCCTGCCACACGTACTCCAGCGCCTGCGCCAGAGTCTGCCGCTTGACTGCGCCGTCGCAGTGTCCCGCGTTGCGGGCGAAGACGAACTGATAATGGTAGCCCTTGTCGGCCAGAACTTTCGCCATCCGCTCGTTCGCCAGAACCCAGTCATGCATGTCGTCGCGCATCACATTCGGGTTCATCAGATCGCGATCGCCCACATCCATCCAGATCCGGATGGGCTTCGCCGGACTGTTGGGAATGAGGCTTCGGTGAAACTCCCAGGCGCCGCCCGGCGTCGCCGGATTCGACGGCCACTGCTGGTTCACGAACGTGCCACTGTAGCTGACCACGCGGTGGTACAGATCGTTGCGATACCATGCCATGCTGAGCGCCGCCGCCGCGCCCGAACTGCAGCCCATCGTGGCGCGACGATTCGGGTCTCTGGTCAGCTTCACGTGGTACTGCTTCTCCACGAGCGGCAGGACCTCCTGTTCCACGAACTCCGCGTACCGGCCGGACATGGTGTCGTACTCCAGGCCTCTCTGGCTGCCTTGCGCGTCACCGCCGCCGTTGCCGATCGAAATCGCGATCATGACGGGCGCCCGCTTCTCGGCGATCAGATTGTCGAGCACGGTAAACAACAGTTGGTCCGGCCCGTCTCCACCGACGATGAAGGGCGCCTCGGTTCCCGGCGCGTACTGTTGCGGAACGTAGACGGCGACACGGCGCGTGTACGGAGCCGGATGGCTGGTGGTGACGATCAGCTTTGCCGGGTCATTGGGATCGGGTGTGCCGAACGTTCCCGGATCGCGCGCGACGCCGGGATAGATCCTGCTGTCCGCCGAACTCATGGTGAAGTTGTAGACCATCCCATGCGGCACGCCCTCCCGCTCGGTGGCCTCCGGCGATGGGTTGTGTGTCGGGCCCAGGATGAAATTCCCGTCTTCTTTGACCGGAGCGTTCGCGCCGTCCGGCAATTCCCTGGCCGCCACATAGCCCGGAGCGCGGGGATCGCGCGTCGGTGGCGCGGACCGCGCGGGAGCATTGCCCCTTCCACCCTGACCCTGCGCCATCACGATGGCTCCAATCAGGCTGGCCAGGAACACACATAACGTTACAGTCCGATGCATGAGGTTTCCTCCGAGATGGTCCCGGATTCTATCGCGGGTCCCCGTCTCCTTGTATCTGATTGGGGCGGTCTATGACGTGTATGAACGCCCCCTGGAGTTTAGACATTTGGGGCTCAGTTCAGGCAATGAATTCGCGTTTACGTCTCGGATCTTCAGCTTCGCTGCAGCAGATTGACGCAAACGAAGCGTGAGTATGGGAGCCGACTGGAGTGGGGCCGCCCTCTCCCGGCTCCGCCGGGAGAGGAGGGAGCGAGCCCAGCGAGCGACAGGTGAGGGCAAACAATCAGGGGATTGTCCCTTGATTGTTTGCCCTCACCTGGCCTTCGCTTCGCTCAGGCCCTCCTCTCCCAGCTGCGCTGGGAGAGGGCGCGCGTGCATCGAACGCCTTCCAAAATGTCTAAACTCCAGCGGACGGTCATATAGACCGCCCCTTCTACAAAGCAGACGGAGGCTGGGGTGGTCTTACCGGGACGCGCGACGTGTCGGCTGTAGTTCGGCCTGCGCAGCGGTGATCCTGGGCGTGATCCACAACTGAAGCTCCGCGTCCGGCGGCGCGTAGCCGACGCCGCGAATCACCACGGCGCCCCGGTCCGGCACAACAGCGGTGACCTCGGTTCGCAGGGTGACGGTTTCGAGCTTCACGTTTTCGGGTACAAGGTGGTGATTGGCGAGAATCGGAGTCGAATCCGGGAATGTGTTTCCGAGCGACACTTTCAGACGGATTCTGCCCTCGTCGACAATTTCGGGCCTGATACGCAGTTTGTAATTGTGCGTCAGGAAGACCACCGTGGACGTGTTCGCCTTGTCGATCTGAACCGGAATCTGCCTGTCGAAAGCGAACATGGCAGCATCGTCGGTGTGGGTCGTCCGCCGATAGCGGGTGACGTTCGGTATTTCGTCCGTGTCCTTCGGCAGCACCACCACGGTCGGGAGCGGTTGCTTGACTGGACCATCCGGGCTTGACGTGTATATCGCCGGGAGCGCCATGGCGGGTGTCTTGCTCTCCGAAAGCGACGACCGCACGAGATCGTCGATCCCAATCCGGTCGGCGAGGATAATTCTCGCTTCGAGTTCAATCGGCGGCTCTTCGCCGGCAGAAGCCGGATTCTGCATGACCGCCAGAACCGTGACCACAACGGCCAGAATGGTAACGACAACCGCGAAGCCACGGCCGAACTGGGTTTCAGTGGAGGGTGTAGCCATATAGTATTGATGTACCCAGAGGGCATCATCCGGTCAAATTATTTCGACGCGTTCGGCCGAACTTTGTCGATTCCGCGATGGAATCCGCCAACGGAGTCGAAATCTCCGCGCTCAGAATCTGCTTGATTTCCCCGAGGGGATCGAAAGATAAAGGGCGCCATGCGATACCTGATCCCCACCCAACCGGAGGCCGCCATTAATGGCAGGCTTGTCTTTACCAGGAGTCTTCTTCGCGGCTGTTTCCTGTCGCTGCTGCTGGTCGTGCCGGCTTCTGCCCAGTGGGTGAGCTATCCGACCCCGGGCATTCCGCGCACGGCTGACGGCAAACCCGACCTGAACGCGCCGGTTCCAAAGGCTTCCGACGGCAAGCCCGACCTGACGGGGTTGTGGGTACCCACCCGTCCCCCGGGACCCTTGCGCGTCACCGGTCCCCAGGGACTGCCTGTGGGTCCAAACATCCTGAATTTTCTGCCCCCTGGCGTTGATGTTCCGCCGATGCTTCCGGAAGCAGCGGCGTTGTATGCGAAAAGGGGAGAAAACTTCTACGCCGACAGGCCTTCCGCAAGATGCCTGCCCCACAGCATTCCGGATCAGATGCTGCTGCCGCTGCCCGTCAAGATTGTTCAGACTCCCGGGCTCACGCTGATCCTCTACGAGGAGTTCACGCGCTTCCGCCAGGTGTTTACCGATGGACGTCCGCATCCCCCGGTCTCCAATCCGGCGTGGCTTGGTTACTCGATCGGGAAGTGGGATGGCGAGTGGTTCGTCGTGGACACGCGTGGCTTCAACGACAAGAGCTGGCTGGACGACAGTGGACGCCCTCACGGCGAAGCGCTTCATACCATTGAAAAATTTCGCCGGCGCGACTTCGGGCATATGGATGTCGAGATCACCATCGACGATCCCGAAACCTATGTCAGGCCGTTCACCATCCCGCTGCAACTGGAGTACATGGCCGACACCGACATGATCGAGGACGTCTGCGATAACGAAAAGGACGCGGCGCACACCGTCAAGTAGACCGATTGGCCATCCATATGCTGGCTCCCTCTGGGGAGGACGATATGCGACGAGCGTTCATTCTTGCGGGAATGGTATTCGCGCTCTGTAGCATCGCGCGTTCGACAACAGCGGCTCAGGTGAAGGTTCTGCCGGGAAGCGCGGCGCGTGGCGGAGAACTGATATTCACAAAGGGCTGTATCAACTGCCACGCTTTCGGGGGAGGCGGGGGCAAACGCGCTCCGGACCTCACCAAAACTCCTCCCAACGCCAGTTCGCCCGGCCAGTTGGCCACTGCAATGTGGAACCACGCGCCCCGGATGTGGATGACATCCGACCGAAAATGGAACATCCGGCTGACCTCCGGTGAAACGGCAGACCTGTTTGCTTTCATGTATTCGGCCCTGTATTTCGCGCCGACGGGAAATGCCGCGCGCGGACAGGCTCTGTTTGAAAAAAGCTGCGCCAATTGCCATGCGGCAACATCGGACGCCGCCGGACCAGGCCGGCTGATCGCGACCTGGGCGGAATTGAACGATCCTCTCGCGTGGGCGGCTCATATGTGGAATCACGCGCCGGAAATGAGCCAGAAAGCGGTGATCAAGGGCTATCCCTGGCCGACGCTGTCGAGTCAGGACGTGGCCGACCTCATGATTTACCTGCGCAGCCTGCCGGACCAGCGTGAGAAACCCATCAATTTCACACTGGGCGAACCGGAATTGGGCCGGCTGACGTTCGAGCGCGCCTGTGAGTCGTGCCATTCATTTGGCCCCAGCCCCGCGGGAAAGAAGATCGATCTGCTTTCGCGCTCGGCGCCCGACACGGTGACCGGGTACGTGGCCGCAATGTGGAATCACGCGCCGAAAATGAAAGCTCGCGGTGGCGGCCGGCTGCCGGAGATCGCGCCGGACGAGATGCCTAACCTCGTCGCATTCCTGTTCTCTCAGTCGTATTTCTTCGAGCGCGGCGACGTGAAGCGTGGAGAGCGTGTCTACGTACGAGAAAATTGCGCCCGCTGCCACGAGGAACACCGCAATGCAACCGGCGCTCCGGACCTGACACAGTCCCCCGAAGCGTATTCGCCCATTACGCTGACCGCGTCTGTGTGGCGCCACGCGCCATCCATGTTCGAGGCGACTCGACACACTGGCGTTCCCTGGCCGCACTTCGCAGGGTCCGACATGGTCGACGTCATTGCGTACCTCAATTCCCGGGTCGTCAGACGTGTCGCCCAGCCAGCGGCGCCCTGAACGTGTCTGGTTGGGAAATTCGACCGCCCGACGTTTCGGAGTGGACCCTCCTGGTTTCACAAGGAATTCACTCCGAAACGCTGGGCGGTCATAGACCGCCCCTACAAGCAGACGGGGCCCGCAAAGCCACAGACCCTACAGCGGACGGAACTTCACCCACTTCGCGCCGCGCTTCGCGCTTTTCACGGCGGCTTCGATAAACGCCATTCCCTCGATGCCGTCGTCGATGGTGGGAAAATCCAGGTCGGCGGGAAGCCGCCGGCCTTCCACCTCGGCCGCGACGGCCCGAAAGACCTCCTGATAGATGTTGCCGAATGCTTCGAGGTAGCCCTCGGGGTGACCGAACGGGATGCGCGTAAACTTCTTTGCGTTGTCGCTGACGTAACCATTACCGCGCCGCCAGATTTCCCGGGGCCTGTCGGGATACTTCACAACCAGCTCGTTCGGGTGCTCCTGATGCCATTCCAGGGCAGCCTTCTCGCCGTACACGCGGATGTTGAGATTGTTCTCGTCGCCAACGGAAATCTGCGAGGCGTGCAGCACTCCTTTCGCGCCGCCGCGGTAACGCACCAGGATATTTCCGTCGTCATCAAGCTTGCGGCCCTTCACGAACGTGGTGAGGTCCGCGCACAGTTCGGCGATGTGCAGACCGGTGATGTAACGGGCCAGATTCTCCGCATGCGTCCCGATGTCTCCGATGCATCCAGCGGCTCCGCTTCGCTTCGGATCGGTGCGCCATGACGCCTGCTTCTGGCCGGTTGCTTCGAGGTGTGTGGAAAGCCAACCCTGCGGATACTCGACGACCACCTTACGGATTGCGCCCAGATGTCCCGCGCGCACAAGGTCACGCGCCTGCTTCACCATGGCGTTGCCGGTGTAGTTGTGCGTCAACGCGAAGACCTTTTTCGTCCTGGCAACGATCTTCTTCAGCGCGCGCGCTTCTGCCAGATCGAATGTCACGGGTTTGTCGCAAACGACGTTGAAGCCCGACTCGAGAAACAGTTTGGCGGGTGGGAAATGCTGGTGGTTGGGAGTCACGATCACGACAAAGTCGAGACGCCTGTCTGTCGGCATGGCGGCCTCGCCCTTAGCCATGGCGGCATAGGTCGGATAGACGCGGGCCGGATCGAGAAACAGGTCGCGACCGGAAGCCATGGAGCGCTCCGGATCCGCCGAAAACGCGCCCGCAATGAGATCGGCCCGGCCGTCCATCTGCGCGGCGATGCGATGCACCGCGCCGATGAAAGCGCCCTGACCGCCGCCGATCATTCCAAAACGAAGTTTGCGATTCATTGATTCATCTCATCCAAACGGCGGCGAAGGCCGCAGCGTTCGCCGGAAATTCGAAAATGGTTCGGAGCATCTTAACCGCGCCGTTACACCCGGGACCTCTTCTTTTTGGACGGCGTCTTCGCCTGCGTCCTTCCCTTCACCCGCTTCGAGGGCGCCGCCACCACGTCAAAAGCGCCCGCGTGAAACTCCGTTCCGTTCACGAGGACATCCACCACATGCCGGCCTGGCCGGGGCTTTCGCGTCGTATGTACGGCCAGGGAAATCTTCGTAGTCAACGCCGCCCGCGCGCGGGCGGCCAGATCGATCTTCCGCAGCTTGAACACCTTTCGCGAAGTCCGGCCGCCCGCTTTCACGAAGTGGACGGCCAGATCCACGAGCAGCGCCTGCGGCCCGCGCGCCTGGCTGCGCAGCGTGAAACTCACGACCACGGAATCGCCGATGTGCGCCCGCCTCGGCCGAAAGCGTACATCTTCGAGCGCAACCGCTGCCTTCCCGCCAAAGCCGAGGAGCGCAAGCGCGCCCGGTTCGCCGCGCTTCACCGCGCTGCGCAGCGCGTGTTCGACAAGGGCGCGCCGCTCACTGGAGGCCTGCTGGAGCCAGGCGGCGCACGTCGCGACTAAAAGCGCCGGATGGATCTTCCCGAGGTCGTTCAGGTTGTTCGCCACACTGCGGCGCACCAGTGTGGCGCGGTCGTCTTTCAGCAGCTCGAGCAGGCCGAGTACACGATCCGGATTTCGGTCGAGCCACGGAACGCGAATCGCCCAGGGCAGCCGGAGCCGCGTCCCCTCGGAGGCAAGGCGGCGGACATGAGCGTTGTCGTCACGCGTCCATACAGAAAGCGTCGCCAACGTGCGTTCCGGGTCTCGCAGAAGGAAATGGCGGATGCTGAATTCCGCGCTGAAACGTTTGGTCAGCTGGTATTGCGCTCGCATCGACACGTCGAAGTGATCAAGCCCGTTCTCCGCCACGAAGAACACGTGCGGAAGATAGAAAAACGGGGCCATCCCCACACCAACGAGCTCGTCGGTGGCATGTTCCGGCCCGAGAGAGCGAAGCAACACGTCGATCGCCTCGGGATACGCCGGCGGCAGGTGTCGGGCAAGTGAGGCCGCGATGAGCTTTGCCCGATCGAGCAATTCCAGACCGTCCAGACCGGCGGTCGCCCCGGCAATGAATCGCGGCGCGGGAAAGCGGGGATAGACACGCTCGAGATCACCTGCAAGCTTGCGGACGATCGCCGCGGAGAAAAATGTTTTCAGCGGCTCAGCCATTCGCCGGAAAGCCTACCACCAATGCCGGCTCCGCCCCCGCCGCGTCTTGTGAAGGTCCGGAACTGGCGTGATACTCTTCCCTGCGCTATCCATCCAACGGAGGAATTTCGATGAAGAAGGTGTTTGGTTTCGTGCTCTGCTGCTCGCTGGCGCTCGTAGTCTTCATGTCGGACGCCGGTAAGGTGACCGCCCAGGACGCCACAGCGCCCGTGCGCCTCGACCGCGAAAAGATCTCCGGTCTCGGCCTGACGGCCATACCGCCGGACGCCTACAAGGACATCCTCGTTGCCGGCCAGCTCAACATGAAGGTTGCCACGCTTTTCTCCGGCAAGGAACTCAGCGTCTCCATCTTTGAATGCACCCCCGCGAAAACCGATCACCGCACACGTCCGAACGACTCCGATGAATTCGTCTACGTGTTGAGCGGCAAGCTGATCCTCACGGAGCCTGCAGGCACAGTGCATCAGTTTCAGGCGGGCGACACCCTGGTGCTTCCTGCGGGCTATACGGGCACATGGGAAATGCAGGGAAACTACCGGGAGATCGCCATCACTGCAAAGAAGCAGCGGGCCCGGTAGCCTTCGCGGAACGTTGAACTTCGGGGCGGTTTTCCTTATTCTTCCGCTTTGCTAAAAACAATGAGGCGGTGGAGCGTGAAGTCGTTCCTCACATTCCTACCTTTGCTCGCCTGTGCCGTCTTATCGGCACAGGTTGTTCAGGACCGTCCCCCGTTTGCCATGCCCGGATCCGTGTGGGTCAACGGAGAGGTTTTGACGACAAAAGGTGGCGAACCGGCCGGTGGTGTCGCTGTCGCAGCACTGGCTGTGCCCGAATCGAACACGGTGATTCCTCCGGGAGAGGCGAAGATCGTCGCCGCAACGCAAACGAACAGCTTCGGTCGCTATAGCTTGCAGGTTCCAGGATTTTCCGGGGGCGCACGGTACTTCATCGCCGTCGGAACCTATTCTCCGAGCGTGGCCGAGCAACTGGCCGGTGTCGTCGCGAGAAGCGGCGGCCCGAATTCTGCCACGCTGGAACAGCCGAGGAATCTCTTCAAGATCCGCGGACGTGTCGAGGGGCCGATCGCTGGTCCAGGCGTGCCGCCGAGCCCCGAGGTCCGGCTGACGGCCAGAAACAGCCTTGCGCTGAACGCCAGGGTCGGCCCGGATCGATCTTTTGAGTTTGTCAATGTTCCGCCAGGGACGTATTCGTTGCGTGTGACACCGGATGCCTCGATGGAACCGGTTGAAGTGGTGATCCTCGACAAAGACGTTGTTAACGTGGCCGTTGTTGTTCCCCCGAGAGTTCGGCTGAGCGGAGCCTCTTCCATAGAAGAAGGAGCGCCGCTGCCGAGCTTTGCTCTGTCCTTCTGGGACGCCAGCGTCCCGAACTCAAAATCGATTTCAATCAAAGCGGGCCGGGACTTCTCTTTGCAGTTTCCGCCTGGCCGTTATCGGGTG
Source organism: Terriglobia bacterium (assembly GCA_036274645.1). Taxonomy (GTDB): domain Bacteria; phylum Acidobacteriota; class Terriglobia; order 20CM-2-55-15; family 20CM-2-55-15; genus DASUFH01. The sequence continues at coordinate 26,888 of DASUFH010000119.1, forward strand.
ACGGCTTCCCTGGCGCAGGAGTACGTCATCAAGACCGCAACCCTCTCCTCTCCCCAGGGCTCCATCGATCTTGCCGCGATCATCCGGGCCGGGGATCCGATTGACCTCACTGCCGGCGACACAAGAGTGGCGATGACGCTGGCCATGTCCCCGGATTTCGGGGCGAAGGTGAGCGGTCGCGTTACGAACAAGCGCGGAACTCGTCGGGGGGGATCGGCTGTCCGGATCAGTGGCGCAGCCCTGGCGGACCCCGGCGACGCAACGATCGCTGCGGATGGGACGTTTGAGTTCTCGAAGATTCCTCGCGGTGAATACGATCTTTCAATAGTGAATAATGTGTGGGCGGAGAAGAAGCGGGTTGTGGTTCGTAACGAAGATGTCCGCGGCATCGAGATTGAATCTCCGCCCACGAAAGAAGTCCGCGGACAGCTGGTAATCGAAGGCGTCAGTG
>DASUFH010000120.1:0-13883 GCA_036274645.1 Terriglobia bacterium
GTCCGATGGACTTCTTTCATTGTTCGTTCTGGGTCCCCGCGCCCCCGTGTCTCTGCGGGCTCTTATGAACAGAGGCATTTCACCCCGAAACGTCGGGCGGTCAAGCAGACGGGGACTCCAAACAACGAACAATGAAAGAAGTCCATCGGACAATCGATAACAGGCAATGGAAAATGGAAAACCGGGGGGACCCCCTTCAGTTGCGGGTCAGCACGATTTCGAGGCGCGCCACCTGACGAGGAACGAATGGCTTCTGCAGAATCGACGTGGTTCCGCCGGATGGATAGACCAGCGTCGCGGACTTGACGACCAGGCCGGGTGGGGTTTCCGGAAAGGCCAGACGATATTGGATGTCGGGGAGGCTCACATCGAACGATGCTGTTCCGGTAGCCTCGACCACGACAGGCGCCGGGTTGTCCGAAGCCCTTGCGTTTTCAAATCGCAGCCGCAACGGTGGGGTTGCAACGCCGCCTTCGACAGCCACGATCACCGGGAACTTCATCAGGCGCGCCGCCCGCAGCTGGACCCCGCTGATATCGTCGTCGCCGACGACAAGTTCGGTGGAGAGTATCCCCACCCCGGCGGTAGCGCCCATCATGGGACGGTACTTTCCTGGCGGCACAGCGCTGAACTGGAAAGCGCCTTCCCGATCGACCGGCGCTTTCGGAGCGACGGGATCCGTCCCCAGCCGAAGGTCCGGTCCCCGCACAAGCGCCGAAGCCGCGACTCCCCTTCCCAGGCTGGGAAGCGCCGCCTCGAGGTCACCGATGACGCGTCCCGAGACCATGACGGTGGAAAGCCGGAAATCGATATCGGCCACCCTGGCGCCGTTTGCGACTGTCACGATGGTCGCCTGATTCTCCTGGAGCGTTCCCGGAAAAAACGTCAGATCGTCGAGCAGTCCGGTCGCAATGACGTAGCGTCCGAGGGGCACGTCTTCAAGGAGAAACCGTCCCTGCGCATCGGTTAACGTCAGAATCGTCACCGCCGTCAGAGTTGTCACCGCCGGCCTGTCCGGCGGCGCCCCCTGGCGAACCACCTCCACTGCCATGACGCGCCTTCCTGCCCCGGGCTTCCCATTCCGAAGTGTCAACCGGCCCGAAATGGATCCGCCCGGCGCAATGCCCTGCGCAGTGACGCCTGCGGCGAGTGCGGTGATCGCGCCGATCGCAATTACCGTCTGGATCTTTCGGATGATTTTCGACCCGGCGCTCATACTGCGGCTCATACTACGGCGCCTCTTACGGCGCCTCTTACGGCGCCTCCCAACTGTTTCCAGCGCGCGGTCACAGGGAGATCGTGCCCGTGCTGTCCCCGAACGTCTTCCGCTCCAGACCCACCTTGCCGAGCAGCGTCCGATGAAGATTCGCGATGGGCGTGGGATCCGGCAATTCGACATGACGGCCCGCGGTCGGCAACCGGCCGGCGCCGCCACCGATCAGGAGCGTCGGAAGTGGATGGCTGTTATGCCGGCTGCTGTTCGACATGTTCGAACCGTACAGGAACATCGCATTGTCCAGCAGGGTTCCTTCACCTTCACGAATCGCGGCCAGTTTCCCGAGGAACTCCGCGAAAACCGAAACGTGCCAGGTCTGAATCCGGACAAGTTTCTGAATCCTCTCGGGATCGTCCGCATGATGGGACACCGGATGAAACGAATCGGGGACACCGATGTGGTTATACGTCTGGTTGGTTCCTTCCGCGGCCATCATGAAGGAGACGACGCGGGTCATGTCGGCTCGAAAGGCCAGGGCGATCAAGTCGAACATGAACCGGACCTGTTCGTCGAAGTTGTCGAATGGCCCCTCCGGAACCCGCGGCAGCGTGATATTCGTATCAGTCCGGCTCTCCATACGCTTCGCCACGCGCTGTTCGGCTTCTCGGACCGCGGTGAGATGACTGTCGAGAATGGCGCGGTCGCTCGGACCAAGGTCCCGCTGCAGCGCGCCGATCTGCTGGTTGAAAAGATCCAGCAGGCTCGCCTCCTCAGCCGCATCCTTTTTTGTGCTGGCAAGGTCGTTCTTGAACAGCCGGAGAAAGGCCAGTTTCGGGTTGTACTCCATCTTCAACGGGGTGTCCGCGTCACGGAAGGACACCGTGGAGGAAAGAGCGGTTCCGTTCCCGGCAGCCTGCTGAGTCGTGGTTTCCGAAGCCAGTTCCAACGACCGGTAAGGCGTGCCCGGTCCGATCTGATCCGCGATGATCTGATCCAGCGTGGCCCCTTTGCCGCCATCACTCAGCCACGTTCCCGGGTTCCGCACGTGCTGCGTCGATCCCACGAGGTCATTCTTGAGATTGCCGAGAGACGTCACATATTTCTTGTAGGGTTCGAGCGGCTTCGTGATGGTGTTGAGCGTGAATTCCGCGCCCTCACCGCTCGGCGTCCATCGATCCATCTGCGCGCCGAACTTCGTGTTGTACATGATCGCGCCGTGCGGGAGATAGAAGAACCCCACGCGCAGCTTTCTGGCGGCGGCGGTTTGCGCCAGCGCGGTTCCAGCGGGAATCATGGCGTCCAGTAAAGGAAGACCGAGACTGACGCCCGCGCCTTTGAGAAACGTTCGGCGCGAGAGATGTTTTCTCGTTAAGAACATGACTTTTTCCGGAAGCTTCTTTAGCGGACCAGATCATATCAGGTTCTGACTCAGCACCGCCCGATACCGGACCTGATTCTTTCCCAGCTTCTCAAGCGCGCGGTTGGCTTCCGTCATCGGAAACATTTCCACCACCGGCTGTACATCTCGTTCCGCGGCGAATCGGAGCATTTCGGCGATGCGTCCGGGACTGCCGATCGGGCTGCCCTCGATCGACTTCTGATAACCGATCAGCCTCTCCACATCGAAGGTCGCCGGCGTTTTCGGCAGTCCGGTCAGGCAAAGGATCCCGCGCGGACGCAGCATGCGGATCAACCCGTTCAGTTCGTTGACCGCCGGTGAAGCGCAAATCATGAAGTCATAGGTCGAGCGGATTCGCCTGGCCGCCAGTTCGTCCCGCAGGCTGAAGAACCCCGCTGCGCCAAAACGTTTCGCATCGGCTTCCTTCGAGTTCGTGGTCGAAAACGCGTCCGCCTCGCAGCCGAAGGCCCGCAGGAACTGGAGCGCGAGGTGGCCGAGTCCGCCTACGCCGATCACCGCGGCGCGCATGCCGGCGTGAAGGTTCCGGCGCGCCATCGGCGAATACACGGTGATTCCGGCGCACAGGAGCGGCGCCGCGTGCGCGGAATCCAGCCGATCGGGCAAGGCTACCGCAAATCGGGACTGGACCCGCACGTGTGTCGCGAAGCCGCCTGGACGTTCGACGCAGGTTTCCTCCTGCGCGCCGCACAGATGTTCCTCTTCGGCCAGACACCATTCGCACTTTCCACACGACGCCGACTGCCATCCCACTCCCACGCGCGTGCCCAGTCGCGAGTTCGGCACACCCCGTCCGACCTGAACGATCTCGCCGATCACCTCGTGTCCTGGAATGACCGGCCCGTTCTTCGCCACGAAGCGCGATTCAATCCGCCCCAGATCGCTGCGGCACAGGCCGCAGTGGAAGACGCGAACGATCACTTCGCCTTCTCGCGGATCGTCGAGATCGAGCGGAATCGGGGCCAGCAGTCCTGTCTCGTGGCCGGCAGCCAGCGCAAACGCGTTCATCGATCCGCGGATTACCGCCCTGACGAGGACGGGGGAAAGTCCCGGAGCGTACCCAGAATCTCCAGAGCCGCCCGCGCGTCTTCGCGCGCATTGGCCTGGACGGGAGCGTAGAGCTCTTTGAAGAGGCAGTTATACGCCACCCCAAACACGGGCTTCATTTCGTTGGCGGCGATGCGATAACTCTGGTCATACGTCAGGTAACGGGCTTCGAGCACCGCGCCTTCCGCCGGACCGCCGAGCAGGCACATGGGCCCCGCCGCGGCCGGCGGCCGGATGCCGCCGCTCTGAGAATCGTACGAGAAGCTGCGGCGGATGTTATCGAGACGGGCCAGAATTCGCTCGGGCGCGTTGATGCGCCTGCCGTCGACGAGCACGTACTGCGGACAATCCGCGAGTTTCCTGTTGGGATCGATCTCGCAGTTGTAGAACTCCACGGTCGAAACTGCGCGTCCGTCCACCTTCGCCTGAAACCGCAATACCACCACCGGATCCGCGGCAAAGGCCGTCGTGATTCCGCACAACAGCGCCACGGCCACAACCATTCCCAACTTCATGAGGTTCCTCCAGGTGGAGCGATTATATCCGCGGTGGGAAACGGGAAGACAGCCGCCAGAAGGCGTTCGATGCGGTCGAACCTCCGCAAACAACTTCACCCCACGGACGACGTCGGCATCGGCAGAAACCCACCGTAGCCGCCGAGCGGCGACGGGCGCAGGCCGAAACGCGCGAGCAGCGCGTGCCACATATGCCGAAAGCGCGGGGGGCGTGGAACGGTCACGGGTTCCGGCCGCCCCTCGGGCGTTGCAGTTCGGATCGCAATGCCGGCTTCCTGCCAGCGTCGAAGCGTGTGCGCAAGATCCTGTTCCGCATTCCCTCTCTTTGCTGAATGACGATCACGTCCCGGATTCCGTTGGCCAGCATGAAATTCGCAGACGGAAAATCCGTGGGCAGGCTGACCGACCGGTTGTCGAAATCGCCGGGCTGGCATGGCGCGCCTGGACCACGGCGCCGGCTGTCCAGCAGGAACGCCGGCGGCGCTTCCGTGGCGAGTTTCTTCAGAACAGGGAGTTGCGCGCCCTGGACGAGCCACTGGACTATCGGATACATATCGATGGCCACGCGGGGCTGTTTTTCGCTGGCGCCGAAACGCAAATCGAGAGGGACGACGGGTTCGAAACCGGGCACGCCGATCGGATCGGCGGTAGTCAGCGGCCTGGCGGGCATGAACGATCCCGGAAGGAACAAGGGCGCGGCGTTGTAGAGCGGCGCCGGACGATAGCCGCGTTCGGCCAGTGCGAGACCGGCAGCAGCGCTTGTGGCGCCCGGCAGATCGACCACGATGGCCGTTCCTCCGCCGGCCTGCGCCATGCCGGCAATCCCGGAAGGCCCTGCCTCAACAACCTCACTGAGGGCATGATCGATGACGGCCGGCTTCAGGTGCGCAAACAGAACCGGCTTTACCCACGGCGCCCAGATGGAATCTCCTGTCCAGGCTCTGTAAATGCGTTCCGCAGTGATGTTTTCAGCAATCATCGCTGGTCTCCGTGATGAGCAGCGCGGCGTCCATCGCGCGGTAGTTGACGACGGGTCCGGCGGAGATGCGGCAGTACGCGCCTGCGGCGCGTCCGTCAATCGTGTAGACGCCGACCGCGGGCCACAACGGCCGGCCATCAACGGGACTCGTCACAGGCAGGGCCTCGAATCGCCGCTGCGCCACCCACTGCCGCGGACGGAGACTCGCGTCCCACGAGGCGCGCCGCCACTCGCGCGGGCCGACGAGACCGGGAGCGCTGACGGTATCGCCGGTGTTGCACCAGGCCGTCTTGATGATCCATCGATCCGTGGAATCGCCGTTCCGCCACGGCGCTTCCCGAGGATCGCGCGTTTCCGGCAGCAGTTTGCGCCAGGTGGGAAGACTTGTGTGGAGCCGATCCCAGACGAGCGGAAAGCGTTTCGTTTCACCGAAGACACAGCGAAGCGGATTCGAAACCGGCGTCGTGCCGCCGGCAAACAGGCGGGACCAACCGGAGCGCGCCGGCAGGCGCGCCATCCACTCCGCCTGGTAGAAGCGCACGATCGCGCCCAGGGGACGGCCGCCGATGTGCGCGCGGCCGTCTTTCCACTCCAGTTGTTCGGGACGCGCAAGCCGGGCTTCAACACCCAGCGGGCCGAGCGTTCCGGCAAGGTAGGAAATGACCTGAAGATCCTCCATGAAGCCCGCCGCCGACAGCAGCGCCACTGGAAGGCCCGCGGAACACAACGCGATCCGCCCGGCCCAGAGCGCGCCGGGATGGCCCGGCGGCGCCGTTCCCGAAACCGCTTCGGAAAGGAGACGCGTGAATTCAGACGCCTCGCTGAAACCGCCCGGCACATCGGCGTTCACTTCGGAGATGCGCCAGCCCGACGCGGTCCAGTGGAAATCGAACCGCATCACACGCGGCGCCGCAGGCGTCGCCCCACCCGCGCGCGCCATGCGCAGGACGCGCCGCAATCCGCGCGGGATGGCCAGCGCGCGATCGAGATCGTCGCGCGCCATCAATTCAGCCTCGGCGTCCGTGAGTTCGCGGGTGAGGCGCTCGGCCAGGAATTCAAGTTCCATCCACCGGCGGCGTTCCATCAGCAGCGGGAATGACGCGAGCGTTGCGACATCGTCGACCTGTGGATCCCATTTGCAGTGCTTCAGCAGGAGTTCGCGCCGGATCTCCGCGAAGCGGAATCGATCGATCGGATCACCCGCGCGAACGGGAGGACGCGCGTCGCAGGATCGGCGGGCCCCGACGTCCAGTTCCCCGACCGCGCTCATCGGAGAGGCGCTCCCGCCGGCGCGACGACCGGCATGCCCAGCGACACGACGTAGAACGCCGCCAGGCCCAGCATGACAAGCGCCGGCATCACGCCACAGCGGAACAGACCCGGACGCAACGTGTCCGGCGTGGGCGCGAACCGGCTGTTCATCCAGATCATGGCGGGGACCAGCAGCGCGGCAGGCCAGCCGAACTTCACGAAATCCAGAAACGTCTGGTCCCAATCGATCCAGTCTCCGGCCATCGCGCGTCCCAGGATCGATCCGGCCGATATCAGGAACGCCGCCAGACGTATTCCGGCAGCAATGTCCTTATCGAGTGTGATCGCTTCCCATTCGCCGCCGATGCCCTCGAGAAAAAACCAGAGCACAAGCAGCGTCGTCGCGGCCGTAAACGCGGGAACGAGCGTCGTCCAGATCGTCGGACCATTGCCGATGTTGCTTCCCGCATACGCCAGCGCCACACCGGCGATCCCGCCCGATACCGCAATGGCCGCCGCAGGATTTCTTCCCCGCATCGCATCCGCCCCGGCGCTGACCCCCATCACGCCAAACGTCTCCGACGCGCCAAAGATCCAGAACGCGCCGCCCGCCATGAACAGCAGCGTGTAATCGAGGTGTCCCGCAACGTAGACGGGATCGGCCAGACTCTGAAGGACGAGGAACAGGATTGCCAGAGACGCCAGCGGAGCAAATATCAGGAGGACCTGCGGCTTCGAATCCGACATGAACGGCGAACGCCGAAGAGCCGTCGAATACCACCGCCACGCGCCAATCGCGCCGGCGATGATCGCGACCATCAGGAACATCCATTCGTCGTCAGAAAAGTCGAACATCGCAGCGCCGCATTATAGCCTCGGGACAGCCGCCTTCCCTTCCGCCCGCGTTGAGTTGGTGTCCTAAGAGTGTGTGGGTCCGTGTCGCTTGCGGCTGATCTTGGTGTTTAGTTTCAGCATTCCTTAAGCCAACGACCTTTCGCGGCTTTTCGAATTTCAGCTCTCCGCCAGTTTCCCACTGGACATGATCTTCATAGATTGCCCCCTGCAGCATCACACCCGGCGTTACGAAAGGTCAGGCGGTCATAGACCGCCCCTACAAAACTACGGCGCCGGCTCAAACAACTCGATCGGGTTGCCGTCCGGATCCTCCAACTGGACCTGCTTGCCTCCCGGCCCCACCTCCATCGCATTCCGGAAACGAAGCCCGGCCTGCTTGAGAGCCTCGATTCGCGCCGGCAGATCGGTAACCTGAAGAATCACGCGATTCCACCCGCCGGGTTCCTGTTGCCGTCCATCGGGCATCGGGCGAGACCCCGAGGCGCCGGGACCACTGAGAATGAGCTTGAGGCCTCCGACGGAAACCTGCCCGAATGCGGGCAGAAACTGATGTTCCAGCTTGAACCCGAGCTGTTGCGTATAGAAGGCCACGGATCTGCTCACGTCCCGGACCTGATATCGAACGCCCCACAGTCCCACGACGAACCGCTGTTCCTCTGTTCGCTCACTCTGATGCATATGCAACCTTTGTGTGTGGATTACTCTCCGCCTCGACATTATCGGCGAATTGCTCCTGTTCCGAGCGATGCAATCACGGCATCAACCGTCAGGACAGGTCCGGACAGTGAGGCGCGCTCGAATCGGGCGCTTGACAATCCATAAGCATTGACTTATACGTCAATGCGTGCCGAGCGCGACCGCAATCGAAGACAGAATCTTCCAGGCTCTGGCGGACCCGAGCCGCCGGGCGATCTTCCAGTCGCTCACGCGAGGAGAGGCGCCGGTCAAGGATCTGACGGCGCGCTTCGACATCTCGCAACCGGCGGTCTCGCAGCACCTCGCCACGTTGAAGGACGCCGGCCTGGTGAACATCCGGCGCGAGGGCCGCTGTGTGTACTACCGGGTGGAGCCGCGCGGAATGAAGCCGCTCATCGACTGGATCGCGCGCTACCGGGCCTTCTGGACGGAGCACGTCGACCGCCTTGAAAAACTGCTGGAGAAATTGGACCAATGACACCCATCGACAAGACCGCCCCCTCGCAAACCGACTCCATTTCATTCGAATTCGATTTGCCTCATCCGCCGGAAAAGGTCTGGCGCGCGCTCACCGATCCCGCGCTGCTGAACGAGTGGCTCCTGCCTGTTTTCGATCTCAAACTCGAACCGGGCGCCGCGTTCATGTTCAGGACGCAGCCGCAACCCGGATGGGACGGGGCCGTGAACTGCCGCATGCTCGAGATTGAACCGCACAGGAAGCTCAGTTATGCGTGGGTGGTGGGCGAACTGAACACGGTGGTGACGTTCACGCTGGCGCCCACGTCCTCCGGCACGCAGCTGTTTCTTGTGCAGTCCGGATTCAAACCGGAGCAGAAGCAGAACTTCGGCGGCGCGCGTTATGGCTGGAGGATGATGGGTGGAAGGCTTGTCGAATTGCTCGCGAAGTTCCCCATGTAGGGGCGGTCTATGACCGCCCCTGCATGGCGGAGGGGCAGAGAAATCCAAAAACGACGTAGAGGAGGTCCCATTGAACTGGAATAACTGGATTCGTCAGGCGCACCGCTGGGTGTCCATTATCTTCACGGTCACGGTCATCGCGAACTTCGTTTCCATGGCGTTGGGGGGCGGAATGCCTCCGTCGTGGGTGACTTACGCTCCGCTGCCGCCGCTCGGGTTGCTCATGCTCAGTGGTCTGTATCTGTACGTGTTGCCATATGCCGCGAAGCAGCGCGCGGGGCAATCGCGAACATGACCTCGTCCGGCAAGCGGCATCCGGCGGACAGCCACGACCTGATCCGGGTTCAGGGCGCGCGGGTCAACAACCTGAAGGACGTCAGCGTCGAGATCCCCAAACGGCGGCTGACGGTGTTCACCGGCGTTTCCGGGTCGGGCAAATCGTCGCTGGTGTTTGGCGCCATCGCGGCGGAGTCGCAGCGGTTGATCAACGAAACCTACAGCGCGTTCGTGCAGGGATTCATGCCGGCGCTGGCGCGTCCCGAAGTGGACGTGCTGGAAGGGCTGACGACCGCGATCATCGTCGACCAGGAACGGATGGGCGCGAACGCGCGATCGACGGTAGGCACGGCGACCGACGCCAACGCGATGTTGCGGGTGCTGTTCAGCCGCCTGGGCAAGCCCCACATCGGCTCGTCGCAGGCCTTCTCTTTCAACGTCGCTTCGGCCAGCGGAACCGGCCGCATCGTCACTGAAAAGAGTGGCGGGAAGAGTTCCGAGACGCGCGCCTTCAGCATTACCGGTGGGATGTGCCCGCGTTGCGAGGGCATGGGCAGGGTCAACGACATCGACCGGACGCAGTTGTTTGACGACAGCAAATCGCTCGCCGGAGGAGCGCTGACCATACCGGGCTATACCTCCGACGGCTGGATGGTACGAATCTTCACGGAATCGGGCTTCCTCGACCCGACCAAACCGATCCGCAAATACACAAGGAAGGAACTCGACGACTTCCTCTACAAGGAACCGGTAAAGGTCAAGATCAACGGGATCAACCTGACCTACGAAGGGCTGATACCGAAGATTCAGAAATCGTTTCTCTCCAAAGACGTCGACGCGATGCAGCCGCACATCCGCGCGTTCGTGGAGCGCGCGGTCACCTTCACGACCTGCCCGGACTGCGGCGGCACGAGGCTCAGCGAGACGGCCCGGTCTTCGAAGATCCGGGGGATCAACATCGCCGACGCATGCGCGATGCAGATCAGCGACCTGGCCGATTGGGTGCGGGCGCTGAAAGAGGCATCCGTCGCGCCGCTGCTCCAGACGCTCGGGCGCACGCTGGACTCGTTTGTGGAGATCGGGCTGGGCTACCTCAGCCTCGACCGTTCGTCCGGCACGCTGTCGGGCGGCGAGGCGCAGCGCACGAAGATGATCCGTCACCTCGGTTCGTCGCTCACCGACGTGACTTATGTCTTCGACGAACCGACGATCGGGCTGCATCCCCACGACATCCAGCGGATGAACGACCTGCTGTTGCGTCTGCGCGACAAGGGCAACACCGTCCTCGTGGTCGAGCACAAACCGGAAGTGATCGCGATTGCCGACCACGTGGTGGACCTCGGTCCCCGCGCCGGCGCAGACGGCGGCGAGGTCGTCTTCGAAGGCGCGGTCGACGCCCTGCGATCAAGCGGAACGCTCACGGGACGTCATCTGAGCGACCGGGCATCGCTGAAGCCTGTGGCGCGAAAGCCGACAGGAGTGATGGAGGTGCGCGGCGCCCGCGCGCACAATCTCAAGAACGTCGATGTCGACATCCCGCTCGGCGTGCTCGTGGTGGTCACCGGCGTGGCCGGTTCGGGTAAGAGTTCGCTGATTCACGGCTCGGTGAGCGGCCGGGACGGCGTGGTGTCGATCGATCAAACCGCGATCCGGGGCTCGCGGCGAAGCAACCCGGCAACCTACACCGGGCTGCTCGATCCGATCCGCGCGGCATTCGCTAAAGCCAACGGCGTCAAACCCGCGCTCTTCAGCGCCAATTCCGAAGGCGCCTGTCCGACCTGTAACGGGGCCGGCGTGATCTACACGGATCTTGCAATGATGGCGGGCGTCAGCACGATTTGCGAAGACTGCGAGGGCCGGCGATTCCAGGCGTCGGTGCTTCACTACAAGTTCGGCGGGCTCAACATCGCCGAAGCGCTGGATCTCTCGGTCCGGCAGGCCGTCGGCTTCTTCGGCGCCGGCAAAGCGGCCACGCCGCCCGCCCACGCGATCCTCAAGCGCATGGACGACGTGGGGCTCGGCTATCTTCGGCTCGGCCAGCCGCTCACGACGCTTTCAGGCGGCGAGCGGCAGCGCCTCAAACTCGCAACCCATATGGGCGCTGATGGTGGCGTGTATGTGCTCGACGAACCGACTACCGGTCTGCACCTGGCCGACCTCCAACAATTGCTCGCGCTGCTCGACGGGCTGGTGGATTCCGGAAAATCGGTCATCGTGATCGAGCATCACCTGGCAGTGATGGCGCACGCCGACTGGATCATCGACCTCGGGCCTGGCGCGGGCCACGACGGCGGGCGGATCGTGTTCGAAGGGGAGCCGGCGGGACTGGTCTCGTCCAGGTCTACGTTGACCGGCCAGCATCTCGCGGCATTCGTTGAGGGCGGCGCAAAGGCCGTCCGATCCCGGTGAATGCTTGTAGGGGGGAATAAGGGACCCAGATGTCTCCGATCGTAGAATGAGCGGATGAATCGCATCCTCGTCATCGGGGCAACCGGCAACATCGGGCGCGAGGTCGTCATGCAACTGGACGGCGCCGGAGCGCAGATTCGCGCGATGTCGCGGAATCCGGAGAGGGCGGGCCTGCCGCCACACATTGAAGTGGTCCAGGGAGATCTCACCGTTCCCGAAACCCTGGATCGATGCCTGGACGACACCGATACGGTCTTTCTGGTGTGGGTCGCGCCGCCCACCGCGGTTGTTCCGGCCCTGGACCGGATTGCCAGGCGCGCACAGCGCATCGTGTTGCTTTCCGCTCCGCTCAAGACGCCCCATCCGTTCTTCCAGCAACCCAATCCCGGCCGGAACATGATGGAGCAGATCGAACGACAGATCGAAGCGTCCGGACTCGAGTGGACATTCCTGCGGCCGGGCATGCTGGCCGCAAACGCGTTGGGTTGGTGGGCGCCGCAGATTCGCGCCGGAGATGTGGTTCGCTGGCCGTACGCCGGCGTTTCTACCGCGCCCATCCACGAAAAGGATGTCGCTGCCGTTGCCGTGCGCGCCTTATGCGAAAACGGACACGCGGGAGCGGAATACGTGTTGACCGGACCACACCCCTTGACTCACGCCGAACAGGTGTCCGTCATCGGCCAGGCGATCGGCCGGATGCTGCGTCTCGAGGAGGTCTCGCCGGACGCCTGGCGGCGGGAAAACGTGCCGAACTGGCCCACGCCGGTCGTGGATATGCTGCTCGACGCCTGGGCGGCTTCGATCGGCCACCCGGCTTTTGTGACGACAACGGTCAAAGAACTCACGGGGGCGCCGGCGCGCGCATTCTTCGATTGGGCCACCGATCACGCCGATCAGTTTCGAGCTTCCCGGACTACCGGACCTTTGGCGTGATCGTCTGACCTTTGTCGTCGATCATGTGGCGGTTGTTCTGCGCGCAGATGTATTCAATCTGCTCCCATGTGCGATCGCGACGGTAGGTGTAGGTCCTCAGCCATGGCTGGGCGAGCACCTTGGGATCTTCAAAGGTAAAGTCCACGTGCATCAGGTCGCGATCCTTCGGGTCCAGATAGATGCGCTCGGTGATGGTCAGTTGATCGCTGTTCGTGATTCCCGCGATACCCAGACGCTGCCCCGGCCTGGTTCCGATTGTGGTGACCACGAGCGTATCGCCTTCCCAGCGTCCGACCGAGTAGCCGAAGTAGTTGGGATCCAGTTCGTCGCGTGAGGGAAGCGGCCGTCCGTCGGTGAAGATGCGTCGCACCTGCATCAGGGCTTCCTGGACCACGGTCACTTTACCCGGAGTGAACAGGAATTCCAGGTTGTAGGGAAAGGTCATGAACGTCGGCATACCATCGGGCTCGCAGTTGCTGCTGGTCTCCGGCACTTCATAGTGGGGGTCGGCGGCCAGACGCGCCTGATACGTCTCCCAGATCTTCTTCGCTTCTCCGATCAGCGCCGGCTCCGCGCCGCCGACCTTGCCGATCACCGGGAACCACAGGCCACGCCAATCGGGCAGTTTCTCCAGCGCGGCGTAGCTGACCTTATCGGAGTTGGCTGGATACACCGGGCGCGAATCCTGCGCCAGAGCGCCGGCGCTCGCGACCAGACCAAAACAGAGAATCGACCAGACGAACGAAACCGACTTCATGAGAACTCCCGACTCTGATTACTTGTTGTTTTCTTCGCAGAACTGCTGCGCGGCGCCCACGTCGCAGAAGTATTTGCCGCTGGGCAGTTTCATGTGCTGGAAGCGGCCGCCCGGCGTTCCATCGGCATACGGGTTGACGGTGAACTCAACCGTATCGCCGGGTTTGATCGTGTTCGCTTTCATGCCCAGACGGGTCAGGTGATTGATGCTCGTGAACTCGACTCCCCACTTTACGCGGGTTCCGTCCTTCTGGGGCACGTCCGCTTCGACCCATACATGAGGGTTGGTCCATTCGACTTTCGTCACCACGCCTTTGATCGTGACCTGTTTCGTCAGATCGAACAGGGCGAAGGAGTGATGACCGAAGGCGGTGAGCGAAGTCACGGCAAACACGGCGACGGACATGAGAAAAACGATCGATTTATTCATTGCGGACGCCTCTAAACATCAGTTTGAAATGCCGGAAGCAAACTCGACGAGGATAGCATGAAGAAAAAAGGACCGAGGCGCTTTGCGCGGCGGAAGCATCTTGAATTCCCGTCCGCCCTGTAGGGGCGGTCTCCCAAGGAACTAGATCAATAACCGCTTTGTTTTCAACAAAGCGGTTATTGATC
>DASUFH010000121.1:0-17141 GCA_036274645.1 Terriglobia bacterium
CAGCATCGTCAACTGTTTGTCCGTTTTGACTGCAAAGCGAACCGCCATCTGTTCGGTGATCTCGAAGATGATGTGATCTCCGGAGACGTTGTGCTCCCTCAGGAGGCTCCTGACCCACGCGGCAAACGAAGCGTCCTCCAAAGCGTAGGTTGAAAGATTGACGGAAAGTTGAATATCCGGGTTGCTGCGGTTGAATTCCGCAAGGGATCGCACGGCGTTTTCGACGACCCACCTATCGATATCCGCCATGAGGCCGAAGCGCGCCACCGCGTGCAGGAATGCCTGAGGACCGACGAGACCCTGGGGAGTCTTGAGCCGCAGCAACGCTTCGTAGTGGGAAATGACGCCAGTCCGGATGTGTTGCAACGGCTGATAGTGCAGAACGAAGCCGTCTGTTTCAAGCGCTGACCGGATGCTGCGCATCCAGTGGATGTCCTGCATCATGAGTTCGCTTTGCTTTCCTGCAGGATTGTAAAACTCCATACGATTCCGTCCGTGAGACTTCGCGGCCTGACAGGCCATGTCCGCTTGAGCAATGATCTCGTGGGCATCCTGACGGGAGTCCGGAATCATCGAGACGCCAATGCTGCACTGGACGTGAAATATCTGGTCCTGCTCGATATGGCTGAGCCTCCGCATCTGGTCGAGCAGTTCGTTGGCCAGCACACGAGCCTGACGTCTGGAAACGTTTCTCAGAATCACAACGAACTCGTCGCCGCCGAAACGGGCGACGAAATCCTCCGTTCGGACCGCGTGGCGCAACTGGCAGGCCGCGAGCTTCAGCAATTCGTCCCCGGCCGGATGGCCGTATGTATCGTTGATGTACTTGAACTGATCGAGATCGACAAAGCAGAGAGCGCTTCCGGTTCCCTTCTCTGCGCACGAAGAGAGCTCCATCTCCAGTTCCGAGTCGAGACGGTGCCTGCTGTAAAGCCCGGTCAACGGGTCATGATTTGCCAGATGCAACAGGTGTTGCTCCCGTTTTTCGAGCGCTCCAAGCGTATCCTCCAACGCCGCGACAATCGCCTGCGTTTCCCGGTGGCGTGTAACGGGGAATTGGACGCGCATCCTGCCCCGGGCTATTTCAGAGAGAGGACCCTGCAGTTCCGACAGCGGCTTCAAGGCATGCTTCAGCAACGCCCGGCTGCCGAGCCAGGCGATGAAAAGCAATGCGACAAGGGCGACGCTGGCGAGGCCGAGTTTCTTCAGGAATGCGTCCTGATAGGTGGAGAAATCGAGGTCGACTGCCACAAAGCCGAGGAGTCTGATTTGCGTCGGGGCGCGGTCGGGATCGAATTCAAAAAGACCGTCATTGGCCAGCGATTCAACCCAGATCGGTCCGGACAGGCGAAAGCGCCGGTTGGCTTCGATGTTTTCCTTAAGCAGGTAAGCGGACTTGACGCCGGCTTTGGCGGACAGCTCCGCAATGATGGCCGGTTGAAGCGGTGGAACCGACGATTCGATGCGGCCGTTCTTGGCGATTGAGGTGAACACGGATCCGTCCGGTCGATACCATACGACGCTGCGTATCTCCGGATACTTCTCCACAAATCGTTCGACGTCGAGCACCGCTTCGTTCTGGTTTCGCAAATAGAACGGCGCTCCGAGTTCGTTGAGTTCTCCCGCCCACTGTTCGGCCCAGTAAGTCAGGTTGTTGCGGATGACCGCCTGTGAGGTCCATGTCAGCCCGACGATCGCAATGGCAGCGATCGCGCCTGTAATGACGAACTGAAGTGTAAGGATGTCTGTAATGAGGCTGCGGCGAGGCGCCGCAGGCGGACGTTTCAGCGCAGGATCCTTCCGGCTCTCCTGAACGCGAGGCGCCGGCATGCCCTTGCTCATCAGCGTGAACCGCGAACCGTCCACGACTCGCCAGGCGCCTTGAGACCGAGGCGTCCCGCCACCTCAGGATTGACGCGCACGAGCATATCGGGCACGGAGGTCATTGACGGAAGTGGTGTCGAGCTGCCTTCGGCCATGCCTTCAAGCACGCGGAGAATCGTGCGGGCAATCTCCGCCGGCGGAGGGCTGGCGCTGATCAAGGCTCCCATCGGCAGAAGGGCATCGCTGAAAGCGCAGACGCGGACTCCGTGGCCTTCAGCGTAGGCCATCAGTTCGCGAAGGACCGTCGGACTCAGGATCTGGTCGTCGGGAAGCAGCCATAACCCGTCGATTTGCGGCGCCAGCCGTTTGAAGAGGTATAAGGTTTCCCGGTCGGAACTGGATACTTCATGCCGGATAGTGACTGAAGCCGACTGACCCGCTTCTTCTGCTTCACGGATCAGTTCTTCGTGCCGCTCGCTCACAATGAGACCTACACGGCGCAACTTGGGATCCAGCTTTTTCCAGTCACGAACCTGAAGGGCGAGCGGCGGGATCGCCTTGACACCCCGGACCGTCCGGCCTTCAATCAGCAGTTCCCGATAGTTGAAAACCTGGGCAAATACCATCGGCCCCCTGAGACGATCCCGCGCGAATCTCGCGGCAGGCAGGCCGACGGCGACGGTAACCAGGCCGGCTTTTCCTGAAAGCGATCGAACCATCCGCTGCGGATCTTCTGTATCGATATTCAGGAACACGACGTTGTACGGTTTACCGGCCAATATCTTCTTCAGTTCTGTGGCCACTGTCGCATAACCCTCTTTTCCATTGAAAAGGATCGCGATCTCGGATTTGGGTGGTTGCGGCAGGTTGACCACCGGTGGTGGAGATCCGATCGGAGGCAGCGCGACGTGTCGGGTTCGATGGTTGCAGGAAGCAAGCGCCGTAACCAGGAGGAGAGTGATCAGAAACGACAACCGGCCAGGCCGCAACGCCGGTCTTGTTAAGAAGTTGCCATCTCCAGGGTCCATTCCCCGAACTCCATATCCAGCGCAGATATGCAGATCTGTTTCCGCCAGGGATGGTCGGATGGGCTGCATTCGGACAGGTTCAGTCAGGGACATCCCTGGACGAAGTCCTTTTTTAGCGCATCGATATCCTGGTGTTCCACCACGCCCACTGCGTTTCCGCAGCAGGATTTCGCCCTTCAGAATCCCAAAGAGCAGTGGAAACCGCGGGCGTGGCCCGAGACATCTCGTTGCAGACTTCACACGGCCCCTGCGCCCATTCCCTGACTCAGCAGCCGCGCGAATGAAACCAGATGGAGGTGGCGCCGGACGAGCGGTGGGCGGGTGTCCATGCTTCCAGTGTCGGCAGTTCCCCGAGAGTCTGACCGCAGGTTTCCGATTCAAAGCGGAGCCGAATCCACACCTTCCCGTCGACGACCCGCGTTCCCAGCACACGAATCGGAACCTCCTTATCCACGAAGGCTTGCCACGCTGGCGGGGTCGCCGCGGTCGCGCCGCGCGCCGGCTCGGCCCGGATCTCACCGCTCCAGCCGGGGCGGAGATATGTCGAAAAGCTGTCGGAGATCAGCGCGTCCGGATAGGCGACGAAATCGCCGGCGTCGCGGCGCTGGATCCACGCCGATCCTTTGGCGAGCGCAATGCGGAACCACGCGCCGCTCCGTTCGTAGACCACAGCCGTCCGGAACTCGTAGCCGCTCTCATCGAAGGGAAGCGGCTGAGGCGCCGCGTTCGAGCCGGACTGCCGCGCCACGACGACGGGGGCCTCACAGTCGGGCTGCGGCGCATCCGGTTTGTCGACGCGCTCGATGAAGCCGATCGGCGGTTGCGCGCCGGATGCGGCGGCATAAAAAGGCACGCGCTGCGGTTTGAACGCCTGGCACGGATACTCGCCGTAAATCTCCGGCAGCCGCAGCAGGCCGACGACCGGCTCCTCCGTCTGCGCCATTGCGACGACAAAGTCCTGCGCGGGGGAAGCGCCCGCATGAAACGAACGGACTGCCAGAAGAAGGAGAATCGCCCGCACACGCATGGCTCATCGTGTACACCGGGGACGCCACCGTTGGAAAGAGATTCCTCGCCCGGAAGAAGCAAGTCTCATCATTCCCGGAGGGACTATAATGCGGCAAAGCCGCTGTAACGCATTTAGCACCGTAAACCTGAACACTTCAGGAGTTGGGAACAATGACCGGTCTGGTGTTCGCCCTCGCGCTTCTCCTTCAGGGAACGCCATCGCCGCTGCCCGGGGTGATCACCGGGCAAGTCGGCGGCCCTGATGGCCAGCCCGCCGCTGGAGCTCGTGTTTTCGTAACGACGTCCGCAAGCGACGCGCAGGCCGCGGGCGTTCAGATGATTCCCGAGATGCTTGTGACCCTGACAGCAAGACCGTTGTCCAAAGAAGCGGCTGGCATCCGGGTGACCGGACGGGTGACCGGACTGCCGGGCGATCCCGCGTCGGAAGAGGTTCCGGGTCCGGCTGCAGAGTTCCCCGACAGACGTGGGCGGCGTCGTACTGCTCGACCAGGATGGCGAGGGAACGCCGATGAAGACACGTTACTTCGGAGAAACGAAGGTCACCCCTGACGGGACATTCGAGTTCCTTCACGTGCCGCCGGACGTCTACACTGCCCGGGTGTTTCAACCGGGCGGATCCGACCTTGCTGCTCTGACGAGGCTGGTGGCGCGCGGCGTCGACATCAGTGGAATTCAACTGATGGTCACAAATCCCGCCCCGGCCGCGGTGGCGCCCGGCGCGGTCCCAGTCGTGGTTGCAGACGTCCGTCCCGCTGCGCTGCAGGCGCGTCTGGAGTTGCTGGGAGGCCCCACCGCCAGGGACTGCGGACACGCGAGTGTGGCTCAAATCCTGGAGGGAAGCGGCATGGAAGTCATCAAATGCATCGAGGACGCCATCGTAAAGAAGGCGGCCTTCGCCGCCTCGCTGCAGCTGCAGGCCGGGGATCCGATGCTCGTGACGGGAATTGCTGCGCCGCCTCAATCCATCCCCGTGACCGTCTGGAGTCTGGGCGGCATGCTTCGACGCCCCAACTCTGCGTCAACCCGAAAGTGACCTTCGCCGGGGCGTTTGGAATTCTGGGGTGTGTGACTAGCAAGGGAGAATCGAGATGACGCAACGTCGATCAATGGGAACTATAGCGCGCGGTTCTGCGAGTTTACGGTGAGGTAGAAAACATTCGTGGACTGGAGCTTTCAGGGACTCCTGCTTGAAATTGAGGCGAGTGGATTGAGCGCGTTTGTGCGCCAGTCACCGTCCATGCTGGGTTTCCCGACAATCATCGCCCTGCATGCGATCGGCATGGGCCTTCTCGCAGGGACAAACGCCGCAATGGACTTCCGTGTCTTCGGGGTCGCGCCGGGCATTCCGCTCTCGGCGCTGGAACGCCTCGTTCCCGTCATGCGATGGGGATTCTGGTTGAATGCGATAACCGGCGTATTGCTGTTCCTCGGCTGGCCCACAAAAGCCATAACGAACCCGGTCTTTCTTCTGAAGATCCTGCTCATTACGGTGGCGCTGGTGAATACGCTTTACCTGAGAAAGGAAGTCCAACGGGAATTCGCTGCCGGCGCCGCAGCGGCTTCCCCGAAGGCAAAGGTCCTGGGGGTGGTTTCACTGGCGCTGTGGACCGGGGCCGTGGTGTCCGGACGTCTGCTCGCCTACACGTACCACTACATTGATGCCTCGTTTGATCCCCGATAACGGCGGGCATGGATCATTACGTTCAAGCATTGCACGAGTGGTTGCTCTCGACTCCGCTTTCGAATGCCATGAAGACGCATTTCTGGGCATGGCCCATGGCGGAATGCATCCATTTCATCGGGCTGTGTCTGCTGATTGGCACTGTCGGCCTGTTCGATCTCCGGTTGATGGGCTTCGTCAGGCGCGTGCCCGTTTCCTCTTTGCACAGGCTCGTGCCGTTCGGGGTGCTCGGCTATTGCATGAACGCCCTGACCGGGATGGTGTTCCTCACCGGATTTCCCGGTCAATACATCTACAATCCGGCGTTTCAATCGAAGATGCTCTTTATGGCCGGCGCCGGAATCAATGTCATCGTCTTCTACCTGACGTTGTATCGTCGTATTGTCGTCATCGGACCGAATGACGAAGTCCCCGTGCCGGCCAGGATCGTCGGAGCGGTCTCGTTCATCTGCTGGATGGGCGTGATTTTTTGCGGCAGGTTTCTGACATTCTACCGTCCTCCCTATCACTGGTGTCCCTGGTGCTGAAGATAAAGACGGAACTGAAGAAGTCGTCTCAGGCGGAGAGATGTATTACATCCCACCAGGACATACCCTCCAGGTCCTGGAGGACGAAGTGATCCGTGGAGTTCTGCCCTGCCCTTGAGTACAAGCAGCACATGGAAAGGGTTGCTCGAAATCTTCAAGGCGGCCCGGCGGACGTAGGAACTAAAAAGCGCCGTTAATTCCGCCTGGCGACAACCGTAGTTTCTACGGGCGCCGCCGATCGATCACAGAAAAGGTCAGTTTGGGCGTGGCGAGCTTTTCGGCCTCGGCGGGGTTGAGGACGCCGGACGCGACAAGGTCCTCGACGAGCCTGGTGTAACGGGCCTGAATGTCCTGGCGAAACGATTCGGCGTCTACGTCAGGCGACGCCTTGTCCGGCAGGTAGACCGTACGTTCCTCGTACTCCTGAACCTGTATCCGAGCCTGGGGCGCCAGCGCGGAAAGGTAGCGCAGACGGTCCGCGCCGGTGGGTCGGGCGGGCGTCGGGAACCTTTCCAAATCGTCGAATTCTGGTTGGCCCCCTGCGGACTCAACCTTGCGCTGCATGAATACGGGAACAGGGCCGTCGGCAAAGGGCTCGCCTCTCACCGTCAATGCGTAGCTCGGCCATGGGGGAAAACCGGTCAATGGCAAGACAACACGATCCCCAAACAACGGCGCCATCCCAGCCGAACGAGGACAGGGCTGTCGTTCGGTCGGGCACACGACGAACTGGGCCTTGATATGGAGCCCTCCCAGGACGGAAGCTCCAATCCCGGGCGTCTTGTGGTTGATCAAGAGGTTGGCCACCGCAAACCAGTAAAAGTTTTCGGCGTACTGAAGCTTGTGAAAAAGGATGGGGTCCGCCTCGGGACCGAGACGCGCGAGCAGGATCAGCGCCTGATCCGGCCGCCGTTCGAACAGAGACTCCAGCAAATCGGCCGGGAGCTTCTCGCCGAATTGAATCAGCGCATCAACGATCGTGTCTATGGCGACCGCTTCCTGTTTGGACCGGGGATCCCCCTTCAACTGCGCCGCCAACGTTTCTCCGAGGAGCGGCAAGAGATCCCGGCGGTTCATCTGCCCGGCGATCCAGCCGCCCCACGCTCGATCGAGCGGAGCGCGGGACTTCAGAAGCATCTGCGGATCCATGCCCATGGGCTCCGAAACGGTCCAGACAATTCCGGTCACATCCCGATCGGAGATTTCCACGTCCATCGGCGGCATTCGGTCGGCGGGTGGTGGGACCACCTCCGCCTTGTATTTTCCGGGCATGACGGCCAGGAACTCGAACGATCCGTCCGCAGCGAGCGGGACCCATCCACGAACGGAACCGTTCAACTGGAGGCTCGCGCCCTGCGCAAGAATCAGACCGTTGTCGACCGCTACGCGGCCGGCGAACCGGAACGCCCGAGGAATGGGGATGACAAAATCCGTCACGTCATCCAACACCGTCACACTGACAACCGGTAAGGCAACCGGCGCATTCACGGAAACCTTATAGACCCCGGCCGTGACATTGTGGAATACGAAGGAACCATCTGCTTCAATGTCCGCGAAAAACGGATAGCTTGCGGCCGCCGCCTGCAGCTGTCTGAATCCGGCGGGGACCGGCTGGTTATCCTCGACCGACAGCCGCCCGGATATTCGAAACGTGGGCATGCTTGTCAACCGCAGTCCGGTGATGTCGGTAGTCCGAACCGCGATGTTGACGTTGTTCCGCGATCGTGTTGTCGTCGCCCGAACATCATAGTCGCCAGGAGGAACGCGGGGAAATTCAAAGGAGCCATCGTTCGCGGTCATCGCCGTTTGGGACCGCAGTCCCGCGAGACGCGCGTTGAGACGCACTTCGACCGGGCCGACGCCGGTGTCGGGATCGTCCTCACGCGTCAGCCGCCCGCTGACTTTTAGGTAATCAGGAGCTGCGAGGCGGAAATCCGGAACGTCGAGACGCGCGCCGGAATTGACGGTGACCACCGTCGCGCCGGCGAGATCCAGAACGCCGGGAAAGTAGGTGAGCGCGTCCAGCGGGCCCGCCACGAGGTAGTAGCGTCCGGGTGGGATGCCTTCGACGGCGTAACGTCCGTCGCTATCGGTGCGGCCTACGCCGATCAACGCTTGCTGCGCCCGGCTCGAATCTGTCGGCATCACGGCAACGCGCGCGCCAACGGCCGGCGTCCCATTCATGAAGAACAACCGTCCGGCAACGGCGCCCGGTGTAGGGGGAGGGAGTGGCTCCTGCGTCTGCGCCAGAACGATTGCCAGAAGCAGGGTGAGTCGGGTCATGGCCGGAGAAAACGGCGCCCGTCGTTCGACGTCCAGCCGGATGATCTCAAATTCCCATTCATCAGCACAAACTTGAGCCCCCTTTGGAGATTTGGCGATTGCAGGGAGAGTTTAGTCATTAATCAAGCCCGTTCGTAAGCAGTTCCTGGGCCCTGGTTGGTCGGACCCTATTTCGTTGTGCCCTGCGTCTTCGCTTCCGCCTTCTGATCCATGGTGTTGAACCAGTAATCCAGGAAGAATTTCTTGTCTTTGGGCAGGAACGTGTCGGCTGTTCCCACGATGGGCCGGAGCGCGGTTGTCATCTGCAGCATCACCAACAGGAAGATCACGATCCACACGTAGAGCCCGGCGCTCGACCGCGCGTGAAACCGCGCGTAGCCCGCATGAAGGAAGCGCAGCGCAAACGCAGTGGCGACTAACCAGAAAAGCAGATGCAGCGCGCCCATCCAGGCGACCGACTCCGTGGACTGCGAAAACAGCCATGCCACGGGCGCGAATCCCACGAGCAGGAGCGTCATCAGCATGAGGAGTCCGGCGAGCAGTCCCGCCATTTCCCAAGGCCGGGCCTCCGATCCGCTGAGGCATCCAAAGATGTAGAGGCTCGGCAGGCAGATCAGAGCGGAGATCATCAGTCCCAGCGAAATCTTGATGGGCGCCGCCCACCACTGGCTCTGACCGGAGAATGAGCCGACGACGACTCCGTAGATCAGGCCGCACGCGATCGCCACGCCCAGCATCGCGAGGACCAGTTTTCCAGCGCATTTTCCCGCACAAAAGCGACCGGCAGATGCGGCGCTCCGATGAACGGCCGCAGGATCCAGGAAAGCCGGCTGCCAAGAAACAGATTCACGGCGAGCCACGCCACCAGAACCCGGCGCGCCACCTGGCGGCTGCCTCCGATTTCCACGAGCAACTGAAGGAGCCGCACATTTCCCGCCACGCCGGCAAAGGCGATGGCAGCCACATGGGTTACCTTGATGAAGTTGTAGGACCACGTCTGGATCGTCTCCGGTGTCATGGGCGGCGCGTTCCAGACCACGAACGCCGCCAGCGGGCTGAAGGCCGCAAGGATTATCCCCGCTACGGCGAAGCTCATGAGCACGGCGGAGAGAGACTGCCGGAATGAAATGTTCAATCCGAGCAGTGGCGCCAGCATCGCGTTGAGGACAGCGTTGCCGAGGGTGGTCAGCAGCACGATCGGGGGAAACTTGATCGCCGCGAAAAGCGCCTGTTCGGGAGCGCGCCACCATCCCATTGCGGCGCCGTAGACTCCGGCGCCACCCACAATCGCCGCCGCGTTCAGCAGAAAGCGGCGGGCGTCCGGATACCGCGCCCAAAGCTCCATGGCGCGGGTTTCGCCGCGCAGAAGAACTGCGAGCTCGGCGGCGTGTGCCATGGGTGTTCCGAGATGCGCGGACACTCCAGTAATCCCCCTCAGCGGATCGGTCGGCGTATGGTAGTGCGAATTAAGCAGCCGGGCAAGTCCGCCGACAGGGAAGAGTGGCGCAGGCGTGGCGTTTCGAGTCTGCGGGCAGGCAGAAACTTTCCTGCAGGCCGGCAAGATCCGGTGAATCTCGTTTCACACGTACGCGTGTCAAGGCTGCGACGTGGTGTTTGGCGTGACCGGAGCGCTCAACGGCGCGGTCACTGGAGAAGTCGAGGTGAGCCAAAAGTACAACCGCAGGCGCAAGGACTTCTCGGATTTGTCGCGTCCTGGTTTGACGCTGTGGAGCGTCTGCGCTCTCACTTCGCTACTTGCCGCCCTGCGCCTTCTGCGCGGCCTGCGCTTCGATGTTCGACGTGTAGCCTTTCGCCAGCCAGCCTTTCCAGCGTTCGATGGTTTCGGCGCTGCCGCTGCAACCGCCGTCGGCGGGGTTGATGAACGTGCCGTCGGGCAGCTTCACCCATCCGATCCCGCCGCCTGGACGGCCGTCTTTCAAGGGACAGTAGAGGACCGTGTAGGTCTTCCCGTATTCGAACGTCGTCCCCGTGATTCCTCTCTGGAGGAGCGTCGTTGGCGACGATCCTTCGAAGCTCCAGAGCGTTTCGCTGCCGTCCTTATTCTTGACGTTCAGGTAAAGCCATGAATGCGGATTATTAAAGGTCCAGCGCGCCAGTGTGCCGGTCGCCACTTTCTCAGTGGATTTGTCGAACATCGTGAATGAATGATGCGCGACGGAAACGACCGTCGTCAGGAGTAGCGCGGTCATGACGGCCAGAAAGAAACTCAGGATCCTTTTCATTGTGTTCCTACCCCTTCATTGCGCCGGCTTCGTCGGCAGCACGGTGTTAAAGATCGGGTCGCGCGACTGGCCCGGCAGGTCGGGGAACATCGTCGAACCCCGCGGATCCTTGAAGCCTTCCTCACCCGGCAGCCGCGAACTCGTCGTTCCATTGACCAGAAAATCGTTGCTGCTCCCCTCGCACTCCCAGTGTTGAACGCGATGGCCGGCCGCCTCGAGCTCCTTCGCCCGACGGAACGCGTAGACGGCGCTGACAGGCGTGACGAACGCGTGTTTGTCGTAAAACGTGACCTGAACCTCAAGCCGTTCGATATCGCCGGGATATCGCTTCAACTCCCAGGTTTCGACGGATTCGAATTGATTGCTTGTCATCGGCGACCAGCGCGTGAAGTCGGCAGGCAGGAGATACTTCGTGCTGGTGACGAGCCTGGCGCCGTCCCAGAATCCAATCGTGTCCCCATACCAGGAATGCGTGCCGTACACGTTGCTGTGTTCCTTGCCGATATACACCCGGCGTATCCCCGGACCATAGTCGTTGATCATGTACGACTCTTGCGGAAGGTTGACGAACTCGTGCGTGTACGGCTCGAGCAGCCAGCGCGGATAGCCTGGCGGCTCACAGTGCGTCAGCCGATCGTATTGGACTTCGCCCAGCTCCTGCTGCTGTCGCCAGCGCTCCTTGTAAGCGGCTTCGTATGGCGGCGTCAGCACTCCTGAACGGACCTTGCCGGTGAATCCAGGCGGATCAATGAACATGTCCATGTGGGTGTTGCCTGCGGTTACCCACAAACCGTCCCACCGGGGCACAGACGTGATCGAATGCTTCGTGCCGCCCTTCGCCTGCTGGAGGAGATACTTGTAGTGTTCGTCTGACGTCGCAAACACTTTAGCCGGCTTCACGACAGTAAGCGCCGGCCCGTACCCGCCACCGAACGATCCCCGCTGACTCACTGCCATCAGCGGTACTGCGACAAGCGCGAATCCTGCGAGGGCAACCTGCCCCAAGCTTTGGCTGAAACGCATCAGGCCTCCCGAGATTTCCACGGATCAAAACTGTTGGCGCTATGTTACGGAATCGCCGCCGTATGTCAAAGACTAGTATCGCTCCCTCGTCCCGGGGCAGTCCGTGAAGACACCCCGGCAAGACGTGATCGCCACGGGATTCGATTACGATCCGGCCACAGTCATTGCCGTGAATGGATTGACGCCGTATACCGGCCTGGCGCTGGGGCAGGCAACGCTGGCGGATCTGCTTGCGAATCCGGGCATGACGATCCTGTCGGGCCCGAAGATTGCCAACACCCAGAATACCAACTCGCCGAATGACCTCATTACCGTGACGATAACGTTTGGAATGGTCGGACAGTTCTTTACGCCGGCCACAGTGTCGTGCGTTCTGACGCTGACGATTGTCGATGGCCCCTGAGTTTTGACTGAAGAACAACCAGAAGAACAAACAAGAGAAAGGTAGGAACCCATGGTTACGTTCAAGAGACTGCTCATACTGCCCGGAGTCATCGTGATACTGGCTTCGGCGGCGTTCGCACAAACGGGAGGCGCCATCACGGTGACGGGCGCCAATCCTGAGAGCTTTTCCCTGACCAACACTTCGGAAGGAACGCTGAGCAGCACCATTGCTCTCGGTAGTCTGACTCCTGGAAACACCAACACGCTCACGACGGGAACGGCCGATGTCCGGCTGCGGAGTAACAAGGCGTACAAACTGACGGCCCAGGCCACGGCTCTGAACATTACCGGCGGCGCCGCCGCCGATGGGGGCGACACGATCGCGCTAAGCGATATTGGATTCGGAATCACGTCAATCACGCTGACGGGCGCGAATGTCGCGAACAACGGCGCCCGCACGGATGCGATTGGAGCCGGTTTTGATGTGACCGGAGGCTGGCCGGCGGCGGCGAACGGGCTCAGCCCGACCTTCACGGCGAGCCTCAACGAGGTGACGTCCGCCACTCAGGTGTTAAGCGGCACGCGTATCAGCAAGAAAGGAAACCTGGCAACCACCGACAACTACATCACGGTGACATTTGGCGTCGCGACTTTGCCGCAGTTCTTCACGCCGAATACGGGCTTTTCGAGCGTCATCACACTCACTATCGCATCCCAGTGATCGGAGCTTCCATGTCCCGTCTGCCAATGTGGTTGGTTTGCTTGAGCCTTGCCGGAATATTCGCGGTAAGCAGCGGGGGGGCCCAGACTGCCGGTCTGGGCCTCCGCCCGATGCGGCTCGAAATGGAAGTCGTTCCCGGGCAGTCGAAAACCGCTTCCTTCCTGATCGAATCTCCGCCCTCCGACGCGGATGTCCAGGGACGCCTCATTCTCACCCTGACCGACTGGAAGATCCTGGAGGATACGTCTGTCTCCTACCACGATCCCGGGACGCAGCCGAGATCCGCCTCACAGTGGCTGATTTACAGTCCTTCAGACCTCACGATCACGTCGGGCCAGCAACGGCTCGTCCGGGTCACGGCAAACGTGCCGGAAGGCGCGTTGCCCGGGGTATACACGTCCGCGCTCTTCGTCCAGGAGCGTCCGCCGGCGCGACTCCCCCGCGTCGGAGAACAATTGATCTATTTCCGCTTCCGCTACGTGGTCACCATCTATGTCATCGTGCAGCCGGTGAGCGGCAAGGGAGAGATTACTGATTTTCGGCTGACGCGGGATGCCCAGGGCGCGCGGCTGGTCGCCCGGTTGAAGAATACCGGTACCCGGCACGTGCGGCCCGTTATCAGCTGGTTTCTCCGGTCGGATCAGGCGGAGCTCATCGCCGAAAAGAATGTCGAGGCGACAGTGCTTCTGCCCGAGGCCACAACCGACGAAACACTGGTGATTCCAAATCTGTTGCCCGGAGAGTACGAAATCGAGGCGCAGGTTGATTTTCACGATGGGCAGCCTGTCCAGTCGATCAAGCGGAAGGTCGAAGTGGCTTCGCTCGCGGCGAGCCGGTGAAGGTTCAGGCAAAGAGAGCCGGACGGATCGCCCGGGCGTTGCCCGTCTTGTTTCTGGTCCTCGCGGCGTCGGCCTACAGCCAGACTGCCGACTGGACGGTGGCCGTGAATGGCTCGCCCGTGCCGTTGCCGCGGCCGGTCGTGCGCAATGGTGTGGATCTCCTGGTTCCCCTCGCGCCCGTGCGCGCGCTCTCGGGTCCCAGGTCGAGCGCGCGCCGGACATTCAGGGGCTGCGAGTGCGCCGCGGCGCGGGAGCGGCAGCCGAATACGATGGGCGCAACGGCGAAATCCGGTTTGGCCCGGTTGTGGCCGGTCAGCTTCGAAACTACACGCAGACCAACCTGTCGGGGCCGCTCGAGGAGTTGCTGTTTCCCGTCGATGGATTGATCATGCTGTTTTCGGTTGATGTCCACCTGGACGCGGGCGGGCGCACGCTTCGCATCGATTCATCGGGAGAGTTCTGGAGCGGGCCGTCGTCGAGGATTGGCGTGGCCAACCTTGATTACTCTATGGCGTCACTGAGGCGGGCAGCGGCAACGGCCACTACACCGCCTTTCGCAGCGACGCGGTGGCGGGTGGAATTCCGCTCACCAGCAACTTCCTGCTGTCAGGATCCGGAGGCTCAGTCGGCTTGCAGCACGGAAGCGTCACCGCGGACCTGGCGCGGCGCCGCACACTGACGTTTGGAGACCAGACCACCATCAGCGGCATCGACGCGCTGACCTCTTCCGTGCGTGGCGCCCGATACACCGCTCCTTTCAGAACGTTTGAAACCAGTGTCTATGCCGGAGCCGCCGCGCGGACCGTTCACGCGCTGCCCGGAGCTCCCGGCGTCGCCGAGTATGACTTGACCATCATCGGCGGTTCCATGCGAAGGAGAAGCGCGGCCGGTGACCTTTCGTTCGGGACCAACACCTTCACCAGCGCCGAGAGGAAGGGAACCAGTATCGGAACCGGGTTCGTCAAGACCACCGAAAAAAACCAGTTCAGAGCCCAGGTGGCCGCCGGCGCGTTCTCCGGATTCAGCCTCGGGACCGCGAACATCCTGGTGGACAATCTTCAAGCAATTGGCGGCCCCTCAGACGAATTCGCTCCGGCGCCGGAAAGGTTGCATGTGCGCGGCGGGGCGCTGGGGTTCAGTTTCGTGGACACGTACAGACCGATCGAGCCTCTGGCGATCACGGCTCAACTGGATCGCTACGGCCGGAATTTCCTGACCGCGCGAGAGGACTCGGAATACCACGCCCAGGACACTGAACGGCTGTCGTTGACGCTCCGTCCACTTTCCACCCTGAACCTGTACGGTGGGATCATGCGCCGGGTTCATCTCGTGGGGGATCCCGGGGGGATACGCGCCGTCAACTACGGCGCCAGCGGAACGGTAAAGGCCATCCCCTGGCTTCAGATGGGATATTTCAGGCTGGTTCAGAACGATACGTCGTCGGCTTCAGGCCGTCTCGCGCTGTCGCAGTATTCGGCAACGCTCGTGAACCTGCTCCAGTACTCCGCCAGCTTCATGTTCTCAGACCTGCGATTCAACGAGACCAGAACGCATACGATCAACGCAATCGTGGGCAGAGATGTATCGTCGTACGGTCATCTGAGTTTTCACGATCAGCTTCAATTCAACACGCTGCACCGCTATGGCGGCGGGTGGCAGTTCGACATCCCGCACGGCAATCTGCGGCTGGGACTGGATCGATGGACGAATTCGCAGACTTCAGATCATGCATATGCGCCGGTACTGGCGCTTGTCCTGAAGCTGCGCGGCAAACAGCGCCTCGTCGCTACCTATTCGGGCGAGCGCGGCACACACATGCTGAGTGTTGTCATCGCCGGACCGGTTTTCAATCGCGAGAACCTGCGGCGCTCTGAGGACGGCCGGGTCAGTCGCACCGCAGAAGCATCCCTGGAAGGGCGTGTCTATAAGGATGCCAATGACGACGGCGCGTTCAGCCTCGAAAGCGATACCGGGATGAGCGGCGTCACCATCTGGCTGGATTCCGAGACCTCGACCGTCGCCGATGAAGCCGGCGAGTTCCGCTTCGAGCGCCTGAAACCCGGCTCTCACGCGCTGCGCGCCGATCTGGCCGATGTGCCGGCCGACATGGTGTTCGCCGGCTCCGGTGACCGGCGTATCGCCGTTCTGCCCTTCCGAAATAACGTCCAGAACTTTCCGGTGGTCCGTACCGGTCTGGTCTCGGGAAAGACGACTTACCTCGACTACAGTGACCCGGACAACCCCGTCGAAAGGCCGCTGCCGGAGGCGCGCGTCATTGCCGACAGCGAGCATGACACGTACTCCGACGTGGAAGGCAACCTCACGATTGGATCATTGACGCCCGGAACCTACCGATTGAAAGTGGACCCCGAGAGCATCCCCGAAGGTTATGTCGCGCGGGTCGAGCCGGAGGAAGTTAAAGTGAGCGCCGGCGAAATACTGCGCGGCGTGCGGATTCGGCTGGAGCTCGCGCCAAAAGCGGTCGTCATCCGAGATCTGCCCAAACAACAGTCGGTGACCGCTCCGTAATCGAGCCTCAAGCCCTTGCCCGGGCCAGTTCGCGCTCAAGAGCTGATGACGCTGCCCTCGGTTCGACACTGAAATAGGCACGGCCAGCCTCGCCGAACGTCTGAAGTATCGTTACCTTAGCTCTGCCGGAGTCCAGCGACGCTATGCGATGCGTCGGTTTCCATTCACAATGACGCCTCGCGGCTGACGTTGCTGCAAAGCGGCGGCTGAAGCGCAAGTCGATCTGCGCGAGGGGAAACTATTCCACTGGCTCACCGGCCTTGCCGGGCGGCGCCAGTCCCTCCGGCACGGCAAAGCGCACGACACCTTCCGGAGTGGTGAAAAAGCCGCGGATTCCGGCCTGCGCGTTTACCGGCGCCGCGGCGGCGACATAATCGCCATCGGTGACGCTGATAGCAAATAGGTAGCCGGAAACGCTGGTTTCGAATCGAGTATCGAGAAGCCCGGCTGCAACGAGTTCCGAAACATCGCCAAACTCCCCGCCGGTGGTCGAGAGAAAAGTCACTTCAGCCGTGTTGATGGTTCTGAGGTTTGCGACGGTGGCGGCTTCATTGCCGGTCATCCGGGACGCGTTCGCCGCGGCGGCCGGTTGCGGCGGCGCTGGCGCCTCAAAAGTGATTCCCCTCCGATTCTTCGACGCGACGGCAATGATTGGGGGCTCCGCCACGACGGAGTTTCCGTTGCGAATCAACGACACGAGATACACCCCCGGCGCCACTCTGGGGAATTCAAAAGCCCCATCGGCAAGCGCTGTCTCGAATGTCGCCGCGGCGGACATTCCGGTGAGCGTGACGCGCGCGCTTTCGCCTGCGTTCAAGCCGGCAAACCGTCCGCTGACCTTTACAAACGGGGCTGCCTCGTTCACCTCAAGCGTCACGCGCAACTCCGAAACCGTGTCCGGCGCCAGAAGCGGGTTGGACAGCAGATCCGTCTGGCCGTACGTGAGCGACTTGATCTCATATCCACCGGGAAGCCGTTCCACCCGTCCGACGCGGAGCGCGCCTTCCGGCGCCGTGATTTGAAACGTCCC
>DASUFH010000122.1:0-8031 GCA_036274645.1 Terriglobia bacterium
GGCCTGACCATTCTTCAGTGGCGTCTGGTCGTCATTGTCGCCGTGGCGCTTTTGTCTGTGTATCTGTTTGCCGGCGCTCCTCCGAGCGTGGCGAACATGGCCCAGCGAATCCGGCTGGGCCTGGACCTGCGGGGCGGCACACAGCTGGTTCTGCAGGTGCAGACGGACGATGCGATTCGGCTCATTACCGATGACACGGCTGAGAGCGTGAAGGCCGAGATGGTCAAGCAGGCCATCGTTTACCGGCAGGTCAACCGGACCGAGGTCGACGAGTTCACGGTTGTGGGCGTGGACGAAACCAAAGACGCCGAATTCAGGACTCTGATTGCCGACAATCAGCCTCAGTGGGACATCGCTTCCACGGGCGGCGAGATTCCGAACACGTATACGCTGAAATTGAAGCCCCGGGAGGCTGCGGCCGCCAGGGACCAGGCGGTGGATCAGGCGATCAACACGATTCGAAACCGCGTGGACGAGAAGGGCGTAGCTGAGGCGGTGGTCCAGCGGCAGGGGGCCGCGGCGGCGGGCGAATACGAGATTCTGGTGCAGTTTCCCGGCGTGGACGATCCGAATCAGGTGAAGAGCCTCATTTCCACGACCGCGTTGCTGGAGTTGAAAGCCGTCGTTAAGGGCTATTCGACCAGAGAAGACGCGTTGAAAGACTACGGTGGCGGTCCGATTCCATCCAATCTGGAACTGCTGCCGACCAAGCCGTCCGCCCATGCAAGCGATTTCCCCTTCTATGTCGTCGAGCGGGCCGCGGGCGTGACGGGGCGTGATCTGAAGACGGCCTATTCCTCGCGCGACCAGAACAACCGTCCGGCCGTAGGCTTTACGCTGACCCCGGAAGGCGCAAAGAAGTTCGGCGTGTTTACGGAAAAGAATATCGGACGCGGGCTGGCCATCGTTCTGGATGGCCGCGTTCAGTCCGCGCCGACCATCCGTTCCAAAATCACGGATAACGGCGAGATTACGGGCAGCTACAGTATCCAGGACGTTAACCAGATGGTGCTGCTGCTGAAATCGGGCGCTTTGCCCGCGTCGATCAAGTATCTGCAGGAATCGGTTCTGGGCCCGTCGCTGGGCGCCGATTCCATCCGGCATGGCGTCACCGCCGCGGTTGCGGCGCTGATCGGCGTTGTGGTCTTCATGTTGCTGTATTACCGCGGCTCGGGGATCAATGCTTCGGTCGCCATGGTGCTGAACCTCACCCTGTTGCTGGGCGCCATGGCGTACATGGGGTCGACCATGACCCTGCCCGGCATTGCCGGCGTCATCCTGACGATCGGTGTGGGTATCGATTCCAACGTGCTCGTTTTCGAGCGCATCCGGGAAGAACTTCGCGCCGGGAAGACGGCGGCTTCAGCGGTGGCCACCGGTTTTAATCGTGTATTCATCACACTCGTGGATACTCACCTGGCGGCCCTGATATCGGCCGGTATTTTGTATGCGACATCCAGCAGCGGTCCGGTGCGCGGGTTTGCGGTCACGCTCGTGATCGGCCTTGTATCCAATATGTTTACCGCCGTATTTGTGTCGCGGACGCTTTTTGAGATGGTGCTCAATCGGAAAAGTTCCGCTGAGGCGATCAGTATTTGAGCCCGGATCGCTTTAACGGGGCTGGCGTGGTTTTTTTCAGCGCCATTACGCAGAAAACAGAGGGAACAAATGAGGGCTCAGGGGTGTCTATACCCAGGTTTTAACCCGTATGGTCGAACTCTTTAAGAATATTCAGGTTGATTGGCTCGGTAAGCGAAAGGTGTTTTTCACGATTTCGGCGGCGTTGCTCCTGTTGGGGATGGCGGCCATCGTGGCGAATAAAGGTTTCCGGTACGGGGTGGATTTCAAGGGCGGAACGATTGCCCGTGTCCGTTTCACCGATCCGGTTACCGTGGATACCCTGCGCCAGACCCTCCCCGGCAGCCAGATCATGGAGATGAAGTCGGGCGCCAACGAGATGCAGATCCAGCTCGAGGACGAATCTGGAGACGCCGGACTGGGGCGCGAGACGATCGACAAGGCCCTGAAAGACAAGTTCGGCAGCAAGTTCGAGATTCTCTCGGCGGACAGTGTGGGGCCCCGGGTAGGCGCGCGGTTCCGTCAGCAGGCGGTCATGGTGACGCTGTACGCCCTGGCCGGCATGCTCGTGTACATCGGGTTTCGTTTTGAACTGATTTTCGGCGCGGCCGCGGTGTTTGCGGTGTTTCACGACACGCTGATCACGCTCGGGTTTTTCTCGCTGTTTGGCTATGAAATCAACCTGACGGTGATTGCGGCGCTGCTGACGCTGGTGGGCTACTCGGTGAACGACACGATCGTGGTCTTCGACCGGGTACGCGAGAACCTGAAGACGCGCCGGCGGGACGATCTGGCCGACGTCATGAACGACAGTATCAACCAGACGATGAGCAGGACGATCCTGACTTCGGGGTTGACGTTCCTGACGGTGCTGGCCCTGTTTATTTTCGGCGGGGAAATCATCAATAACTTCGCCTTTGCCATGGTCGTCGGCATCATCGTGGGTACGTATTCCTCGATCGCCGTGGCCTCGCCTCTGGTTCTGATCTACACGAGGCTGCGCGGCAAACCGATGGCGTCGCAGCCGGTTCGGGCCGGCGCGCCGCGTCCGGCGAAGGCGCGATAGTGGATGGACTTTGGCGCCGGGAATGGTCGATTGACAGGTTTCAGGGGCCGCTGATATAAGAACGGCCCATCAATAAGTTTCGCCCGTTACAGGGAGAGTTCAGGGAGACGGGGCCGTCGTTCGGAAAAGAATTGCCCGACCGTTGAAGTTTCAGGCGCAGCCGTGGCGGGGCTGCGAACCGGAAGGGGGGAAGCGATGTTTGAGGATTCAATAATCGATACCAGGGGATCGGACAAGAAAACGGGCGCCACCCTCGTGGTGTCCGTTGTTGCGCACGTCGCGCTGGTGGGTGTCCTGGTCATCATTCCTTACATGGTGATGGAGGCGCTGCCCTCGACGACCTTCAGCGCGGTGCTGCTGGCGCCTGCGCCTCCGCCTCCTCCTCCGCCGCCTCCTCCGCCGCCTCCTCCGGGTGGAGGCAACAAATCGTCGGGTCAGACCAAGCCGGCGCAGCAAAAGGCGCCGGAAGTGCCGCAGGAAATTCCGACGCAGCTGGTGACGCCGAAAGAAATTCCGCTGGAGATTCCCAAACAGCCGATCGCGACACAGGCGGATGTGCCGTCCCAGGTCGCGCAACTGGACGATGTGGGTGAGGCCGGGGGCGTGCCCGGTGGCGTCGTTGGCGGTGTTCAGGGCGGCGTGGTTGGTGGTGTGATCGGTGGCGTCAAGGGAGGCGTTCTGGGTGGAGTCCTCGGCGGTACCCTGGGTGGTACGCTGGGCGGCCAGCTGGGTGGGCAGCTGGGTGGTGTTCTGGGCGGAGTTGTTGGCGCTCCACCCCCGCCGCCCCCGCCGAAGCCAAAGCCTGCTGCTCCGCCGCCGCCGCCTCCTCCTCCTCCGCCCAAGGATCCGATTCGGGTCGGCGGTGATGTTTTGCAGGCGAATTGCATCGACTGTCCTGCGCCGGAGTATCCGACTCTGGCAAGAACCGCTCGCGTGTCGGACACAGTGGTTCTTTCGGCAACGGTCGGCAAGGACGGGAAGGTTAAGGAAGTTCGGGTCATTCGTGGGCATCAGTTGCTTCAGAAAGCTGCCGTCGATGCGGTGAAACAGTGGCGCTATCGGCCCCAGATGCTGAATGGAGAAGCGGTGGAAGTGACGGCTTCCATTTCCATATCGTTTGTCTTCAAGAATTAGTTAGAAGGAGTTCCAATAACTATGTTAGTTGTGAAATTGAACGCGCTGGCACTGATGCTGCTTCAAGAGGCGCCTTCATTTGACTTGATCCACCTGTGGCAGCAGATGGGAGCGTTGGCGAAAGGCGTCGTCATCCTGCTCGCGATCATGTCGGCGTGGTCCATCGGCGTCATGATCGATCGTTTCCTGTATTTCAGTTCCGCGCGGCGCCAGTCCCGGGAGTTTGCTCCCACCGTCGCCGGTTGCCTCCGCGAAGGAAAGATCGAAGAAGCGATCGGAGTGGCCGAGCAGAACAAGCGCAGCCACCTGGCGAAAGTCGTCGAGGCGGGCCTGCAGGAGTTTCGCGTTCAAGGCATCTCGCAGGAGTTATCCGGTGAGCAGATCGAATCCTCACGTCGGGCCTGCGAGCGCGCAGAAGCTATTGTGAATGCGGAGTTCAGACGCGGACTGTCGAGTCTGGCGACGATCGGAGCAACCGCGCCGTTCGTGGGACTCTTCGGTACGACGGTTGGTATCATCAACGCGTTCCAGGGCATGTCCACCAGCCAGAGCACCGGTCTTGGCGCCGTCGCCGGCGGTATTTCCGAAGCGCTGGTCACCACCGCTTTCGGTCTGTTCGTGGCGGTTCCCGCAGTCTGGGCCTATAACTGGTTCACGAACCGTGTGGAGACCTTCGCGATCGAGATGAACAACTCCTCGTCCGAGTTGATGGACTTCTTCATCAAGCAGAAAGGGAAGTAACCCCGATGGCTATGGGTGGCGGAAGTGGCCGCGGCGAGGTCAACTCCGAGATCAATGTAACGCCGATGGCGGACGTCATGCTGGTCCTGCTGATCATCTTCATGGTGGTCACGCCGCTTCTCCAGAAGAGCACCAGCGTCGATCTCGCCAAGACCGAAAACGCCGGGGATAAACCGGAGGCCGACCGCGAGGACGCCGTCATGGTGGCGGTCACCCGCGATGGACACTTCTACCTCGGCGCGGAGGAAATGGCTATCGAAGATATCGGCTCGAAGGTGACGAAGCTGCTGAGCAACCGCGGCGACAAGACCGTGTACGTCAAGAGCGACGCGCGCGCCAAATATGGCGACGTTGTTGAAGTTGTAGACACCGTGCGCAGCGCCGGAGTCGACAAGATCGGACTGATTACGGAACGCGTCGAAGGCAAGAAGACCGAAGCGGCGCCGGTCCAGTAGGTGATATCGATGAAGAAGAAACCCAAGAAAGTTGTCGCAAAATCCGACATCAATATCACGCCGTTGATCGATATTCTGCTCGTGCTGCTCGTCATCTTCATGACGATCACACCGCAGACGCCCAAGGCGCTCGATGCCGCTGTTCCTCAGCCACCGCCTCCGGACGCCCAGCCCAAACCACAGGACAACGACCTGATCATCGTCAGCCTCGACAAGGAAGGCGTGATCAAGATCAACTCGGACACGGTTGAACTGGCCGCGCTGGGTACCCGTTTGAAGGAGATCTTCAGCGCCCGTGCGGACAAGACCATGTTCATCAACGCGGACCCGGAGCTTCGTTTCGAGCAGGTTGTCACGATCATCGACACCGCCAAAGGAATGAATGTCGATAAGGTCGGTTTGATGACCGAGCGGTTGATGGCGCGCTGAAAAAGGCGGTAATTGCAACATGAAGCATCGACTTTTGATTCTGGGCGTAGCGCTGACCCTTGCTTTCAGTTCAGCCGCCTGCACGAAGTTGCAGGCGCGCGACAACCTGAACAAAGGGGTACGGGCTTTCAAACTGGGAAACTTCGAGGAAGCCGCGAAGTTGTTCAAGACGGCGATCGAGCTGGATCCCAGCCTGGACGTGGCGGAGGTTTATCTGGCAACCGCCTACTACAAGCAGTATGAGAAGGATTCCGACGAGACGGCCGCAAAAAACGCGATCGAAACCTTCGAGAAGGTTCTCGAGAAGAATCCGACCGACGGCGATGCCGTCGCCGGTATCGCCGGCGTCTATTCCAAGATGAACCGGTACGACAAAGCCCGGGATTACTACCTGAAACAGACCCAGCTGAAAGCGGACGACGCGACGGCGTTTTATGCCGTCGCCTCCCTCGACTGGAAGATGGCTTCACCCCAGTCCGGCACCTATAGCGTGGAGTCGGAAGACGCTCCATCCAAAGAACGCCAGACGGAGTGGATCGACGAAGGCTTGCAGTTCGTGGACAAAGCCCTGGCGATCAACCCGGACTACGAGGACGCCCAGACCTTCAAGAACCTGCTTTTCCGGGAAAAGGCCCGGCTGGCCGAGGACGGTTCCCCCGAGCAGGCCGCCTTCATTAAACAGGCCGACGAGTGGTTTGAGAAGGCGATCGAAACCCGGAAGAAAAACGCCGAAAAGAACAAGGCCCTCGGAATCGTCGTCGGCGGCCAGTAGTCCCCGCTCAATTCGCAGCGGCATTGGCCACGGATTAACGCGAAAAGCGCAGTTCGTGGCTATAATGCCTATGCGCCATGATCCGCTTCGAGAATATCCTCGCCACGGTTGAGAAACACCATCCCGGCGACAGCCTCGACCTGATTCGCCGAGCCTATATCTTTTCCGCCAAGGAGCACAAAGGACAGTCCCGGGCCTCGGGGGAACCGTATCTGACCCATCCCCTCGAAGTGGCTAACATCCTGGCTGAGATGAAGATGGACGCCGTCACGGTCAGTGTGGGCCTTCTTCATGACGTGGTCGAAGACACGCTCGTTTCCCTCGAAGATGTCGAGCGGATGTTCGGCTCTGAAGTCGCGCACATCGTTGACGGCGTGACCAAGATCAGCCAGATTCGCTTCACCTCCAACGAAGCCAAACAGGCAGAAAACTTCCGCAAGATGCTGCTCGCGATGACCGACGACATTCGGGTCATCATGGTCAAGTTCGCCGACCGGCT
Organism: Terriglobia bacterium; assembly: GCA_036274645.1. Classification (GTDB taxonomy): domain Bacteria; phylum Acidobacteriota; class Terriglobia; order 20CM-2-55-15; family 20CM-2-55-15; genus DASUFH01. The sequence continues at coordinate 6,675 of DASUFH010000122.1, forward strand.
GCACAATATGCGGACACTCAAATACCTGGCGGCGGACCGCCGCGAGGCGATTTCGCGCGAAACCATGGATATCTATGCCCCCCTGGCCAATCGGTTGGGAATGGGAAAGATCCGTGGCGAACTGGAAGATCTGGCGTTCAGCTATCTCGATCCGAAGGCTTATCGCGAGTTGAGTGAGCTGGTGGATCGCAAGCGGAGCGAACACGAAGCGTTTCTCAAGACCATTACCCGGACGGTTGAAGACAAAATGCGGGAACACGGGATTCCGTGCCGCACGGAATCCCGCATCAAGCGGCTGTACTCCATTTTTACAAAGCTGCGGAAGCAGCGCATTGGGCTGGACCAGGTGTACGACCTGCTGGCGCTGCGCATCATCACCGACAATGTGAAGAACTGCTATGCCGCGCTTGGCGTCATCCACAATACGTGGAGATTCGTGCCCGGACGCATCAAGGATTTTGTCGCCATGCCGCGGCCCAATGGCTACCAGTCGCTGCACACCTCGGTGATCGCAGACGGACAGCCGTTTGAAGTGCAGATCCGCACCGCGGAGATGCACCGGATCGCGGAAGAAGGCATTGCGGCGCACTGGAAATACAAAGACGGCAAGCTGGTCGTTGACGACCGTGAGGATCAGCGGATTACCTGGCTCCGGCATCTGGTCGAGTGGCAGCAGGAAATGAAGGACCCGGCCGATTTCCTCAGCACGCTGAAGGTCGATCTCTACACACAGGAAGTCTACACATTCACTCCCAAGGGAAAGGTGATCACGCTGCCCCGCGACGCCACTCCGGTCGACTTCGCCTATGCGATTCACACCGAGGTGGGTAACTCCTGCGTGGGCGCCAAGATCAACGGCCGGATGACGCCCCTGAAGACACGGCTCAAGAACGGCGACATCGTCGAGATTGTGACGCAGCCGGGCCGGCATCCCAGCCGGGATTGGTTGTCGTTCGTCAAAACGGCGCGGGCGCGCAACAAGATCCGGCACTGGCTGAGTGAGCAGGAGAGCGAGAAGGCGATCGACCTCGGGCGGAAGATTCTGGAAAAGGAAGGGCGCAAGTTCAAGGTTCAGGTGCGCGACGCCCTGGCGGGAGGCGCCAGCGCGGCTCTGCTGGAGGAGTACGGGTTGCGCACCGTTGACGATCTTTTCGCGGGTATCGGGTACGGCAAGATTTCCGCCAAACAGGCCCTGGCCCGGCTTGCGCCCGACAAGGCGTCCGGTGAACCGCCTCCGGAAGAGGAATCCCGCATCACGTCCGTCGTCAAGCGTGTCCTCGGCATAGGCAGTGGCGAAGCGAAGCTGAAGGTGAAGGGGTTCGACGACCTTCTGGTCTATCGGGCGAAATGCTGCAAT
>DASUFH010000123.1:0-5602 GCA_036274645.1 Terriglobia bacterium
TCTCTAGACGATCTGCTGTCCCGCCTCCGACTCGACCTACACGAAGCTTCTGTATCCGCTCTGCTCAACGCCAGCTTCTCGAAAAATATCGTGGCTTTCGCGAAAACCTGACCCGCAAATGTCCAAACTCCAGGGGCGGTCATAGACCGCCCTACAAAATATCTTCTCGTGGGCCAAGGAACCTGGGCCGGCGATTCAGAAGATGCAGATCCAGCCAGACTGCGGCGCGAGCGCCAACTTCGCGGGCATAGGTCCATGGCGAATTGATGCGCGGCAGACTCGCGGTCTGGAAACCGATGGCGTCGATTCCCACGGCGTGGGCGATGTACAGGGCTCTGGGCAGATGGAAGTCGTCCGCGACGATCGTCATCCGGTCGATTCCAAACACTTTTTCGCGCGCACAATCGAATCGAACGTGCGGAATCCCGCGTAATCGAGCGCGATGTCCTGCTCCGGAACGCCAAGGTTCATGAGTTCGGTCTTCATCCGCGTGGGCTCGTCGTAATTCGCCGAGTGGTTGTCGCCACTCGCGAGGATCTTTTGAACCTTTCCCGCCCTGTAGAGTTGAGCGGCGGCTTCCATTCGACCCAGAAAGAAAGGATTGGGCCGATCGTGGATGGTTGGCGCCGTTCCCAGTACCAGGCCAACGCGCTCAACCGGCATGGCTCGGAGATCCGTATAGATCTTTCCGTCAGCGCTCGCGAGAACCGTGCGGTTCGAGAACCACAGGAAAGCGATCGAGCCCACGCTCAGGGTTCCGAAAGCAAACCACATTCGTTGCCGCCAACGTCTCTTGCCGCCTGGCTTCATGCTCTACCACCGCCTTGAATCTGATTATGATCCGCGGGAGGGAGCGCGGCAAACGGGAGCCTCGGGTTTGTTTCCTGGTGGCTTTAGGTTCCCGTCTGCTTGTAGGGGCGGTCTATGACCGCCCAGTGTTTCGGAGTGAATTCCTGTGACATCAAGCGGTTCCATCCGGAAGGTCGGGCGGTCATAGACCGCCCCTACAAGCGGACGGGGGCCGAACCTGCGCGGCTTCGCTTGAGGCTGCGGTGAAAAACCCAGCATAATAGCGGGATCAATCCGGTCCGTAACCCAGGAGGCGTGAAGATCCAGGAATGAGCATGCGAGGATTCGGGAAGGCGCTTCTGTTTGTCTTTCTGTCGTCGTCGGTTTTCGCTTGGGAGCCGGCCATTGCGCAGGATTTCGCCGGCTATTCGCCGTACGCTGGAACCTGGCGGCTTTCGGAAGTTCGGGAGCAATTCACGCTTTCAGTCGACGGGCCGGTAGTGACTGGAAGCATCAACTCTCCCGATGGCGCCAAAACACCTATTGCCTCGGGCCGGATCAGCGCCGGCGCAATCACGTTTGGCGTGGAGAGCCCGGACGGACAACGGACCATCACCTTTCATGGGATCCTCAAAGGTTCGGATGTTGTCTTCACCCGATCCGTCGCCGTTCATGACGGCGGCGCAACCGGAGAGAAAGGAATTTTTGGAGTTCGAGGCCCGAAAGAGCTATCCGGCAAGCTGATCGAACCCCGCGGAAGCATTGCCGGCCGGGTTCTCGACAGAGCCAACGACGCGGCGATCGGAAACGCGAGTGTGTCTGTGCGCCGTCGAAATTCGGGGCCTCCCGTCTACGCCACGGTTCAGACGTCCGCTGACGGCTCGTACATATTCAGGAATCTGCCTGCAGGCGACTACAACGTCACGGTGGGCTTGAGTCCGTATCTACTGGAGACCTTCGGCCAGGTTCTCGCGCCGGAAAACGGCCGTTTCGGCTCACTGGCGGCGAGCTGGGGCATTGGCGTCAATGCGGGCGCGCATTTTGAAGGCGTGGTCCTCAGGCTGACGAAGACCAGCGCGATTTCCGGAACCATCGTGGACGAAAATGGCAAGTCGTTGGCCAACGCGCCGGTAGTCGCGTACCAACGACGGAACGCCAACGGCCGGGACGTACTGGAAACCGCCACGCCGGTCAGTCAGCCCACCATTCGTGGAACGGATTACATAATGCCGAACGTCGTTCGCGCCACCACGGACGACGAGGGACGGTATCGGCTGGAGGACATGGCGCCCGGCGAGTACTATGTTTCAGCCGTAAAGCCGTACCTGCCTGAACGGGAAATGAACGCGCGGCGACGCGCCGCCGCTTTCGGGAATCTTGGCGCGGCGCTTGGACTGCAGCGATGCGACGGATCTATTTCCGCAGGTCGAGTGGAAATCTCGGCGGATTCTTTACCGCCGGCGGAGGCCGATGCGCCGCTGTTTTATCCCGGCGTTCCCGATGCCGGCCGCGCAACCACCGTGCGCGTTCCACCAGGCGGCGATGCTTCGGGTATCGACTTTGCCCTGCGGCCGCAGCAACTCGGCCAGATCCATGTCTCCGTCGTTCGGCCGGGCAACGCAGGCAGTCCCGCGATTGCGCTCGTCGCCGCGGGGCTTCGGTTCAGCGCCCAGCAACCGTCCGTTTCATGCGCCACCGAAAACGGAGGGAAGGCCGAAATCGATGGCGTCGTTCCTGGCCCCTACAAATTGATCGCGGTAGTGAACCAGGGGGGCAACAGGATGGTCGGCATACAGGATGTCTACGTCGAACCCGGTGGTGGCGGGTCGGTAACGCTGAACCTCAGAGCCGGCGTGGATGTCCGCGGACAGCTCCATCTCGATAACGCGCCTCGCGGATTCAACCCCCAAAAGCTGACGGTGCGTTTCACCCCGGTTGATAGTGACTACCTGCTGCGCGTCAGCCTCATCTCCAACCCGAATTCCTCGACGGTCAACGCCGACGGCTCGTTTGTGCTGCGCGGGGTCATTCCCGGACTGCCTTACAAGCTCAGCTACTCTGTTCCCAACTTCGGGGATGCGCCTGCCCAATTCCCTACGGCACGCTATGGCGGTGAGCCTGTCGCGCAGACGCTGACGATTGAAAATGGAGAAGCGACGCTCGATCTGCAGTTCCCCACGGAAGCCGGCGCCAGATAAGCTCCCCCTCTGCTGCTCTGCTGTAGGGGCGGCTGCTACTGACTTTGCGTGGTGCCCTGGACGCGGCCGAGCCATTCGACGAGCTTCTCCAGTTCCTCGTCGGTCAGCGTCGCGCCACGTTCTCTCATGTCGACCGCGAGGACTCGCCAGGCCTCTTCGGTCAACCGGGCCTTGTTGACGCGCTCGATGTCGTGACATCCCGAGCAGGCCCGGTCGATCAGGCGTCTCGCTTCGGGATCGGAGAAGAAGGTCTTGATCTCCGGCGCCACATAGGACCGTGGGAAAGGCCGGGTACTCGGACCGAACTTATCGGCCAGCCAGTCGAGCAGCACCGCGCGATCCGGATCGGAGATCGGCGCCTCCCCTGGTTTGTGTCTGGTCTCCAGCAGCATCTGCCAGCCGGCGCGGTCGAGCGCGAAATACGCGTACTCGTCAATGCCGTGGCAGGACGTGCAGTTCTTGAAGATGACATCCCGCACGAGACCCTGCGGCGGCTGCACGCGTGGACGCGTCGCTCCCCGCTGCGCTTCGACCGAAAGGGTCCAGGCGCAGCCGAAGGCGACAAGCGCGGCCAATACCAGGGTCCGGGTCATGCAGTTTGTCCTTTTACACCAGACCCGGAAGCTCGCCGGAACTCTGACCGATGCTCTCCCGCTGAATACCGTAGAGATGCAGAATGCTGAGCAGCATGTTGGATGTCTTCTGAGTGGTATCGTCCGGGAACACGATGTGACGGTTTCCCTTGAACGTTCCATCGATACCGCCAACCAGGATCACCGGCACCTTGATGTGCGCGTGCCGGTGGGAATTGCCCATGTTGCTTCCCTTGTAGATCAGGATGTGATCGAGCAGGGTTCCATCGCCGTCGGGCGTATCCTTCAGCTTCTGAACGAAGTTGGCGAGGTGCTGCACGTGATACCGGTTCATCTTTGCGTAGTTGGCGATGTTTTCCGGCTTGTCGCCATGATGCGAGGAGCCGTGCCATCCCCCGTTGAAACCGGATTCGGGGAAACTCGTGCCCGAGAGATCGCGTCCCAGCATGAAGGTGGCGGACCGGGTGATGTCGCCCTGGAAAGCCAGGTGCAACAGGTCGTACATCAATTTGAAGTGCTCGAAATTGCTTTCGGGGATGCCGTACGGAATCTCTGCAGTCGGTTCCTTCACGGATCCGTTGATGGCGATATTGATGCGTCGCTCCAGCTCGCGGATATTGTCCGTGTAATCGTCCACGCGCTGGCGGTCGCCGGGACTGAGGTCTTTCTTGAAGGCGCCAAGCTCACGGGTCACCGAGTCGAGAATGCTGGCGTTCTGCCGTCGTCCTCGCTGACGCTCTTCGGCGCTGGTGCCATCGCCGAACAGACGCTCGAACGCCACGCGTGGATTGATTTCGGTCGGCAGCGGCGTGGTCGCATCGCGCCACGAAACCGAGTTGGTATAGGCGCAGCTGTAACCCCAGTTGCAGTTGCCGAAATTCGTCGTGTCTTCCACGCCGAGCTGAATGGACGAGAGGATCGTATCGCGGCCGTACTGTTCCGCAATGAGCTGGTCGATCGTCACGCCCAGATGGGGGGCCACCGCGTTACGCCGGGGCCGCGCGCCCGACAACAGGGCCGCGCCTTTGGCGTGATCGCCGCCGGGCTCTTCTTCGGTGGCGAACGATTCGTTCATGTTGAGGCCGCTGATCAGGGTCACGCGGTCCCGAAACGGTTCCAGCGGCTTCGTGATGAACGAAAACTCGAAATCCGGACCCTCCTGCAACGGACTCCAGTAGCCGGGCGCCGCGCCATGCGGATGCCATATGCCCAGGAAGCGTTTGGCGGATCCCTGCGCCGCCGCCGTCCTGCTCAACGGAGTCTGGGCCGGCAGCATCGCCTCCAGAAACGGCAGCGCCAGCGTCGCGCCGGCGCCGCGCAGGAACGTGCGGCGGGGAATGTGCTTATGGGTGATAAACATTCAGGGCTCCTTGGTTAATGTCGGGGGACAGCCTCCGAATTCGCAGCGGTTGGTGTTTCCGCACAGCCGGGTTTTCGGCTGCGAATTCGGAGGCTGTCCCAGATATCCCCTCTCTAATTCTTCACGCGCATCTGAAACGGCGCGCTTTCGATGATGCCCATCAGGATCGCGGAAAACCGGTTGTCGTCCTTCTCCGCGCTTTTCACGATGGAGCGAATCACCGGCATGTCGTAGTACTCGACTCCGCGACCCAGCGCATACGTCATCATCTTTTCGGTAATCGTGCGAACGAACTGGGGTGAGTAGTGAACCAGGCGTTCCCGCAGTTCCGCCGGACCATTCACTTTTGCGCCGTCCCACAATTCCGACGACGCGTCGATCGGAGTTCCTCCATCGCCACCCTGTTTGAGCCGCCAGGCGCCGTCCGCGTCGAAGTTTTCCAGCGCAAAGCCGATCGGATCCATCAGCTTGTGGCAGCTCGCGCACGGCTCGTTCTTGCGGTGCAGCGTCATCTGCTCGCGCAGGGTCAGGACTTTGTGTTGTCCCGCAACCGCATCCTCCAGCGGAGGAACGTTGGGCGGCGGCTCCGGCGGTGGCGTGCCGAGAATGTTCTCGAGCACCCACACGCCGCGTTTGACCGGAGACGTGCGGAAGTTCTGTAC
>DASUFH010000124.1:0-19577 GCA_036274645.1 Terriglobia bacterium
CATTGGGTGGTTTAGCCAGGTCCATTACCCATCGGACAACAGGCAACGCACATCGCACAACCGGGAGCGGGGAAGCGGGGATCGGGGAACTTTTCGCTTCCGTCCCCCGCCTGATCCTGATTAAGCTCTTATAAATGCGGCAACAATCGCCACTGGATGTCATCAAGCCCGAAGCGCGCAAGCTGTCCGCTTACACGCTGGAGCACGTCCAGGCAGACGTCAAACTGGACCAGAACGAGAGCCCGTACGAGCTGCCCGAAGATCTCAAGCGGGCGGCCGTCGAACGCGTACTGGCGCGTCCATGGGCGCGATATCCCGAATTCATTCCCACTTCGATCACCAAGGCCCTGGCCCGGTTTACCGGGTGGCCCGTGGAGGGCATTCTTGTTGGAAATGGATCGAACGAACTGATCCAGTCGACATTGACGGTTACGCTCGGCCCTTCCCGCACGGTGGCGATTCCGCAGCCGACCTTCACGCTATACAAGCTGATGTCGTCGATTCTGCAGGCCAACATCGTGACTGTTCCCCTGAGGGCGAAGGACCTGTCCTACGACGTTGAGGCGCTCGCTGCTGCTGCGGCGGGCGCGGATATTACCGTGATGTGCCTGCCGAACAATCCGACCGGTTCCGTCGTCGACGCCGCCGGTCTCAAGAAGATTGTCGAATCGGCCCGCGGGATCGTGATTGTTGATGAGGCGTATCACGAGTTCCACGGCGAAAGCGCGTTCGGACTCCTGGCCGATCACCCCAACCTGATCGTCCTGCGCACGTTCTCCAAGGCCATGTCGATGGCCGCCTTGCGGTTTGGTTATCTGATGGCGTCGCCCGATCTCACCCGGGAGATCTACAAGGCGAAGCTTCCGTACAACGTCAATGTGTTCACGCAGGCCGTGGCGGAAATGGTGATCGAGCGTCGTCCGATGATGGACGAGCCCATCCGGCGCATCGTGGCCGAACGCGAACGCATGATGCGGGAACTGAAGGCGCGTCCCGGGGTGGAATGTTTTGAGTCGCGCGCCAATTTCATTCTGTTCCGGACGGGCCGTCCGGCCAAGGAAGTGTTTGACGCCATCCGCATGCGCGGCGTGTTGACGCGGGACGTCAGCGGCTACCCGATGCTGGACCGGTGCCTGCGCGTGTCGGTTGGTCTCCCGAACGAAAACGACCGTTTCCTCGAAGCCCTCGACGCGGCCCTGTCCGTCGTCGCAGCCAGCCGTTAACGGCGCTTCCTGGCGCATCCCTTGATTGGCTATAGATCGCAAACGTTTTTTGACCGGGAGCGGCGGCGCCGTAGAATCTTGGTGCGAGCCGCCGGGACCAGCGTGTCGGACCGGTAGAGAGAGTCATGAGTTCAAGACAAGTCACCCGTTCCCGCAAAACCAATGAAACCGAGATCCGTGTCACCCTGAACCTGGATGGGACCGGAAAACACACGATCCATACCGGTATTCCGTTCTTCGATCACATGCTCGCCCAACTGTCGCGGCATGGCGGCATGGACATGGAGATCGACGCCCGGGGCGATCTCGAAATCGACGGTCACCACACGGTGGAAGACGTGGGGTGGGTGCTGGGCCAGGCTCTCTACGAGGCGCTCGGCGACCGTCGTGGCATCACGCGCTATGGTCACGCGTACGTTCCTCTCGATGAGGCGCTCACACGCGTCGTGGTCGATTTGTCGGGCCGGCCGTACCTGGTCTACAACGCGACGTTTCGCGTGGCGAAGATCGGCGATCTGCAGTCGGAACTGATCGAGGAGTTTCTCAAAGCGTTCGTGCAGGAGGGCAAATTCAATCTGCACGTTGAAAACCTGTATGGCCGCAACCAGCATCACATTGCGGAAACCATCTTCAAGGCGCTGGCCCGCGCGTTGCGCATGGCCGTCCGGATTGGCGATGGCGCAACCGACATTCCTTCGACCAAGGGAGTGCTTTAGAAGTGGAGTTCTGTAAAGCCGATGATCACGGTTGTCGACTACAAGCTGAATAACCTGCGCAGTATTGAGAATACGCTGCGCCGTCTGGGCGGCGAAACGCTCGTGACATCGGCGCCGGAAGATGTTGCGCGCGCCGAAAAGTTGATCCTGCCCGGAGTGGGCGCGTTTGCCGACGCCATGCGCAATCTCCGGGAACTCCATCTCATCGATCCATTTGTCGAACGTGTCCGCTCCGGCGTTCCCACGCTGGGCATCTGTCTCGGCATGCACCTGCTGTTCAGCGAAAGTGAAGAGTTTGGCCTGCACCGCGGCCTCGATCTGCTGGGCGGCCGGGTGCGGCGCATTCCCGAAGGGGTGACGGTGCCGCACATGGGATGGAACCAGCTGGAGATCCGCCGTCCGGATCCATTGATCGAGGGCATTGATCCCGGAAGCTTCGTCTATTTCGTCCACTCCTATTACGCCGATCCGGCGTCTCCGGACCTGACCGTGGCGGCGACGGATCACGGCATTTCGTTTGCGGCGATCGTGGGTTCCGGCAACGTCTGGGCCACGCAATTCCATCCGGAGAAGAGTCAGAAGGTGGGCGAACGCCTGCTCGCCAATTTCATCCGATTATGAATATTTATCCGGCGATCGATATTTTGAATGGGAAAGCCGTGCGCCTCCTCCAGGGACGGGCGGAAGACGCGACGGTGTATGGTGATCCGCTCGAAATGGCGCATCGCTGGATTTCGGCGGGAGCGACGTGGCTGCACATCGTCGATCTGGACGGAGCGTTCGAGGGCGATCCGAAGAACCGAGGCATTGTCCGGCATATTGCCCGGTCGTTTCCGGAAACACAGATTCAGCTCGGCGGCGGGATCCGCGGCATGGAGGTCCTCGAAGACGCCTTCGACGCCGGCGTGGCGCGGGCCGTGCTGGGAACGAGTCTCGTCAACAACTGGGAGTTTGCCGGCGAAGCGCTCCGGCGATACCGCGATCGTATCGTGCTCGGCATTGACGCGCGCGACAGCCTCGTCAAAGTGGCGGGATGGGCCGAAGAAACCTATATCGACGCCATCAGCCTGGCGCATCGCATGGAAGAAGACTTCGGAGCCGAGAGAGTGATTTACACCGACATTTCGCGGGACGGCGCCCTGACCGGCCATAACATCGAAGCCACGCGCGCGATGATCCGGGGTACGGGACTCCAGGTGATTGCTTCAGGTGGCGTGGCCACGATCGACGATCTGCGCGCGCTGGCCGCGCTGCGGGAGCCGCGTCTCGACGGCGTCATCGTCGGCAAGGCGCTCTACGAAGGACATATCGCCATTGAAGACGCGTTGTCTGCCGCTCCTCCCAGAACGTCATAGCCAGTCGTCTGCTACACTCACCCGTTCATGGCGACCATCCGGTTTACCCAGAACATCCAGCGGCATGTCGCATGCCCGATGCGCGAGGCGGCGGGATCGACGCTGCGCGAGGCGCTGGACAATTATTTTCACGACAATGCCCGGGCGCGCGGGTACGTGCTGGATGAGCAGGGAAAGATCCGGCAGCACATGGTCATTTTTATCGACGGCGAAATTGCGCGCGACCGCGATCGTCTGACCGATCCGGTCGCTCCGAACGGCGTGATCGACGTCATGCAGGCGTTATCTGGAGGTTGAGCGTGAGTGAACGGTTTTTTGTGGCGACAAGGAAGGGACTTTTTACAGTGGATCGCTCCCGGTCCGGATGGTCGATCGGGCGCGCGGCGTTTATCGGCGACAACGTCACCATCGCGATGCGCGATCCGCGGAACGGCGATCTGTTCGCTGCGCTGAATCATGGCCATTTCGGCGTCAAGCTGCATCGCTCGCGGAATGAGGGAGAAACCTGGAGCGAGATTCCGGCGCCGCAGTATCCGCCGATGCCCGAAGGCTATACCCCGAAGATGGTTCCGTTCTTCAACAAGCCTCTCGAATGGTCGCTCAAGCTCATCTGGGGCATGGTTCCCGGCGGTTCCGATGAGCCGGGCGCAATCTGGTGCGGCACCATGCCGGGCGGACTCTTCCGTTCGGAAGACAGCGGGGAAACCTGGGAACTGAACCGGCCTCTGTGGGACGAGCCTCTGCGCGACGCCTGGGGACCGAACGGCGCGGAATGGCCGGGCATTCATTCCATCTGCGTCGACCCGACGGATTCGCGCCACGTGACCGTGGGAGTTTCCACCGGCGGTGTGTGGATCACCCGCGACCGCGGTAAGAGCTGGAAAATTACCGGATCGGGCCTGCGTTCGGACTACCTGCCCCCCGAGCAGGCCGGTGAACCCAACGCGCAGGACGTCCATTGTCTGGTTCAGTGCGCCACGAAACCGGCCATGTTCTGGCTTCAGCACCACAACGGCATCTTCAAGTCGGTCGATGACGCCGCGTCGTGGACCGAGATCAAAGACGTGAAGCCGTCCGTCTTCGGTTTTGCCGTCGCCGTTCATCCGAAGGACCCAAGCATCGCCTGGTTCGCGCCATCGACTAAAGACGAAAAGCGCTGCCCGACCGATGGCCGCGTCGTGGTTAATCGCACGAGTGACGGTGGCAAAACCTTCCAACCGCTGACGCAGGGGCTGCCGCAGATCCACGCCTACGATCTCGTGTATCGCCATGCGCTCGACGTCGACGAGACCGGCGACCGGCTCGCTTTCGGATCGACGACCGGGTCGTTGTGGGTCAGCGAAAACGGGGGCGAATCCTGGCAGACGATTTCGTCGAATCTGCCGCCGATCTACTCCGTTCGCTTTGCGAAGTAGGCAATGTTGATTCCCCTGATGCAGGGGCGGCGCCATGACCGCCCTTTCTCTTCGTCTCCCGAGTTTCGAGACAGAGCCTGACTACTGGACGTCGATCTTCTTTCCATCGGGCATCGTGATCACCAGCAGCCGGATGATTTTCCGTCCATCTCTTGTCGGGTTGCCGCTGACCGACACCTTTTGACCGGGACGCACCGTGTCGGGCGTAATCCCCTTGCGAATCAGCATGCCCGGCGTGGTGGTCTCGACCTGCCATTCCGCCGAAGCTCCGGCGCTGTCTGTTGCCTTGATGTAGATATACGCATGCGGCGATCTGAACTCCAGCTTCGTTACCTGGCCGGTGAGATTGATGGTCCTGGACACGTCGAACAGGGCCGCAAACGAATGGTGCGCGTAAACGCCCGAGACAATGACAAGGATGAATGCCACGGTCCACGCAATATGCCGGGATTTCATACTCGAACTCCTAGAAACGGCTGTCCGCGGGATCGCAGACAGATTCATAAACAATGCCCTTGGGGTCACGCTCCCACGTAAAGCGGCGTGTCCACGCAGCGGTAAAGGTTTCGGGCGCGGTGATCATGACTTCAGCTTCGAGCGCGTGGCCGTCGTCCAGCGTTCGATATCGCTCCACCACCGACACGTCGCCGTATTGCCGCAGACCGGCGCCGTCGAGAAGTCCTTCTTCAAGATGCGTTGTTTCGATAACGAGATCGTTTCCTTCCCACCGGCCCAGCGAGTACCCCATCCGGCCCGGTGGAAAGTAGTCGGGTGGTTGTCGTCCGTCCATATAAATGCGCCGGACCATTCCGAAACTTTCATAGAGAAAGACCAGCATCTTGTCCGTTTGCACGATTTCGAACGGGTAAATAGCCAGTCCGGAGCGGGGGAATCCCGGCGTCACGCAACGAATCACCGGGTCCTTCAACGGATCGAATCCCTTGAGGTCCGCCTGGGCCCTGGGAGTCAGCGCCGGCCGGTTTTCATTGAGGACGGATCTGGGAGATGTCGCCAGCCACACGCCGCTCAGGTCGGGTTGTTTGTGTTCAGCGGGCGGAGTTCCCGCGCAGGCTGCGGTCCAGAGAAGTCCGATACAGCCGGCCCAACACGTGAATCGTTTGATTGATCGTTTCATCACCCTCTTGTTCCACCCGGCAAGGCTTAACCTTGCGCTCACTTCCTCGAGACTGAACGGCCCGGCGACGAGCGTTCCGGACTGAGAGTATACTCGCCGCTCCCCGCTTGAAAACGCCCATCCACGTCTCGTGGCTGCGGCGATTGCGGCGACTGGCGGTCTGTTGCGCGGTTCGTGGAATGGCGTTCCCATCCGGGACTCTGCCTTCGAGGTTCGATATTCGGACTCTTTCCGGGGCGGCGCGTTTCAAGTGTGAACCGAAATTCGGCGGGCGGCGTCTTGTTGCCTGAAACGGATGAACGCATGCAGGAATACACGGACAGATTGGCTGTTGCGCTGGTGGACGTGGAAGAGGAACTGAAGCGGGAGTTCGAACTCCGGCTGCGGGACTCTTCAACACTCGCGTTTCGCGTGGCGTATTCCGTGTTGAGGCATGCCGAAAACGCCGAAGACGTGGCCCAGGAAGCCCTGGCGCGCGCCTATTCGAAATTCCGCCGGCTGCGGGACCGCGACCGTTTTCGCGCCTGGCTTACGCGTATGACGTGGCGCCTGGCGATCGACCGGCAGCGCGCGGACCGCCGGCGGGCTGTTCGGGAATCGGTTCCTCAGGCAGGCTCCGGCGCCGAATCCCCCGTGGAAGCCGTCATTGCGCAGGAGCGCGCGGCGCGGCTGTGGCGGGCCATCGATGCGCTGCCGGAGAAGCTGCGGCTGACCGTGGTTCTTGCGGGAATCGAGCAACACGACATTCGCGAGGTCGCGCTGTTGCTGGGGCTGCCGGAAGGCACGGTGAAGTCCCGGCTGTTTCTGGCGCGGCAGCGATTGAAGGAGCTTTTGCAATGAACCCGATCATCGACTCCGAAGACCGCGAGCTGGCCGCCGAACTCGAAGCGGCGTTGCGGGTCGAACCCGGTCCCGAGTTCCTTCCCCGTTGCCGGGCGCGCATCGAACACGTCCCGGCGCCTCCGGCCTGGTCACTCGCACGGTTGTGGGTCGTGCCGGCGATAGCGGCGGCTATGGCTGCGGCTGTTCTCTTCTGGTTGCAGACGGATCAGGTCTATCCGCCATCCGAGCCAATGGCGCCCCTGGCGCACGTGGACACGTCCGGCGTCGGATCGGTTGAATCAGCGCCCCCGGAACATGGACCGCAGAACCCGCATCTCCGGGCGCCAATTGCAAAGAAGGACGTGGTTGTTCCAGGCGCTGCCGCCGTCGATGCGGGCGCGGGCGCCAGAACGGCGCTGTTCCTCGCGGCTGAAGATCTCGAAGGCCTGAACCGGTTTCTGAAGGGGCTCTCCCCGGAGTTGGCCACTGAGGCAATTCAGGTACAGCCAATCCGGATAGCCCCGCTGATTGTTCACGAAAACGTCGTGAGGTCGCTGGGCGCGGCTCCGCCCCTGGCCGTGGAGCCCATACCGCCTTTTGGACCTATCGGCCGAACGGAAGGAGAAATGGAATGAAGCATCGTATCGGGAAGAAGACCCTTGCGCTCCTGTTGATCGGTCTCTTCATGAATGCAGCCGCAGGCGCGCAGGCCGCGCCGCGGGGCAGGGGAGGCGCGCCGGCGCCGGCCGTGGAGTCTGCCGCAGCGACCGCGCCGTCTCCTCAGACTCCGCCGCAGGGTGACGTTCCGCTTAAAATTCAGGTGGTGATTTCGCGGTTCGATGGAGACCGCAAAATAAGCAGCCTGCCATACACCATCTCGGCGACCAGTGGGCGGCAATCCAGCCTGCGCATGGGCACGCGAGTTCCGGTGATCAGCGGGTCCTCCCCGGACAATAAGCAGCCTCCCTCTTTTCAGTTCATCGACGTCGGTACCAACCTGGACGTTACCGCTACGCCGATCGGTGAAGGAGAGTTCCGCCTCCAGTTGACCATGACGGAATCTTCGGTTCTCGAAGCCACGTCCACTGCGCCGAAGGGCAACGTCGCTCCAGGCCAGCCGCTCGTCGGGAATTTCAGCTACACGTCGAACCTTGTACTCAAGGATGGAAAAACGCACGAGGTCCTCGCCTCCGTCAACAAGGCCACCGGCGAAACGGTCAAGCTCGAGATCACGTTGACGGTCGAAAAATAGATCGCCCTGGACTTCATCGGGCCGGCGCTCGCGGGATTTTCTCGTTGCTGGAGGCGGCCTGCCACGCAAAGGTCGCCATGAAGATGGCGGACTCTTTCAGTTCGTCTTCGGTGACGCGTTCGGCGTAGTCGGCGTTGGTGTGGCGGGAGCGCGCGTCGTCCGCGTCGAAATCCTTCCGGATCCGGTTCGCCATCGTTTCACCAGACTGCTGAGCGGAGCCGGACACCATGGTGAGAAAAGTGACCAATGCGGTGGGGGCCGCGAACCGGCGAAATCCCATTGTGAATCTCCTTGAGACCATCCGGAGGGTAACGCTGGACCGCTTCCTTGCAACCCTTGGAGATCCAGCAACGTTCCTGGACTAAACTGTCGGTGTCTTATCGCCATACGGTATAGGAACGATTCGGGAGGGCACTATGATCTCGACCCACTTTCGCGCCTGCGTCTGGGCCGTCGCGGGTATCGCTCTGCTCTCGTGCGCCGGAGGTGTCGTCCTGGCGCAGTCCGGCGAGAGAACGCTCACCCCCTTTTTCCTGGAACATGACGCGGTGACGCCACCGCTGCTGTTTAAAGAGGTGTGGCAGCAACCGCCCCATACGGGTCCGCTCAACGACGAAAATCGACGCATCACACCCGAGGCCCTGACGAACAGGGACCTCACGCTGCAGCTTTACGGAACGGATGCCCGCAACATCCAGGTGACCTCGCACAACGGCATTCCGGATCTCTGGAACGGCTTCACGACATCACCCGTAGCGCTGACCTTGAAACACAAGGACGTCTACCTCGATCTGACCGGACTGACCAGGATGCGCTGGCGGACCCGTACGGAAAATCTCCATTTGCTTCATCCGATCGTGAAACTCGCCGACGGCCGGTTGCTCGTCGGCAGCCAGACCTTCGAGAGCCCGCAGCGCCGGATGGCGGGAACGGAAGGCTTCACGGGTAGTTTTGTGGTCTCCGAGGTGACGTTTGACGATCAGCGCTGGTTTGAACTCGATCCGCAGAAGGTTGTCGTCAAGCTGGAAGTCCGTAATCCGGATTTGAGCCGCGTGGACGAGATCGGCTACGTCGATCTCATGCCCGGCGGCGGCCACGGTACCGCCGGCTGCACCAATGTTTCATGGATCGAGGTGTACGCCACGCCGCGCAAGCGCTAAGGGAGGCTCGGATACAGCGCATGGGCCGGCGTGATGGTCAATGGGTCCTTCGAGTTTCTGTTGCGGACCACCAGGACTTTTCCCTGACGGCCTGGTCAAACGGAACGGGGTTCAAGTGGGTCACGACTCTGGTTCCGATGACGATAACGGTTCTCCCGGGCAACTGGTTATCGCACGCCGCCGATCTGCTTCAAGGCCTCCTGCGACCGTTGCCCGCTTTCGGAATCCGGAGAGATTGCCACGGCTTTTCTCCAGTATTTTCGGGCAAGGTCGTCCTGCCCGAGGTTCCCGTAGATGGCTCCAAGGTTGTACAGCGCGTCCAGGTTCGAAGGATCGATTTCGAGAAGTTCTTCCGTCTCCCGAGCCGCTCCGGCCACGTCACCGGTTTCGTAGAGTAGCCGTCCGAGTTCCAGCTTTACGTCGACGTTTTTGGGATCGAGCTTCACGGCTTCCTGAAGATGCTGGAGCGCATCTGTGGGTTTGCCCATATCGTGCGCAACCTGGGCCATTCGGAGCAGGATCGGAACGTGGTCAGGGTTCTTCCGCAGGCTGCTTTCGAGCGCCTTCAGTTCGTGTTCCCCACCGGATTCACCATCTGGTGGGGCGCTTGTCCGGGAGGGGGCTGCGATTTCGGGCCATCCCTGCGCGTCCTCGGCGTTGACCGCGGATTCCGCGCGACTTTTGGCGCGATTTCCCTCGTAGACGACGACGGCGACAATCCCCAGCGTTACGAGCGTCCAGATCATCAAACGCCTGTTCATGGTTCCCCCTTGAGGCCAGCCGCAGGTTCCATCAGTAAAATCCCATCAACACCGCGAACGTAACATGCAGACACGCCAGGACCGCAAATGAATAGCTGAACGGACGGTGAATGACGTGCCACAGCTGAAACAACCGATGCGCCCGTTCGAGGAACGCCATCTTTTGGGCGAGCCGCGCCTGTCGACGCGCGAGACCGATCACCGATTCGAGTTCGGTGTGCGGCGAGGGCAGGAATCCGAACAGTGTACGGACGTTGTCTCCCATGGAAGGGGCGGCCGCCCGCCGCAGCGCCGCCGTTTGAAACGGCCGGATGGCGTCCCGGAAAACCATGGCGATTACCGCGCCGGTCATGGACATGCGCTCGACGCGTGACTTATCCGGGACTACCAGAAAACGTTCCATCTGCGCGGGCGAGACGATCTTTTGTCTGGCGATCTCCGTCCGGGCCGAACCGGCCAGCGCCTCAATCTCTGCCAGGGTCAGCGTTGTCTCATTCAGGCTCCTTGGAATCTGGCCGTAGATGTAGCGCCCCGCAAATCCGCTGGCCATCACAATCATCATGAGCAGGTAGGCGACGCCGGCCAGACCCTGAAACTTGAAGGATGAATGCAGGGTGATCACCAGCGGGGCCGCAATGCCAAGGAGGATATGGAAATCCAACCAGTTTTTCGTTTTGCCGAATCGCTGAAGCCACTTCCATTTCTTGCGTATGGGATAGCCATACAGGCCGAAGAACAACATGACACCGAGCATTCCGAGGTCGATGCCAATTCTTCCGCTTGGACGAAGCTGCCGGTGTTTTTCGTGGAAGACCCGGTCCTTTGCGTCCAGGCGGTAATAGTCCAGCCCGTAAGCGAGCGTGCCCGCGACAAGCGCCAGCAGGATCGTTCCCGCAATGGCAATCCGGACCTTGTGCAGTGAGTTCATTGCTCTTTCTGTTCTGTCAGGTCATTTGTTGTCGTGGTCACCGCGAACAGCCGATATGCGCTGAATTCGTGGATGTCCCGCCATTGCTGTTTCGGCGTTCGCGCCGTCACCGTCGCGCGCGATGGAAGCCAATAGGTTGTCCCCGTGTCTCCCAGGGTCGCCGGACCATAGTCGACTTCCGCGGTAAGCGCGGACAATCCGAGGTCATCCATTGGGGCGTCCAGGCTGGCTTCAATATGCGTCACATTGCCGGTTGCCGACTCAATCCATGCAAAGCCCCGCCACTGGATCGGATACAGGCGCCCGTTGAACTTCAGCGCTGACATCGAATGCTGTCCGGGCCGTGACCGGAAAGCGATACGCACGATACCCGGGGGCACACTCTGGGCTGGACTATCCTGAAAATCGAACTTTCCTCGGAGATCGGGGTGGAACATCAACAGCAACGCCGGAAATCCGGAGGTGACCAGCGCCGGTTCCGCTTTTCCCGGCGACGGATTCGTTCGGGGTTCGCGCCACTCCTCAATGGCGACTCCATTGCTCCGCGCCTTCAGGATTGCGAGGTAATCGAAGTCCGCGGTCCGGGTCGAGACCACCTTCCCATCGGCTTGAAGTCTTGCCTGGGTGACGCGCTCCCGCGCCTGGACTTCCGAAAACCTGCTCCAGAACGACTCTGCCGCCAGCCCGGCCCGCTCGATCAGCGTGTCCGCCTGGGCCGTCAGGGCCGCCACCATCAATACCGTGGTGATCCAATTCATGCCTTGCCGTCTCCTCTAACAGTTCGTGGCAGAAGGCCGGATGGCTGAAAAACGCGATCGTATCCACAGGACCCGTCCAGCGTTTCCAGCGGTTTCGTCCATTTCCGCAACGGGCAGCTAAAATCTGAAGTCCAGATTGGCGCGCAGTTGATCATAGTTTTGTGTCGTGCCACGGTAGCGCGTGCCACGGAATCCGAATACAAAACGCCCAACGAATGTGTCGGCGCCGGCGATGGAGTACCATGCCCGACTGCTCGTCAAGGCCAGGGACTCGAACTGCTGATCGCCACCTTCGAGTTCCAGGCGCCAGCGCCGGGCGTCTTTACGCAGGGAAAACGATCGATACCGGCCGGCGCCCACCGTGCCGCTGAAACGTGAATATCGAGCTTCCGCGCGGAGCCCGGCTTTAGGAATGTTCCAGGTTATGCCTCCCATTCGATTCCAGGAAGGGGCTCGGTCTTCAGTTCTGCTGCTTCTATTTCCGTTGGCGTAGACGGTCCACCCGTGGCCGAGATCCACCGTGACGCCGGCGTTGAGCCCCTGAAAAAGGAGGTTGTCCAGCTGTCCGGTCGCGATCAGGCGCTCATCGGGTGTGGGAAAAACCCTGAAATAGTTATGGCTGATATCGAAGGTCAGTCGCGTTAACGGCTGGATGCGAGCGGTAGCGAAACTGCGGGTAAGAGCGATCCGATCCGCCGATGCGAAGGCGTTCAGGCTCTGATAATCCACCTCAACGTTGTGATGAAAGCTGAACTTGCGTTTTATCAGGATGCCGTTTTCAACAAAGAGAAACTGGCGCTCAGGCTTCCAGTTCAGGCGTGACACGGCAATGCCAGCCGTTGTGGTGTAGCGAGCCTGTTCGAACCGGCCGGCGTCGAGGCTGGCGAACGCGCCGCCGAGCTGCCGGCCGGGGTCGTAGTTCCAGGCGGTCGGATCCGGAGAGCTTCCTGCAAAACCACCAACAGTCAGTGACCTGCGTACTCTTGCGCCGAGGTATCCCCCATCCACTGCGCTCAAGCTTGAGGCCCACGGAACGATCACCCTTCCGACGCCGATGACATATCGCGACTGGGGATTGTCGTAGCGCAGGCCGAACTGATAGACACGCTGCAGCAGGTCGCTGATCGATTGCTGGTCGTCCGCGCGCTTTCGTGAGCTGACGCGAATGCGCCAGTAACCTCCAATGCTCCAATAGGAGCTTCCAATTCTCGTCAGATCGAATCGCAATGAGATTCCTTGCTGACTGGAGTTCTGGCCGGATGCCGATCGATTGAGGATAACGTCCTGATCGAATCCGATACGGCCGCCAAAGCGGTTCACTTCCGGCAATGGAGGTTTGGGTACACGCTCACGGAGTTCCTGGTCCAGGGGATCTCCGTCGTTGAACTCCACGATTTGGGAATACGTTTCGGTTTCCAGGGATGCGGCCGACTGGGTCTTGAGGTCTTCCGGGGCAACGAACGCCTGATCCCCGGCCTGAAGGGTGACATCGGTTCGGACGATTTCGCATGCCGCGGACGTTGACGCCACCGAGATTACGACGAGTTCCGCCAGTGAAGGCGCCAGCGGCGCGGATTCGCCCGGGCCCGGCCTTTTCACCTCCAGATGCATGCCTTCTTTCAGTCCCGCCGCGGTTCCCCCTTCGAGGTACACCACATCACTCGAGATGTACTTGATAGGAAATGGCCGGGATTGCGCATAGCTCCACCCGGCGGCGCAAAAGATAAGAAGCCAGGCCATGTAGATTGATCGCCGCATCAGTGCTGTCCATTCGGATGGCAGCCATAACAACTCAGGCTGTCCCACACGTAGCCCGTACGCCCACTGTGCTTGCTGTCCATGGTGGCCTTGTCGTGCGCGTGACAGTTGACGCAGCTGAAAATCGCATAGTTGGAACTGTTGGTGTGGCAATCGTTACAGGTCGACCACTTTCCCGCATGTGAGCCGGAGTAAATCGGAAACTTGTGGGTGACTGTGGCGCCAGACCAGGTCGTGGTCGTATGGCAGGACGCGCAGGTTGTCGGGAAGCCCGCCGCTTTGTGATTGGGACTCGTTACGGTGTTGAATTCCGTTGCGTGACAGGAATAACAGTCCGTGGGCGTTCCGGCGTATGTGCCGCCGACATGACAGTTCACGCATGCGACGTTCGTGTGCGCCCCGGTCAGCGGAAACCTCGTGCCGCTGTGGTTGAACGTGGCTCCGGGCCATTGTGTCGTGCTGTGACACAGCTGGCAGTCCTGGGGGAAGTTAGCGGCCACATGATTGGGGCTGGTCGTGGCGGTGAACTGCGCCAGATGACAGGCGGCGCACGCCGTGGGCGTGCCCGTGTAAGGTCCGGACGCGTGACATGACACGCACGTGGCTGAAGCGTGCGCTCCCAGAAGCGGAAAGCGCGTGCGGGAATGGTCGTAGGCGGCCGGCGTCCAGCGCGTCGTTCCGTGACAGATTGCGCAGTTGGTCGGGAAAGCCGACGAAACGTGATTCGGATTGATCGCGCTGGTGAAGTTTGCGCTGTGGCAGGAATAACAGTCCTGCGGAGTTCCCGCGAACCGGCCGCCCATATGACAATCGGTACACGAGGCGGATGAGTGCGCTCCCATCAACGGAAAGCCGGTCCGCGCCGCATGGTCGAATTGTCCATCGGGGCCGGAGTATCTCCACCGGCTCATGCTGGGGCAGGTCTCGCAATTTGCGCCGAATCCCGCCGTTTTGTGATCGATCGTCTTTGCCGCCGCGTAGTCAGCGGCGTGGCAGGATATGCAGGCTGTGCTCAATCCAACAAATGTGGCGCTGGCCGCTCCGCGATGGCAGGATTCGCAATCGGTTGAGGCGTGGGCGCCCACCAGAGGAAACCGGTTGGCATGCTGCCGGACTGCGTTGATCGGGATGCGCCATCCCTCGACGGTATGACAGCTTTCGCACGACGCCCCAAACTGGCGCCGGTGGATGTCCGCATGGCACGAGGAGCAGGTAGGCGCCGCCGCGCTAAAGACCGGAGAAACATGGCAGCCGACGCAGTTGACCTTCTGGTGGCGCCCGAGCAGAGGAAACATGGTCTGCCTGGTGTGATCGAACGCGGGTTCCCGCCGGGCCGGTCTCCATGACTCCGCCACGTGGCAGTTCTGGCAGGGGATATTCAAATTGCCGTGCGGACTGCGTGTCCTTTGAATCGCCTGACCCGAGAACGAGAGCGCGGCCCCGCCCAGCAGGGCGATCGCGATCAGAATTCCGCCGAACATCTTCAGTGACATTTGGCGCACTCCGTGGGCGCATCCCGGTAGACCAGGGTTTTGGGAACCGCCGCCTGACCAACGACATGGCATAACACGCACGGAACTTCTTCATGCGCTCCGGTCAGCGAAAATGCAGATCGGGAATGGTCAAATTGTGAGGGCTTCCACTGTGCGGTGGTGTGGCACGAAGCACAGTCCTCGATGCCGGGCCGATCCCTGAACTGGCCGCCATGGATGTCTTCGTGGCAGCCGGCGCATTTCGCCGGAGTATCCCGGAAGAGGATTTGCCTGCCGTTCCCGGAGGGGGTGGCCATCACGGACTGGGTTGACAGCTTCGGTTTGTGGCACGAGAGACAGTCGGCCACCCGGTGCGCCCCAAGCAAGGGAAACGATGTCTTACTGTGATCGAACGGCCGGAGCGGGCGCCACGCGCTCAGCGTGTGGCAGCTCTCACAGCTTTCCCGGGGCGCGTCATGCGCGTCCCGATGACACGCGATACACGATCGGTCTTCGAAGATGTAACGGGTAGTTTTGTGGTCATCAGTCGGCTTGTGGCAGTCCAGACAGGACACTGCTCCGTGGGCGCCAACCAGGTCGAACCGGGTGGCGCGATGCCGGATCAGCGTGAACGAGGAAGGCGTGAAACCCTCCACACGATGGCACGATTCGCATTTCCCCTCGTAGCGGCCGGCAAACTGACCCTGGTGCTGATCCTGGTGACAGTCCGCGCACGATCCGAAAGCCGGATGATAGTTTGCGGCGCCGTTCTTCCTCTCATGGCAGCCCTGGCAGTCGACCGCCGAGTGTTTTCCGGCAAGCGGGTACCTGGTGGATTCATGCGCCGTGCGGCTGAACGTCGATGGAGTGAATCCATCTAGTGTGTGGCACGAGAGGCAGTCTCCCTTGTCGGCGCGCGCCGCAAACTGACCCTGGTGCTGATCCTGGTGACAGTCCGTACACGATCCGAAGGCCGGGTGGTAGTTTGTGGAGCCGTTTTTCTTGTCGTGGCAGCCCTGGCAGGCGCCTGCGGAGTGTTTTCCGGCCAGCGGGTACTTCGTGAAATCGTGCGCTTTGACGTCGAAGGTTGACCGGGTGAAACCGTCCACGGTGTGGCACGAGCGACAGTCCCCCTTATCCGGCCGCGCCAGAAACTGACCCTGATGCTGATCCTTGTGGCAGTCCGCGCAGGATCCGAATGCCGGATGATAGTTCGTCACACTGCCTGTCTTGCCGTGGCATTGCTGGCAGGTCACCCCGGAATGTTTGCCGGTCAGGGGATACTTCGTGGATTCGTGCGCCTTGAGATCGAACGACGATCGAACGAATCCGTCCGTTGTATGGCACGAGCGGCACTCTCCTTTGTCCGGCCGCGACGCGAATTGACCGTTGTGTTTGTCATTATGGCAGTCAGCGCAGCGGGCGAATTCGATCTTTGCCTTGAAGTTGGTGGTCTTATGACAGGAGGAGCAGTCGGTGGCCGCGTGGCGTCCAGTGAGCGGATAGCGGGTCTTGGAGTGATCGAATCGAGAAGCCAGGGTGGTCCGGGAAACCTTCCATCCGGAAGTCGCGTGACATTGGGCGCAGTTCTGAGTAAGGGCGTCGTTGTGCGGATCGTTGTGGCAACCGGAGCAGTTCGAAAAGGCCAGGCCGGAATATTGCGTGCCGCCGCCTTTGGTTGGCGTGTGGCATTTCTCGCAAGTGACAGTCGAATGCATCCCGGTCAAGGGGAACCGCGTGAGCTTGTGGTCAAACTGAGCCACAGGCTTCCAGCCCAGTTGGGAATGACAGGAAGCGCAGTCCATGCCAAATTTCCCCTTGTGCGTGTCGCCATGACAGGACAGGCAATCGGTCCCCAGACCAAGAAAGGTTTTGTCGAGGTCCTTCACGAGGATTCCTTTCCGCCTCTCTGAGATGATGTTTTCCTCCCTGTGGCACTGGCTGCACTGCAGGACTGTGTGCTTTCCAGCGAGCTTGAATCCGGTCTGGGTATGGTCGAAGGAGGTCTTTCCCGGCGATGGCCAGCGGATCAGGTCGAAGTTGCGGCCGGCGTGTTCCTGATGACAGGTCGAACAGGTCGCGTCGCCCTTCGTGACGTCGACCACGCGTGAATGATAGCCGCGCTGGTTTCGCGTTTCATCCGCGATCTCGCGGTGACACGTCGAACACTTGAGTTCCTGCCGTCCCAACCCGAATGTGTGACACTGGGCGCAGTTCAACAGTCCCTCAAGGTGCGCGTGACTGGCGGATAGAGCTCCCGGAGACACCTGTGCCAGCGTAAGAGTCGGCAGACAGAATACAAGGACAGACAGTATCCACGGCCGCACAGCTATTCCTTGAGGGTAGTAACCAGCGGCAAACCTGCAATCCTGTTGCCACTCTTTCGTCCTGCGGATTCCTGTTTCGATCGCCTGGCACCGGGTCGAAGTAAGTATCGTATTTCCAGTGAGGTCTTGACCCGCGAGGCTACACCACTGGCCTTTGACAAGGCGGGACAGGGCCAGCAAGTTACTGGTTCATCATGAAAGAACCCCCCTGGGCGCCCGCCGCTTTTGACGTTTTGTCCTGCGCCTTCCGCTCACTCCGTTCGCTTACTTTTGGACCTCGCCAGGCGCGGAAGAGGCCGATGCGTCGGGGGATGGCCCGGAACTACAATTGCTGCGTGAGGCAACCACTGTTCGCGCTCTGTGGAATCGTATTGCTCTCCAGTTGTGTCGGGAAAGAAGGCCCTGCAGCGCGTGCCCGTCCCGAGCTCATAGCAATGGAAGATGCTCCGGACTTCGTCCTTAAGAACGTCGCGGATGGAAGCCCGTTCCATTCCTCGCAGTTGAAGGGGAAGATTGTCGTGGTCGATTTCTGGGCGACGTGGTGCGTGCCCTGCAAGATGGAGATCCCTTACTACAATCAGTTGCGCGAACAAATGAAGAACAGGGACGTGGAGTTTCTGGGGCTGACGTTTGAATCCGGTGATTCGATAGAAGCAGTGGCTGAGTTCGTCCAGGATCTGGAGATGAGATATCCCGTCCTTATGGGAACCGACGATGTAGCCGACGCCTTCGGTGGCCACTCGGTATATCCGACAACATTCCTCGTTGGCAAAGACTGGAAGATTTACCGAAAGTTCTACGGAGGCTCGCCGGATAAGATTCAAGATCTCAAGTTGGCCATCGAAAGTCTTCTGGACCAAAACGATTTGCGTTCCGCGCCGGATCCAGCGCGTCGCGTTTTTCAAGATAACGGTTCCTTCCGATGAGCATGGACGATAGTCGTGATTGAGACCGTTGGAGATCCGGCCGGCTTGATTATCTCTGTCGATTCTGGAGCCGTATGGACACGTTCATTGGATTGATCGTAGCTGCGATCATCACCGCGTTTTTTCTGCGCGGTTACCTCAAGAGTCTGAAGAAGAGAGAAATCCGGGCGGAAGAGTCGGCGAAGAAGGGGCAGCTGTTTTCGGACGGCCCGCAGGGACAGCATCCATTTATCGACCCCACCTACTGCATCGGCTGTGCCGCCTGCACGACGGTTTGTCCTGAAGGCGACGTCCTGGCGATGCTGGCGGGAAAGGCCGCGATCGTTAACGGGCACAAGTGCATCGGACACGGCCTCTGCGCCGAGGCCTGTCCTACCGGGGCAATCACCATGGTCATGGCGCGTCCCGCCATGGCCGCGGACATGCCGTTGTTGTCACCTGAATACGAAACCAGCCTGTCGAACGTCTTTATTGTCGGAGAACTCGGAGGTTTGGCGTTGATCCGAAACGCCGTCAATCAGGGGCGCGACTGCATTGACACGATCGCTGCGAGACTGCAATCGCGGCCGGTCGAAACGGGTGTTTATGACGTCGTGATCGTTGGCGCAGGACCGGCGGGAATCAGCGCGTCGCTGCGAGCGATCGAGAAGAAACTCAACTACCTCACGATCGAACAGGATCAGGTCGGGGGGACGGTCGCGAAATATCCGCGGCAGAAGCTGGTCATGACCGGTCCGGTTGAATTTCCGTTGCACGGGAAGTTCAAGGAAACAGAACTTTCGAAGGAACGTCTGCTCGAGTTCTGGCAAAAGGTGATGCAGCGGGCCGATTTCAGGGTCAACTCCGGAGAAAAAGTAGAAGACATTCGAAAAGACGCCGATGGTTCGTTCACGATTCGGACTAACCAAAGCGCCTACCGGGCGCGGGCCGTGATGCTCGCGCTGGGCCGGACTGGTTCCCCGCGAAAGCTCGGGATACGCGGAGAGGAACTGCCGAAGGTGATGTACCGCCTGATCGAGGCAGACCACTATGTCCACAAGACGATTCTCGTCGTTGGTGGGGGCGACAGCGCTGTCGAGGCGGCGATGGGGCTTGCCGCTCAGCCCGGCAATACGGTAACGCTGTCGTATCGGAAGGAAGCTTTCGGCCGCATTAAGGAACGCAATGCGCAACGTATTGAACAGTGCGTACGCAAGGGAACAGTCCAGGTCGTGTTCAATTCCATTCCCGTAGAGATCCAGCCAGGCTCCGTCGTCCTCGACGTTGCTGGAACGAGGCAGGAGATACCCAACGACTTCGTCTGGATCTTTGCCGGAGGTGATCCCCCCACCGCGTTTTTGAAAAAGATCGGGCTCAAGTTCGGTGTCCACGACATGACTCTCGAAGCCAGGCAGGTGTCGCGAGCAGGCGTTCTCGGCGCTGAAAGCGCCCTGGAGTTTGGACATTTGAGTAGGTTAAGTGCTTTATTGGTTGACATACGCACTTGCGTAGTCCATACTGCTCCCGGTCTTCGCGCAAGGAGAACTTGCGCCAATGAAGAAGACTGCCGAAAGCATAGACCCCATCAGT
>DASUFH010000125.1:0-14494 GCA_036274645.1 Terriglobia bacterium
CATTGACCAGTAAGCCATTGGGTCATTGGGCGGTTTAGCCAGGTCCATTAAACATCGCACAACAGCCAACGCACGTCGGACAACCGGGCCAGCGGGGGAACTCGGGACAACCGGTTACTTGATGTGGTCGAGGTCCCGCTCGTTCTCCAGGCAGACTTCGTCGATCAATTCCACATCGACGAGGAGACGTTCCTTGATCGTGACGGTCCACGGTTTGGTGTACGCCTTGGGATCGTCGACGGTAACTTTGAGCTCGAGATGTCCGTAGTCCGGCCGCCGGTACTCTTCCCGCACCTTCGCCGCCTCGGTCAGCACACTCCCATTCCAGTCGATCCACAGATCGTCGCGAAATCCGATCGTGTCGACCACCAGGGTGTCGCCGGACCACTTCGCCGTCGAATACCCCTGCCACGAGGGCGTCGGATCTTCGGGCAGCGGCCGGGCGTCCGTGAATATCTGACGGTACGAGGTATTCCACTCATTCAGGATCAGCAGCAGGTTGGGAACCTGGACGAACTTGATGAGATGCGGCATCCCGAAGGAGCGCAGGTAATTGTCCGGCATGCACCGGATATGCGGATCATCGATCGCATGGTTGGCCGTGCGCTCTTTGACGAGCGCGGCCAGCCAGGGCTGATACGGTAAGCCGCCAGGCAGTTCGACCCCGAGATTCACCATGCGTCGCGATGTCGTCGCGTCATACGGATTCGGCGGAACATTGGGCCGGCGGGCGTCGACCTCGTCGCTGCTCCAGATTCCGGAAAAATCCGGTTTGCCATCCGCCATGCGGGGCGTGACCGCCGACATGTCCGGACTGCCATCCGCTTTCCGCGCAACTCCCGCGGTGGGATACCTCACCCATTGAGCGGCCAGGTGAGACGCGCCGAGAAGGAAAAGGGCGGCCAGGACAACCGCTGCATAGCGTCGGGAACGAAACAGGTAAAGCATCGGCGCAGCATACCATCACTCCCGGCGTCCGCTGTAGGGGCGGTCCGTGAGCCAGGAGGACGATCTGGAAGCGGAGGAACGCTTGACAGCCGGACCGGAGTCAACGTAGAGGATGGGCCAGAGGAGATCATGTGAAAAACGCGATTCGCATCCCATCGGTCCTGATCCTTGTTGTTACCGCCCTGACTGCCAGCGCCACGGCGCAATGGATCAACTACCCAACGCCCGGCACACCTCGTCTTTCCAACGGAAAGGTCAACCTGAGCGCTCCGGCGCCGCGCCTCAACGGCAAGCCGGATCTCTCCGGAGTCTGGCACGTCGAACCGACGCCGATGGCCGAATGGGTACGCATGCTCGGCCCCGATCCCGATCCGTTTGCGGTTCCAGGCATGGAGCTGACCAGCGTCTCGAAATACGCCGCCAACGTCTTCGCGGATTTCGCGCCGGGAACGGAGCCCATCCGCCCGGAAGTGGCGCAAGAGATGGCCGCGATGGTGGAGCGGCGGCTGACGAGCAAGGAGTATCATCCCGGCTTCTACTGTCTACCCTACGGTATTCCCGTATCGTCCCTGCTTTCCGGCGTGACGAAGTTCGTCCAGACGCCAAACCTCACGATTGTGCTGCTGGAGACGGGCGGCAACCGCCAGATCTACACCGATGGACGCAAACACATGCCGGACAACAACCCGTCGTGGTTCGGCTACTCGACAGGAAAATGGGAGGGGGACACGCTGGTCGTCGAAACCATCGGATTCAACGGACGCACATGGCTCGATGTGGTCGGGCGCCCTCAAAGCGAGGAGGCGCGGGTGACGGAACGGTTCCGGCGCCGGGACTTCGGGCATCTGGATGCGGAAGTCACGTTCAATGACCCGGTCTGGTACAGCAAGCCGTTCACGATCAAGGTGACGTATCTTCTGCAGCCGGACACCGACATCCTGGAGTACTACTGCGAAAACGAAAAGGACCACGCGCATCTTCCGAAGGCGGAAGTAAAGTAGCGGAAACGCTTTGGTTCCCGTCTGCTGTGTAGTTGCGGTCGATGATCGCCCAGCGTTTCGAAGAGGGTGGGCGGTCACAGACCGCCACTACACGGCGGGAGGAGCTACCAGATCGCCATCGACTCTTCGAGAATGCGCTCGACGGCCTGACGGGTCACCGGCTCCGGAGAAAGAGCGAGGAGACGCTTCTGTTTCAGCGCGCCTTCAGTCAACGCCGGTATGTCGCTGGCGCCATAGCCAACCCCCGCGAGGCCGTTCGGCATGCCGATCCGTTGCATGAAACCGATGAACGCCTCGCCCAGCGCTCGTCCACCCGCGTCGCCGCCTGAAGCCTGTGTCTTTATACCCATCCACTCCGCAATCGCCCTGTGCCGCTGGGGTTTCGCGTTTGCCGTGAACAAAAACGAAGCGGGGGCGCAGAGCGCAGTGGACATGCCGTGCGGCACGAGCGGTTTCCTGCGGGGATAGCCGGGGGGACAGAACTCCCGCACATTCCCGGCGATCGGATAGCCCATCGCGTGCGGAATGTGCACCCCCGCGTTGGAGAAACCCATACCGGCATAAATGGTGGCCAGCATCATCTGCGTGCGGGCTTCCAGGTCCGCGCCGTCCTTTACGACCTTCGGCAGAAATTCATCCACCAATCGGATGGCGCGTTCGCACCAGATGTCGCTGATCGGATTGGCCCCCTGATACGGAGGCCGGTCTGCGGGGGTGGCCGGCTTTTCGCGTTCGTCGTAGCCCAGCGCCGTGTACGACTCGATGGCGTGAGTCAACACATCCGCTCCCGAACAGGCGCTGACCATTTGCGGAGTCGACAAGGAATTGAGCGGATCGAGAACACCCAGGGAAGCGCGCAGGTAGTGATGCGAGATGCCGGTTTTGACATGGAGTTCCGTCATGTCCACTACGGCGATGGCCGTGTTCTCGGACGATGTTCCCGCCGTGGTGGGCAAACAGACCATCGGTTTGAGCGGACCCGGGATCGGACGGGCTTCGCCGATCGGCGCGTTGACGTAGGCAAGAAACGGCGCCGGATGGGTCACATACAGATTCATGATCTTGGTCGTGTCCATCACGCTTCCGCCGCCGATCGCCAGGTATCCGTCGGGACGGAAATCCCGGGCGAACTCAATCGCCCGGAGCGCCGAAACATCCGTCGGTTCGATGCTGACGTCCTCAAACAGCCCCGTCTCGATCCCGCGTTCCCGAACCAGGCCGATAACGCGCTCCGGCAGGCCCGTCCGGGCCACGCCAGGATCCGTGACGACCAGCGCGCGCTTCAGGCGCATTCCGGCCAGGTCGTATCCAATTTCCTGTGTGACGCCCACACCGAACTTGTACGGCGTGGACTTCATCGTAAAAACCGTGTCGTTCATGAATGCCGATTCGGGCGCGTCAGTAGTACGCGAGCGTTTCGATGCCCGTGCCGGCCTTGAACGATTTCGTCACCTGCCCCTTCGCCACGTCAATCACGGAGATCGTGCCGTCTCCGTGATTGGAGACGAGCGCGGTTTTACCGTCGGCGGCAAAGGCGACACCGAACGCCTGCTGGCCGACCGCAACGGTCTTCTGCGGCGCGTGCAGGTTATGCGCGTCGAAAACGTTGGCCAGCCGGTCGACATGGTTGGCGGTGATGAGTGTTGCGCCGTCGGGCGAATAGCGCGCGCGGAAAGGTCCCGTCGTGTTCTTCTCGACCGCGATCGTGTCAATGATCCTGTCGGTGGCGGTATCGATCACATAAAACTTCGGATCGGCAAAATCGATCGCGATCACGCGTTTCCCATCGGGCGACGCGGTGATGCCCTGCGTTCCTTTCGGCATGGGGATCTGGCCGATCATCTTGCGGGCTTTCAGGTCGATCACACTGACAAACAATCGATCGTTCTTGTTGGCCACATAGGCCTTGCTGCCATCGGGCAGAACAGCCGCCCAGTGTCCGGTTCCGTCCGTGTCGATCGCGGCCTGAATGGAGCGGGACTTCGGATCGATGACGAGCAGTTTGCGGCTCAGGTCGCAGGTGGCATAGAGCGTGCCCTTGTTATCCACCTGCAGGCCGTGCGGCGCCTGCTGAGGCGCGACATCGATGACGCCGCTGACCTTGCGTGTTGAAAGATCGATGATGACGATCCGGTGATCCGGATGCGCATTGGCGCCATACACCCCGTCGCCATACAGTGGGACATAGGCGGTCGTGTGGTCGGGTGAGATCGCAAGCTCGTGCGGCGGGCCATCCAGCTGGAGATTCCCGATCTCGGTCAGCGACGCGGGATCGAAAAAGCGCACGAAACCACCGCGCTTGTCGATCATGATCAGCCCCTGCACTCCGGTGGGGCTGTTGGGATCTACGGCGGCGACCGCTCCGGCCGCCAGGCCGAGAATCAAAAGGATCGCCGAGAATCGTGTTCGCATGATGAGACTCCTCCAGCGGGCGCTATTACGCGGGGAGTATACACCGTGCCAGAGCGATGCCCGGAGCGAGCTCGCGCTGCGAGGCCCGCCCGCTTGCGCCTATCGGACGCGCGGCTCGCGGACCAGGCGGAATCCGATCGAACTGTACCGGCGCGAGGGATTGAGCGCGTCGCGGCGTGAAACTCTCAGGTTCTTCGGGTCATCGTTCCATGATCCCCCTCGAATCACCTTCGACCCGGCGGCGCCGCCCGGCCCGGCAGGGTCGGTCACGGTGGACGGCGCATAGCTGCCCGCATACGTATCCTGGACCCATTCCGCCACGTTCCCTTCCATGTCGTACAGCCCCCAGGCGTTCGGACGCTTTTCTCCCACCGGATGGGTCTCGGCGCTGGAATTCTCCGCAAACCACGCAAACTCGGCAATCGTCCCCGGACCACCGGGCAGCGGCTCGACGCTGCCGGCGCGCGCGGCGTACTCCCATTCCGCTTCGGTCGGCAGGCGATAGCAGAACCCGTCGTCGCGGGAGTTCAGGCGGTTGAGGAATTCGCGCACATCGTTCCAGCTGACGTTTTCGACCGGACGCCGGTCGCCGTTGAACGCGCTGGGATTGCTTCCCATGACAGCCTGCCATTCGGCGCCGGTCACTTCATGGACGCCCATCTCGATCGGTCGCGTGAGGCGCACGGTGTGCGCGGCGCGCTCATCGCTGTCGCACTGGATGTCTCCGGCTGAACATCCCATCTGGAACACGCCCGGCTCCAACCGGACGAACGCAAAGCCCGGCGGAACGGCCGGCGCGTTGATGGTCGCGGGCGGCCTTCCCGGACGCCCGGACCGCGGGGCCGGCGCAACAAAGAACCGTTCGCCGAACACTCGCGTGGGGTTGGCCCACACTCCGATGCCCAGGGCTTCGACAATCTCTCCGAACTCTTCTTCCCAGACGTCGCGTTTAACCGCGCCGCCCGACACGAGCGGCGTCAGGCCCAGCTGCTGCAGGCGTGGATTCGCGGCGAGTTCCGACAGGAACTCATTCTCCGTGAAACCGGTTTCGGCGGCTGCCGCCGCGGCGCTCACGGAGGCCCGATACCGCTGGGCCAGTTCGGCCAGCGGCTCTTCACCGGTCCGCGCTCCGGTTTGCAGAACGGCGTGTTCAAAACGCCGCTGGTCGGCGGCGAGAAGCGCGTCCATCGCGTCGCTCGGGGCATAAAGCGCCGATACGATGGACCGCAGCTCCGGCGCGAACGGAACCGCCGACGCGCCGACTTCGTCCGTCAACGGGCGAACCCCGTTGACATGGCAGGTCATGCAGCTCTGGCCGTTGCGGATCTCCGGACGGCCGGCGCCCTTGTTGAACACGATGTTCGTCGGCGCCTGATCGATCCGTTCGCCTCTCTGATTGACCAGCAGATACGCCTGCAGGCCGTTCGGCAGATTGAAGATGATCTCTCCCCCGGCGCGCTCGAAATCGACCGGATGCTGAAAGATGTTGTGGCGCCCGACGTTGTCGGAAAAATCGTACGACTTCCAGTACGCGCCGTAGCTGGAGCGATGGCGCTCCACAATGCGATTGTTGTTGGACACTCCCGATTCCGCAAATCCCGCGCGCGCCACGCGCACGCCCGCCGCTTCCCGCAGATTCCTCGCCGTATCGATCCGCAGGCAGCGCCGGACGGCCGGGCCGCAGCTTTCCAGTTCGCGTTCGGTGGCGGGCAGTTCCAGAACTTCGTGGTAGAGCGGCGGCAGCGAGGCGGTTGCCAGGAACCAGTCCGCGCGAATGAACGGCGTATCGGACGCCGCGAGCCGCTGAATGCGCGAATAGGCCGCGGTCGGCAGACGGACCGCATAGGGATAACCGGAAGTGATGGTCTTCCAGGTCTCGTCGCTCCACTCAAAGTCCCGCAGGTCCATCCGGATGAGGGTTCGGTCCGCATCCACAACGGCCGGCAGAAGTATCTCTTTTTCCCAGGACAGACTGTTGATGAGCTTGAATAACGCGACCCGATAGGTCTCCAGATCGGCGCCGGGCGAGTTGTGCAGATTCGTCAGGACGAAGTATCGCTGGAAGCGGCGCGACTGCATTTCCAGTCCGGCGAGATCCTGCTCGATGGCGGCGACGACTTCCTCGTTTGAAATGAACCGGCGCGCCGGAGATGAATCCGGAGTCCACTGGGGCGCTCCGTCGTCGATCCATTGCCGGATCTTCGCGATATCGTACGCGGGCAGCCTCGGCCCGCCTTCGGGCATCGCGGGCTGAACCGCTCCCGTAATGCGTCGGTACAGGGGCGACTCTTCCGGCCTGCCGGGAATAACGGCGCCCTGCCGCACCATGGCCGCGCGATTGAGAGGCATGAAGGCGCTGGCGACTCCGCCTTCCCCGTGACACGCCGCGCAATTCTTCTGGAGCACGCCAAACGCCTGCGCCGCGGAGGAGCCGGGATCAGACGGCCGGACCGAACCGGCCGCCAGGCGGCCGGCGGCCGCGACCGCCATCAGAACAACCACACCGTATGCGAAGCGCCGCTTCATGGTTTTCATGACGTCCCCCATGCTCCGGTTGTCCACTCCCTACTGAAGCGCGCTCTGGATCCGCGTGGCCGCTTCCTTCGCGCGCTGCTTCGCTTCGGGTTCAAAGCTGCCGCGCGTGGCGCCGGCTTCAAGCGCGACCATGGCTTTCGTCTTGACGCGGGAATCGGCGGAATCCATGCCGATCCGTTCGATGGCGTGAATGGCCATCATCCGCAGTTCCATCCCTCCGATCGCGGCCTGGGCAGCCATGGGCCCATCCAGAAGATACTGGATGGCCTGCTCGGCGGCGGCGGAGTTGTCGCTGCCAACAATGGCGTTCACCGTGGCGTTGATGGCGGGAATGCGAACACCGTTGTTGCTGCTTTCGAGCGGCTCGTGCAACAGGATGACCGCAGCCAGGGCGATCTCCGACTTGCGCGCGTTGGCGGTGATGTTGTTGATCGCGTCGATCGCGACATCGCGGATCGGAACCTGTCCCGAACCAATCGGCCCACGCAGCGCATGGATCGCTACAATCTTGACTGCCGGGTCCTTGGAGCTGTTCGCGATCTCCGCCAGCGCGAACACCGCCGGCATACGGATCTGGTCGGAACTGCTGTTCACCGGATCCACAATCATGCGGATCGCGCGAATCTTGTTCTCGGAATCCGGCGCTTCCAGGGCCAGGTTCCAGACCCGATGAAGCGCGTCCACCCGCGTGCGCGTATCGGCGCTCTTCATCAGTTCGGTCTGGGAACGCAATTCAACCGCGATATGGAGCGTGTCGGCAGGCTGCGCATACAGCGCGGAACTCCAGAGGACGGCGGCCAACGTGAGCAATCTGTAACGGTTCATGGAAGTCTCCTTTATGGTTTCGATTCAAACGCCTTCATGAGGGAATGCGGGAATCGCGCGCGGAGACTTGCAAGCCCACGGACATTTTTTCGCCGGGCCTTCCGTTCTGCTTGTAGGGGCGGTCTATGACCGCCCAGCGTTTCAGGGCGCCTTTCTGTTCAATCAGAGACTTCCACTCCGAAACGTCGGGCGGTCATAGACCGCCCCTGCAAGGGGGACAAGGTGGGGCAGATCAGTGCGTCAGCGCGTAGACCACGTAGTTGACACCGAGCCGAACGGCTTTCGCGCTGTACTTCAAAGGCTTGTCGCCGTCATCGAGGTATCTCCAGTAGTCGCCGATATCGTTGTTGTAGCTGGCGATGACCTGAAGATTCCCGTTGTCGTCCGACATACCCCAGAATTGCGGGGGCTCTGGAATCTCGTAGGGAGGATCCATTTCCAGAGTGTCGATGTCGAAGAAGCAATGGAAAATCGGATGGCTCGAGTTGAGACGAACCAGTTCGCGATCCGGCGCGGCCCGCTTCAGGTAACGGCGCAGCACGTCGATCTCATCTTCGTGTCCGAGCATCTTGCCCGTCCGAAAGTCATCCACCATGATGAAACCGCCGCGGCGGATGTATTCGCCGAGATTCGCAACTTCCCTGTCCGTCAGGTCCAGAAACCCCGGTTCGGAAAGATAGAGGAACGGGTACCTGAACACTTCAGGATCGTCGAGGCGGACGATCTCGTATGGGACTGACGCGATTTCGATATTGGTCCGATCGCCCAGCATTTTGGTGAGAAGGTCGTCCGCGTCGGGATAGTCGTGATGCCAGGGGGATTCCAGGGGAAGTAGTTGGGCCAGTAGACAAAGGCATCCTTGTTGGTGACTTCCAGCCGGCCGATCACGAAGCCGGAGGTGGGCCGGTTGTGATCCGAGATTGCCGGCCGCGCCAGAAGCGCGGTCAACGCCACGATGAACAGAAGCCTCTTCACAGTGGGGAAGGATATCACCGGTCGGGCCCGCTGCAGTTTTGCCGTCTACACAACAGAACCATTCTCGGTCCCCGCCTGCTTGCAGGGGCGGTCTATGACCGCCCAGCTTTTCCAGGTGAATTTCCGTGAAATCAAGAGACTTCCACCCTGAAACGCTGGACGGCATAGACCGCCCCTACAGGCAGCGCCGAGCTAGTTGTTGATCATCCGGAAACCCAACTGAATCTGCCGGCCGCAACCGGCGATCCCCGTGGTGTTCTGGGTCGCGCAGCCGTTGGCCAGCGAACGCAGGGCCGCCGTGCTCTG
This sequence comes from Terriglobia bacterium, assembly GCA_036274645.1. GTDB lineage: Bacteria > Acidobacteriota > Terriglobia > 20CM-2-55-15 > 20CM-2-55-15 > DASUFH01. The sequence goes on from DASUFH010000125.1 coordinate 9,003, forward strand.
ATCGCTGAATGTGCCGCCGGGACCGAGGCTGAAATACAGGTCGGCCGGCTGCGGGTGATTCAGCACGTTCGTCGCGTCAACGCGGAGTTGAACGCCGCGTCTTTCCGAGAACATGAACGTCTTGGCCAGGTTCGCGTCCAGATAGAAACGTCCCGGCTGACGCATGGTCTGAGCTCCGAGCGAGCCCTGATGGCCCGGAAGCGGATTTTGCAGCATGATCAGCACGGGCGTGGGATCGGTGGCGCTCAGCGGAAATGCTCCGGGGGTTCCCGGCGCGACTTTCATCACGAGCGCGTTGAGCGAGCAGGAGTTCTGGAGATTGAACGTCCCGAGAACGCCTCCGCTGACACTGCCGATGTCGGACGTGGACGACCGCCCGACAGAGCCGGCGCACTGAGGATCCCGGATCAAAGCGAACGGCGTCGGATTGCCGTAATAGGTCGAACTGCCGTTGGGACCGTTGTTTTCCAGCTTGCCTTTCGGCGTGGTCCACAGGTTCGAAACGACATCGGGGAAAGACAGTCCACTCTGACAATTCGTTCCACCGCCAAACGTCGTGCCGGAAAATGCGGTGCAATTACTGGCGGTACCGCTGGACGATCCGTAGAGCATATCGCCCGCGTAAATGCTGAACGGCTGTCCCGACTGACCGTTCAGGATGAGCGCCATCTGCCAGCCTCCGAGAAGCTTTCCAAGGATGCCCGAGGTCTTGCCAAGCAGGGGCTGGCCGGGACCGACCGGCACGGGAAAAATACCATTGAGGCGGACCGCATGTTTGAGACTGTCGCTGGAGAGACCATAGTCCATACGGCGGGACTCTTCAGTCTGCGGGTCGGCAAATCCGGTCAGTCCGCTGGTGCTGCCCGGACTGCTGAACCCGTTTCCGCCGTTGGAGTTGTAGTTGTAGGTATTGGTCTTGTAGAAATCCCGCGGCAACGCCATCGTCTTCGATGTCAGGTAGGTCGCCTGCATGTTGACGCCCCTGGGCAGCCTCAACGTGTACTGAACCTGGAGCTGCTGATAGTTCGTATAGCCCCAGTTCGCCTTGTACGTCATTCGGCTCCCGCCGGGATTCGTCGTGATGTAGTCTTCGGGGAAACATCGGACCGGCCCGGAATTTCCGGTGGCGGCGCCGCCATTGATCAGCTCCAGATGGTTCGTGGATGTCGCTGACGCCAGGCGATCGCAACCGTTGCGGACCGCGGTACCCTGCATGAACGCTCGCCAGACCGAATTGCTGGAAAGCACCGAAAGATTGGTGGCTGAAGACGTGCCATTCAACGTGGCCAGACTGGCCGCCACGGCATTGAAATTCCCGTTGGCCAGATTCGTCTGGAAGGTCGCGCTGCGCCGCAGATGAGCGGAACCGCTCTGATAGTACGTGCCGACCGGGCAGTTGCCCGCGCCGCCACCTGGCGCCGCCGACGCCAGCAGGGCCGCGTTGGCGCCGGTGGGCGCCACGCACGTGCCGACGTTCCCGTACCCGCTGGTGGCCGTCAAACCCGAGATGTTCAAGCCGGCGAACATCTGGTCGAACAGGGGAACATCTTCTCCGGCGCGGGTGCGCGCCAGAGCGTCGAGCAGTTCGGGATTGTGGTACACGTTCGGCGTATTGATATCCACCGCGGTGGGGCGGTTCTTTCCGAGCGTGCCCACGTAACTCACCGACACCGTCGAAGTCCTGGTGAGGTTGGTGGAAATGGAGAAGGTGAAGTTCTCCGTTCGGGCGTCCTGATAACGCGGCGCATAGCCGGTAATGGCCGCGACGCGCGCCGACCCCAAAGCCGGAGACGACAACGTATTCTGCCCGGACGAAGCGCCAATCGCGCCACCCAGCGTGGGAACCTGGGTCGAAGAGGGCGCGAGCGGAGTAATGTTGGGCAGATCGGCGAGCGTGAACGCCAGATTCGGGTCCAGGCCCGGACAGGTCGTCGTCGCGCCGCACGAAGCGGTGAACTGGTCGATGGCGCCGGTCAACGTGCTTCCGCCATTCTGTTGAGAGAGGATGCCTGCCGTGCCCGACGCCACACTGCGGTCGCGTCCGGCGGAACCGTACGTGAACTGGAAGCCGCCGCGTAACAGGAATGTTCGATTGCCCAGTCCCGCGCGATACGAAAATCCGATGGCGGGTCCCACATTGTTCCGATCGATATATGTGGGCGCCTGATCGGGATGGTTCGATCCCGGCCCAACGAATACCCGCGTCGTCAACAGATCCGGCCGGCAATTCGACACCGGCAGCAAGGGCGACTGCTGAATGCCGTAAACACAGGCGGCCGTGACATTGTACGACTGCGCGGCCGCCGTCTGAGCGAGTCCGGCCGTCGTGCCCGGAATGAAGCTGGGCGAGCCATCCGGCAGGAACTGGCCGGTCACATTGAGAGCCGGCGCAGTCAAACCGTAACCGGTCACATAGTAATTGCCCGGCGTCATCCAGTAATCGAACGGATTATCTCCGCGCAGGCGGTCTGCTCCGAACAGGCCCAGTCCACCGTCCAGAATGCCGGTGGAGAAGCCTTGAATGTAGAGGTTCCCGTAGTTTTCGTACCGCACACCCAGATTCAGCGTCAGCCGCTTGCCGATCTTCCAGTCATCTTTCAGGAAGATCGCGTATTCGTTCTGGCGGGAATTGCGGGCCTGTTTTCCATCTCCCGTATCCCACGTTTCCCAGGTTCCGTTTGCGAAGTTGTCGACGCTGTTTACCCAGAACTGCTGACTCACCTGCAGCACCGAGCCTGAGAGGAAATACAGCAGGTCTCGCGCGCTGCCGCGCGACGTATCGAGCAAGCCGCCGTCAATGCCCGTCACAAAACCAGGCAATTCCGGCGTCATGCTGGCCGTGCCCAGTCTTGGAGCCGTCGCCGCAATGGAACCCGCCGTCGCGCTCGGAATCGAACTGGTCATGACCTCGTGAGCGCGCGTGACCCGGAATTCCAACCCGGCCCGGATGGAGTGGGACCCACGGTTAAAGCTGACGGTATCGGCAAAATTGTACAGGCCGTACCCCGTCTCACAGTTGGTTGAAGCGACGGAGGTCACATTCAGGCACGACGTGCTGGATGAGCCTCCGGCCGGCTGACCAAAGAAAGCGCCGCCTGTACCGGTGTTCGACCCGGACGGGAGAATGTTGCTGGAAAAATCCATGCTGCCCGTTCCGGGCGTGTAGTAGACCGGAGAAACCTGCCCGCTGTTGGCGCTGACCCAGCCCTGCTGGAGGAAGGACCGCGCAAACTCCCGCTGCGAGGCGTTGGCGGGGTTATCCCAGGGCGCCAGCTGCGTCGACCGGTTGTACGAGATGCCGAAGCGCGCCTCATTCACGAGGTTGGGCGTGATGCTCGACAAGCCGTTGAGCGTCAGGACACGCGGAATGCGGGCCTCATAGCCATTCACTCCGTCCGGCCAGCGCGACTCGAACCCGTTACGCTGATTCTGGTCGTTCTGGAAGCTGGTGCTCGCGCTGATGCGGTTGCGCGAATCGATGTTGTGATCGACCTTGATGTTGATCGTCCGGTGACCGACCCACTGCTGATCCAGCGTCAGTCCGGTCCCGAATGTCCCGCCGTTGAACGTGTTGCGATTGGACAGGCCGCTTGTGGCCCGCACCCAGTCGAACGCCGCGCGGTTCAGGCCGTCCGCGCCGGTCGAGGAGACCTGACCGCCGTTGGTGAAGTTGCTGTAGAAGTGGTCCGCGTGTGGCATGTACCCGATCAGCCGCTGAATGTAGCCGGTCCGGTCCGGCACACGGCCGAACCCGTCCCAATCGGGGCCACTGGTGGGGAGCACCCCTACGCCCATCTGGGGATGGGCGTAGTCCAGGGAACCATCTGCGGCGCGGGGGATGTATGTGCCGCAGTCCGTTGCCGGATCGAAGGGAGTGCCGTCGAATTTGATCGAGCCGAAAACGCTGATGCACCGCAGCGTGCCGGTATACGGAGCGTTCGTGACCGGCCAGAATTTGGGCGCGGCGGCAATGCCGCTCGGATCGATCGGCCACGACGCCGTTGTGCCCGTGGCGGTCAACGGCTCCGCGAAGGACGCATTGTTGGAGTTCCATCCGTCAAACCAGCGGAAGATTCCGTTGCGCGCCGGATCCGTCAGGGCGGGAACCGCCAGATACCCGCCACAACCGCTGAAGCCCCCAATACACGAATTGCTCGTCGGCCGGCGGAAACTCATCTGGTGATCCCAGTTGACGAAATAGAACGTGCGATTCTTGATCACCGGGCCGCCCACGCTGACGACGTACTGAAACACCGCATTGAACGGCTGTTTCACGCGGTTCGGACTGGGACCGAGGGAGTTCAGGGCGTTTTGCCGGAGGTTGTAATTGATGTTCCACTGAAATTTGTTCGTTCCCGACTTCGTCGTGATCTGGATCTGTCCGTTGCCGCGGCCGGATTCGGGGTCGACCGGCGCCAGGATCAGCCGCAGTTCCTGAATCATGTCGGTGTTCAGGATGGTCGTCGAACCGACGCCGCCGGGGGTGAAACCGTCCGTCACGCTCAGCCCGTCGCGCACGGTGTTCACCATGTACATCGGAAGTCCACCCAGCGTATCGAACTCGTGCCCGAGTGAACTGGCGCGATAGCCGGGTAGCGTCGGAAGCAGAGTGAGCGGATCGAACGTCGTCGTCGGAAGGTTCCTGATCGCGAACTCATCGAGCGGGATGCCGATGTTCGGCAGATCCAGCAATGGATCGACCTTCTTCACATCGACGACGACATTGGTAGTCACCTCACCGAGTTCCAGCGTGAAGTCCACACGCTGCGTGTCGGTCATGTGAAGGGTGATTCCCTTGAAAGTGGCCTTCTTGAACCCCAGCAGCTCGGCGCTGACGGTGTAGTTGGTTCCCGGAGCAAGAATGAAGCTGTACACGCCGGCGTCGTTGGTCTGCATCGCCTGACTGAGGCCGGTATCTTCATTGAGAACGCGAACCGTCACTCCCGGCAATGTTGTTTTGTCGGTAGCGGTGACGATTCCGGTGATTGTGCCGACGGTAGACTGCGCGAATGCGCCTCCAGACAGGGCGAGACACAGCAGCAGGATTGCCGCTGCGGAAAGAATCGCTCTCATGGCTTTCCCCCTTTGCCATGGGTGAAGACACTTCACCCGTTGTTTCACGGTGCGGATCAGATGCGAAATGGGGGGGCAACTGCTCACGGGGGGCTACGGTCGCAGTCATGCCGGCGGAGGGAAAGAAGTCCGGCGCAGACTCTTTACGCGTTCTCGTTACTACTCTTCTCGATTGCGTTGCGAAAGATTTACCACCGTGATCGTTGGAGTGTCAACGATTGTTAAGGAGATTTAACGCAGGAGCGCGTCTGCTTGTAGGGGCGGTCTATGACCGCCCACTGGAGTTTGGACATTTGCGGGTCAGGTTTTCGCGAAAGCCACGATATTTTTCGAGAAGCTGGCGTTGAGCAGAGCGGATACAGAAGCTTCGTGTAGGTCGAGTCGGAGGCGGGACAGCAGATCGTCTAGAGAAGGGCGTG
>DASUFH010000126.1:0-3071 GCA_036274645.1 Terriglobia bacterium
CACGCCCTTCTCTAGACGATCTGCTGTCCCGCCTCCGACTCGACCTACACGAAGCTTCTGTATCCGCTCTGCTCAACGCCAGCTTCTCGAAAAATATCGTGGCTTTCGCGAAAACCTGACCCGCAAATGTCCAAACTCCAGAGGGCGGTCATAGGCCGCCCCTACAGCAGACGGGGCAAAACGTTCGGTTGTGCGAGGCAGGTTTGCTAAGATCGCTTCAATGGCCAATGAAATTAGCCGTCTGCTCTCGGCGCTTCCCCTGATGCTCGCATTCGTGGCTGCCGCGATACCGGGTCCGGTAGCCGCGGGGCAGGACACGCGTATCGTGAGCTACGAAGTGACTGCCGAGGGGCCGCTCAAGGTGACTTACAGCGATGGCGCGGTTGTGAAGATTCCGAAGGAGCGTGGACGCTTTACAAGAGGCGACGAAGTCCTCACGCAGGAATCATTCAAAGATATTCACGTGGCTGACGATCGGCGGCACATCGGCTGGCTGGCCGATTACATGATGTGTCCGCAAAGCTATCCGTGCTCGATGGCGCTCGTGATCTTTCAGGCCGGCGCCAGTCCGCGGTACATCTCTCCGGAGTATGGCATTCCATGGAAATGGCGTTTCCAGAATGGCGGCAAGGAGATCGTCATGCACTCCGGCTTCACTCACGGCGATGCGGATGGCATCTATACGCTCTGGGACACCGATAGTGGTCCGGCCCGCGCGCGTTATGCGCCCGGCGAGGGCTCGCCGCCCGCGTGGGTCCAGGACTTTCTGGCTCAAGAAAAGGCGCGCTAGCGCCGTAGGCGTTACAGCGCTTCGGCAGACGTGGTTACCTTCACGCCGGCCCGCTTCATTTCCTCGATCGCTTTCTGTTCGTCATCGGGTTGCACGTTGATGGCGCGGCATCCATCCAGCACCAGCGTGACCGGGAATCCCAGTTCCCGGGCATCGAGCGCGGTGAACTTGACGCAGTAGTCCGTGGCGAGTCCCAGGATGTACAACTCCTCCACGCCGGCCTGGCGCAATACGCCGGCGAGCTCGGTCTGTTTCCGGTGGTGGTTGTCGAAGAACCCGCTGTAGCTGTCGAGGCGCGAATCGGACCCCTTTCGAACCACGGAGTGAATGGCGTCGACGTTCAGTCCGTCCACAAACGCCGCGCCCTTCGTGCCCTGAACGCAGTGGTCCGGCCAGACGACCTGGGGAAGTCCGTCCAGGTCGATCAGATCGCCGGGGGTCTTGCCGGGATTGCCGCTCGCGAACGACACGTGATCGGACGGGTGCCAGTCCTGTGTGGCGACCACGATTCCGCCTTCGTTCACGAACCGTTCTATCCAGCGGTTGGCGACGGCAACTACCTCGTGGCCTCTCGGGACCGCCAGGGCGCCGCCGGGAACAAAGTCGTTTTGAATGTCGATCAAAAGAAGCGCTTTTGGCATGATGAGTCCGGAATTTACCCACGAATGCCGGAGAATACACCTTAATAATGGACAAACCGATCATTGAGTCCCTGCTGGATGTCGACTTCTACAAGGACACCATGGGACAGGCGATCTTTCACCGCCATCCGGCCACGCCTGTAACGTTTGCTTTCCAGAACCGGCACCGGCACATCCGCCTGGCGGACTGTATCGACCTCGGCCGGCTGCGCGAACAGCTCGATCATCTCCGGGCGCTGCGATTCACCCGTCAGGAACTGCACTTTCTGATGGGCACGTTTGAATACAGCCAGCCGATGTTCAAACTGGACTACATCGAGTTTCTGCAAACGTTCCGGTTGCCGGAATATCACCTGGATGTCCACGACGGCCAACTCGCGCTGGAGTTTTCCGGCGCATGGCCGCTGGTCACGCGATGGGAGACGCTGGCCTTGCAGGTGGTGGCGGAGCTGTATGGGGAATATCAGGCGCATGAGGCGCCGGTCGACGAGGGCATGCGGCGGCTGGAAGAGAAGGTGACGCTCTTCAAGGCGAATCCGAACATCGCTTTTTCGGACTTCGGGACACGCCGGCGTTTTTCGCGCGAATGGCAGGAGCGAGTGGTGGCGCGTCTGGCCGAGGAATTTCCGGCCGAGAGTGTCTTTGTCGACAACAAGCAGTTTCGCGGAACATCGAACACGCTGCTGGCGATGAAATACGGGCTGACACCGATGGGCACGAATGCTCACGAACTGCCGATGGTGTACAGCGCGATCTACCGGGACGAAGACGAAGCGGCCGGGCGGCTGGTCTCGTCGTTGCGGGTCCTCGAAGACTGGGAAGCGGAATATGGTCTCGGGCTTTCGGTGTTCCTTCCCGACACCTACGGCAGCGATTACTTTTTTTCGCACGTGGCCCCACGGGATATGGTCGAGCGGTGGAAAGGCTCGCGGCATGATTCCGGTCCGCCGAAGGAGTATGGCGACAAGCGCGTCGAGATGTACAAACGGATGGGTATCGATCCGATGGCGAAACTGATCGTGTTTGCCGACGGCCTGGACGCCGCGCTGGTCGACGAGCTGGAGCGGTACTTTCGCGGCAGAATCCAGACGACCTTTGGTATCGGCACGAATCTCACGAACGATCTCGGTCCCACGCCGCTTTCGATTGTGGTGAAGCCGGTGAGCGCGAACGGGCTTCCCGTCGTGAAGCTTTCCGACAACATCCGGAAGGCGTCGGGAGATCCGGCGGAAATCGAGCGGATGAAGCGCCTGACGGGCTATACGGTGGAGTTCGCCGAGGCCTGCAGGTACTAGCGGTCTACGACCGCCCCTACAGGCAGGCGGGGACCCGGGACGTTCCCGTTCGGCAAAGCCCGGTTTGTTCTACACTCTTCCCCATGATGAGAAGCCGCTTCTTCGTGTGGTGTGTCCTTGCCTCGATCGTTTCCGCCGCCGCGCTGTCCGCTCAGCAGGGAGGCCGCGCGTCCCCACCGCTTCCGCCCTTGCCGCAAACATTTGAAACCGCGCAGCAGCGCATTCGCGTTTCGGCCGTGGCGACCGGACTGGCCAATCCGTGGAGTCTCGCGTTTCTTCCGAACGGCGACATGCTGGTGACGGAAAGGCCCGGCCGGCTTCGCATCATTCATGAAGGAACTCTCG